>JBBANJ010000001.1:0-110058 GCA_040402055.1 Ilumatobacteraceae bacterium
ACTCCGTCTTCTTCCTTCTTCTTCTCAATGTCGGCCCAAGCCTTTTCGTACTGAGCGCGCTTCTTTGAAAGAACGAGGCGACCCTCTTTGTCTTCAAGAGTGAGAATGAGAGCTTCAATGCTTTCGCCGAGCTTTACAACATCATGTGGGTTGACATCATTCTTAATCGCCAATTCGCGAGTCGGGATAACACCTTCGGTCTTGTAACCAACATCGAGCAACACGCCATCACGATCGATCTTCACAACTATTCCGGTAATGAGTTGTCCGTCTTTAAGTTCAACCATTGTGCCTTCGATGGCTTCGGCGAAACTTGGAATATCACGTTCTGTGATTTGTCGTGGTGTGTAATTGTTTTCCGCGTCAAAGGTGCCCATGGCTGCGGAAGTGATGTTGGTATCGGACAAGGAATTGATCTTTCGAAAATGATAGGTAGGAATATCGGTGAGCCTGCCTTAGCAAGCACCTTCCGCTTTGGAAGGCGAAGGAAACGCTATCACTAGATACTCAGAAGTCTCCAAGGACGGCACCGCATCGCCATAGTCGCCCGGGTCGACACTGAAGATATCCCGAACGTTCATCTTGGCTTTTTCCAGCATTAACCGCAGTTCGCGGGGCGTGTAGCAACCGGTCCACAGGTCGGCACCCAGCACTTCCCCTTCCTGGTTACGGACCTCTGTCTTTTCATGGTTAACGCCGCTTTCAGCATCGAATACAGCTTCCTCGAAATACTTGACCGCAAAATAGGCATTGAACGCCGAAAGCGCAAGGGTTCCACTTGGCTTGAGGGCTCTTCGGATGCCAGTCAAGACATCAATGTCATGACCTCCGGAAGTCATTAACCCAAAGGCTCCTTGGCACAAACAAATCGCAACGTCGAATTCACTGTCGAATGTCATTGCTCGCGCATCCATGCGTTCGAAGGAGCATCCGTCCACTGCATTTGCTGATGCAAGGTCAACAAATGTTTGACTGATATCAATTCCGTGCACTGTGAACCCACGACGCGCCAACTCATGAGAGTGTCGTCCTGGCCCGCAACCGACATCAAGAATTCGATCACCTGGTTGCAGATCCAATTGCCGAACTATGAAGTCGATCTCGTTGACAGTTCCCTTGGTAAAGGAATACCTCAAATAGGCCGACCCCATGTGCTCTGCAAGCGGCTCGAACCAATGCGCCCCGATCGCTTCATTTGGCATCAGATGAGATCAACCCTTCGCAGCAGCCCATGTTGCGCCCCATGCAGCATGTACTTCAAACGGGACACTCAAATCAGCTGCAGCTCGCATCGTGTCAAGAACTAGAGGACCCACCACGTCACGCTCGTTTTCAACAACTTCAACAATGACTTCGTCATGCACTTGGAGAACGATGCGTGACTGGTAC
Organism: Ilumatobacteraceae bacterium; assembly: GCA_040402055.1. Taxonomy (GTDB): domain Bacteria; phylum Actinomycetota; class Acidimicrobiia; order Acidimicrobiales; family Ilumatobacteraceae; genus UBA2093. The sequence continues at coordinate 1,390 of JBBANJ010000001.1, forward strand.
ATCCCCTCTTCAAGGAGCGCATCGATTCTGACAAGCGCGATCTTGAAAATATCTGCAGCAAGTCCCTGGATTGCAGCGTTCATCGCCTGGCGTTCGCCTGCTTGTCGAACGCGGAAATTATCGCTCAATAGTTCAGGTATCTGCCTACGGCGGCCGAACAAAGTCTCGGTGTAACCAGTCTGTCGTGCGGTGTGAATCGCATCATCCATGTATTGCTTTACATTTGGAAATGCTGCGAAGTAGGCATTCAAGATTCCTGACGCTTCATCGACACCAATCGCTAGTCGTTGACTTAATCCGTAGGCCTCCATGCCGTAAGCAAGCCCATATGAGACCATCTTCGCTTTTGATCGCTGATCATGAGTGACATCTTCGGCTCGCACCCCAAAGACCCGTGCGGCAGTTGCCTGGTGAATGTCTTGCCTGGCAGCAAACGCGCCGACAAGACCAGGATCATTAGCAAGATGAGCAATACAACGGAGTTCAATTTGGTTGTAGTCGGCGACGAGCAGTGAACTTCCCTCTTTGGCTACAAAAGCTGTACGGAACACTCGTCCTTCATCAGTCCGCACCGGGATGTTGTGCAAGTTTGGTTTGTCACTACTGAGACGACCTGTTCGTGCAACTGTTTGATTGAACGTTGCATGGATTCGGCTATCTGTGGCGACTTCACCAAGCAGTCCTTCGCCGTATGTTGACCGCAACTTCTCAACTTCGCGATAACGAAGCAACGGGTCAATAAATTCGGGCCACTGGTCGCGAATCTTTTCAAGTGTTGCTGCGTCAGTACTAAAGCCAGTTTTAGTCTTCTTCCCAGGTGATAGCCCTTGCTCGGTGTACAAAATCTCGCGCAATTGTGTGGGTGAGTTGAGATTGAAGGTACGTCCCGCTATGCCTTGCAGCTTTTGAGTTAGCTCCACTGTCTCAGCAGTCAAACGGTCGCGGATACTTTCAAGTTCCTTTCGGTCTACCGCAATGCCAACATGCTCCATTTTTGCGAGGACACGAACTAGTGGGTTCTCGATATCGGCATACAGAGACTCATTGTGAATTGCTTCTAACTGCTGCGTGATGACGGGCGCAATCAAAGCTGTGAAGAAAGCTTCTTCAGCGCAAGCCCTAACGGAATCATCGGCCCCACCGAAATCAAACTGGCCATCAGATTCTGTAGAAGTTGTTGGTTCACGACCCAATACATCTATTGATACCGAAGCCAATGAATAGCTAGATCTAGAAGGATTAACCAGATACGAAGCAATGGCGGTATCGAGCGACAGATGAACAAGGTCAACTGATTCATTAAGCAACGAGCGCATCAACGGTTTCGCGTCGTGACAGACGATCGGGGTGCCCGCATTCAGCACACTGATGACATCACTGTTGAGCAGTAAATCTCGCGACACATACAGCACTGAACCGGAAACTTTGTCAGTCACTACAGCCAATCCTGAAACTGCTGAGCGGCCCGGTTCGCCGTCAAAGTGCGGAGCGATAACGAACGAAAGCAATTTGCTGAGAATCATGACCACTTGATTGACAGAGTCCGCTATCGATACCTGTCCGAGCACTTCATTCGACTCCGGGATAACGGTACCCATGGCAACCGGCGCACCATCGCCTCGTGTCTCCCAGTTCAATGACTTCGCTATGTCTGATAATCGCTTTGTCATTGTCTTGAATTCCAAGAACTCAAACATGCGCGCTGCACCGGCCATATCGGGATGCGGAGCGAGTTCGCTGAGATTCACTTCTAGCGGAACATCACGACGAAGAATCATCATCTCCGCATTACGTTTCACGCGTACACCATGCTCATTAAGTCCAGCCTTGAGTTTGGGTGTCTGAGCTTCAGCTGCCGCAATCACGCTGTCTATGTCGCCATATTGATTGATTAACTTCGCAGCTGTCTTTTCACCCACACCTGGAATACCAGCCAAGTTGTCGCTTGGGTCTCCACGTAACGCTGCATAATCGGCATATTGAGCTGGCGTGACTCCTGTTCGCTCAAGAATTCCCGCCTCGTTGTACAACGCATAATCACTGACGCCGCGCTTGTTATACAAAACGCGAATATGCGGGTCACGGACCAGTTGATAACTATCACGGTCGCCCGTTACAACAATGAGGTCGTTGCCCGCCTTCTCGGCATGTTCAGCCACAGTTGCAATCAAGTCGTCGCCTTCGAAGCCTGCCTTCTCCCACCACACAACTCCAAGAACGTCAAGTAATTCGCGAATCATTCCCAATTGCTGAATCAAAAGTTCGGGAGCTTTGTCACGTTGTGCTTTGTATTCAGGAATCGCATCATGTCGAAACGTTGGTTCAGGCCGGTCAAAGACCACGACAACACCGTCAGGCTTATGGTCACGCATCAGGGTCAACAACATTGTGGTGAATCCGTACACAGCATTTGTTACCTGGCCGCTGGCATTAGCCATATCTTCTGGCAGTGCATAGAAGGCGCGATACGCCAATGAGTTTCCGTCAAGGGCCATGATCAACATGGAGAAGTTCTCATATCTATTCGGGGCGCAGTTCGCCAGAAATCACCATGTCAGCGACAGCCTTCATAGTGGCCCTGTGATTCATGGCCCCGCGCTGAATGAAGCCATACGCATCAGACTCGGTCATCGAGCATTGATCTATGAGAATGCCTTTGGCGCGATCAATTGACTTACGAGTCTCAAGTTGTTCCTCCAGAGCATCAACTTCACCGTTCAGAGCCTGCATTTCTCTGAATCGCGCAATAGCAACTTCAATGGCTGGCACTAGATCTGTTTTCTGAAACGGCTTCACGAGATACGCAAGAGCGCCCGCATCTCGTGCTTGTTCAATCACCTCACGCTGACTGAATGCTGTCAATACCAGAACGCCACAGATTCGATCTTTCGTAATCAGACGAGCAGCTTCAATACCGTCCATACCTGGCATCTTGATATCAAGAATGGCGAGGTCTGGTCGAAGTTCTCGCACCAGGTCAACTGCTTTATCGCCGCGACCGGTTTCTCCGACTACTTCGTAACCCTCTTCTTCGAGTGTTTCTTTCAAATCAAGACGGATGATGGCCTCGTCCTCAGCAATGACTACACGAATGCTCATGCACTTGGCTCCTTCATACGATCTAGAAGACTATTAGTACGGCGCTCAAGGTCAGCCAGTTCAGCGACGATCTGCTTGTGATGGCGCTGAATAACGTCTGCGTGTTTCTTGGCTTCACGATATTCAAACGCCGCCGAAGGTGTTTCAGATACGAGGGCACGAAGCGACTTCTCATCAGCCTCTTCAACAACTTGAACCATCTGGTCTTGGACGACCCGAAGTTCCTCTGTCAGTTCCCGCATCCGTGCTGACACTTGGGACAATCGTCGTTGTATTAGTCGATGTCCCATACATGTTCATTGTATGGATTGCCTGGGTGCCCGAGGTGGGACTCGAACCCACACGCCCTTTCGAGCAACGGATTTTGAGTCCGTCGCGTCTGCCATTCCGCCACTCGGGCCAGGATTGACCATGGTATCGGCACTTCTGTTCAGCGCCTTACTAGCGAGTAGTACGCATTGCTATCAGCACTCCGTCTAAGGTTTTCCTAGTGCTTGCCTTTACATTCCCCGGTCAAGGGTCGCAACGACCCGGTATGGGGCGACCTTGGACAGAAACTGAAAGCTGGGAGCTCGTCGACGAAGCCTCAGAGGTAGCTGGCCGCGATGTCGCCTCACTTCTGCTTGATGCCGATGCAGAAACTCTGCGAGATACACGCAATGCGCAACTCACGACTTTTGTTTCAAGCCTTATGGTTCTTGATGCAGTTGAACGTTTAGGAATTGAACCGAGTTTTTGTGCAGGTCACAGCTTGGGTGAATACACCGCTCTTACTGCAACGGGCGCTTTGTCGTTCGAAGATGGAGTACGACTTGTTGTAGAGCGGGCAGATGCAATGCACGAGGCAGGTCTTGCATCTCCTGGCACCATGGCAGCAATTCTTGGTCTTGATGACGATCTCGTTGAAGTCGCGTGCAGACGCGCTGACAGTGACGTGTGGGTTGCAAATTTCAATGCACCTGGCCAAGTTGTCATCGCAGGTTCTCCGGCAGGCGTAGCAGCAGCTGGTGCTGTGGCTAAAGAACTCGGTGCAAAGAAAGTTATGCCGTTGCAAGTATCCGGCGCTTTCCACACTCCATTCATGACAGCAGCCCGCGATCGACTTCGTATTGCAATTGCTGCCGCTAGCCCGCGTGACACAGAAGTTCCTGTTGTCTCAAATGTTGATGCTGCATTGCACGATGCTGGTGACGAGTGGTCGTCACTCTTGTCAGCCCAATTATCAAACCCAGTTCGTTGGAAGCATTGCCTATTGACCCTCTCAGAAGCTGGCGTTTCAGGCTTTGTGGAACTCGGGCCTGGTGGCGTTCTTACAGGAATGGCCAAACGCACGGTTCAGACCGCACGAACAATCAGCGTTGCAACACCCGACGAATTAGACAAACTCATCGAATGGGTTGACGCATCAGCCCCACTGGCCGCTGGCCAACATGAAGGAGAGCATCTTTTTGCAATAGAGCGCCTTGTAGTTAGTCCGTCCGCTGGGGTTTTCACGCCCATTGGCAACATTGCAAATGGCACAGCAATTGAAGTTGGTCGCCTCATCGGGCATGTCGGTGAGTCCGAAGTGCGTTCACCATTTGCAGGAATAGTACAGAGTTACATCGCAGTTGAAGGTGAACGTGTCACATCACGCCAACCCATTGCATGGTTGCGCACGAAGTAACTACAAGAAGAACGCAGGAACACATGCCTCAGATACCAGACAACGTTCGCGGCGCTCGCTTTATCGGTTGGGGTACATCTCTCGGACATACGACTGTTACTAACGACGACCTTTCGAAGACCATGGACACGAATGACGAGTGGATTCGCGAACGAACGGGTATTCACCGTCGACATATAGGCGGTTCAACTGCGGAAATGAGCATCGCAAGCGGTCGCGCAGCAATTGAAATGGCTGGAATTGATCCATTATCGATTGATGCCCTAGTTCTCGCCACCACAACTCCCGACCGCACAGTTCCGGCCACATCAGCGACTGTGCAAAACGCACTTGGCCTGCGTTGCGGCGCATTCGATGTCAACGCTGCTTGTTCTGGTTTTGTATACGCAATGATTACCGCTCACGGTCTTATCGCACTCGGTTCCCAACGCATACTCGTCATCGGGACCGACAGTCTTTCTCGAATCGTGGATTGGACCGACCGCAATACCGCGATCCTCTTTGCAGATGGTTCAGGTGCAGCAATTCTTGAACGCACAACTGGTCACGGGCAATTGCTCGGTTGGGATCTCGACGCCGACGGAAGTGCAGAGGAAATTCTCTACAGCGAAGTCGGTGGCTTTGTACACATGGACGGCAAGGAAGTATTCCGTCGGGCAGTACGCATCATGGTTGATAGTGCCCAAAAATCCATGGCTGCAGCAGGTGTAACCGCAGACCAACTGAATGTGGTCGTGCCACATCAGGCCAACATTCGAATCATCACATCAGCGTGCGACAAGCTTGGAGTACCAATGGAGAAAGTTGCAGTCGTAGTTCATGAAACTGGCAATACTTCTTCGGCATCTATTCCTCTTGCATTGTTTGGAGATTTTGGCCAAGTCAGGGCGAAAGACGGTGACCTGGTTCTGATGGTTGGTTTCGGTGCAGGAATGACTGCAGCAAGTGCTGTCGTTAGATGGGGTGCGCAATGAGCAGAGTTGTCCTAGTAACCGGCGGTTCACGAGGAATCGGACTTGCATGTGCGGAACGCTTCGCTTCTTTGGGTGACAAGGTAGCAATTACATACAACACAACTCCCCCGCCATCCCAGTTCTTTGGAGTCAAATGCGACATCACAGACACAGCTCAAGTAGATGCCGCGTTCACAGCAATAGAGGAACACTTCGGGCCAGTGGAAGTTCTAGTTTCAAATGCCGGCGTTACTAAAGACACTCTTTTGTTGCGAATGAGCGAAACTGATTTCTCATCTGTTATCGACGCAAACCTGACGGGTACTTTTCGAGTCGTCAAACGTGCAACGCAAGGAATGTTGCGAGCCCGCAAGGGACGAATCATTCTCATGTCGTCAGTCGTAGGCATGCTGGGGTCAGCCGGTCAAGCTAACTACGCAGCGTCAAAATCAGGTCTAGTTGGGTTCGCACGTTCACTGGCAAGAGAACTTGGTTCTCGCAGCATCACCGTAAATGTTGTTGCGCCTGGACCAGTTGAAACAGATATGACAGCAGGTCTCGGCCAGGACAAACTTGAACAAATCACGAATTCCGTGCCTCTCGCCCGAATGGCATCTGCAGACGAAATCGCTGGCGCCGTGGTATTTCTTGCCGGCCCCGATGCCGCCTACATCACCGGGGCAATTCTCCCTGTTGATGGTGGTCTCGGCATGGGTCACTAGTCACCCACACTGACCCGAAACAGTAAAAGGCTGATTCGCAGTCCCCTCTGTGCGAAACTAGTGGACCGAACAAGGAGAAACACCCCATGGATCAAGAACTATTTAGCCGCTTTGTCAAGTGCGCAGTAGAAACCCTTTCAGTTGACGCTTCGCAAGTAGTCCCAACAGCCAACTTCGCAGATGATCTTGATGCAGACTCGCTCGATGTTGTTGAACTCGTAATGGCGCTTGAAGAAGAATTCGGCATTGAAGTGCCAGAAGAAGACCTCGCAGAAGTAAAAACTGTTGGTCAAGCGTTCGACGTCATCGTCGCCAAGCTGTAACCAGAGAGTTCTCACACCATGAAGGGCGTCGGACATCGCGTTGCCATCACCGGTCTCGGAGTCGTTGCTCCGTGCGGTATTGGAAAAGATGCATATTGGAATGGTCTTATGGGGCCAGGAATTACCAATACGCGTTCTCTTGAGATAACTGATTGGGATCCGCAACCGTATTTCGATTCTCCAAAGGATGCCCGTCGTGCTGACCGCGTAGAGCAACTAGCTCTTGCTGCTGCTGCCGAAGCATTTGAACAAGCCGGCGTCATGAATGTCGACCCTGCTCGTTTTGGAACCATCTTTGCCACGGGCATTGGTGGTCTTCACACGCTTGAAGAACAAGTCACCATCCGACTAGAGAAAGGTGAACGTCGAGTATCACCATTTCTTGTTCCCATGATGATGGCCAATGCCTCTGGCGCAGCCATTTCCATGAAGTACGGACTTCAAGGACCTAATGAAACGATTTGCACAGCCTGTGCAGCCGGAACACATGCCATTGGGTACGCGGCACGACTAATTGCATGGGGTCGCTGTGATGCAGTTGCAACAGGCGGCTCTGAATGTGCTGCCACCCTCACATCATTGGCTGGTTTCGGGAACATGACTGCCCTGTCATCTACAGGATCGTCCAAACCTTTCGATACAACCCGTGATGGTTTCGTAATGGGCGAAGGTGCAGCAGTATTCATTCTTGAGCGCTATGACCTTGCTGTTGCTCGAGGCGCCACAATTCTCGGCGAAATCCTTGGCTCTGCAAGCAACGCTGACGCGCATCACATTACAGCTCCTGCTCCTGGCGGAACTGGTGCAATCGCATGTATGAATCTGGCGCTAGAAGATGCAGGCATCTCAGCAAGTGATGTGAAACTGGTGAACGCTCACGGCACATCAACACCTCTAAACGATGCAGCAGAAGCCGCAGCAATGACTCATGTCTTTGGCGCCCGAGGTGTTGCGGTCACAAGCGGTAAAGGCGTCACGGGGCACGCCCTTGGTGCTGCCGGCGCTCTTGAAGCAGCCCAGGTAGTTCTCTCGATGCAACACAAACTAATTCCGCCAACTGCTGGAACTACAGAAATAGATCCGACCATGAGCATTGACTTGGTAATAGGAGCTGCTCGGCCATGGGTTCCAGGTCGGGCCATCTCCAACAACTTTGGTTTCGGTGGCCACAACGGTTCCGTTGTCATCGGCCCGCCCGAATAACTAGTTCGCTCGTTTCTTTTCCCAGCGATACATCACACCGCTTTCAGCAGATGCTTCAGGCTCTCTTTGACCTATAGAGACATGCTTAAATCCCAAACGATTTGGAACCTTTCCTGAAGCAACATTTGCTTCATCGTGAACTATCACAACGGTGTCTATTTCTTCCCACAATGAGAATGCCGTAGACGTCAGCGCATCGGCGACTTGAGTAGCAATTCCACGGGCTACGAAGTCCACATGAATCCAGTATCCGATGTCAACGGTGTTTACATCTCCGCGCAAATGAAGGCCCGTTCCGCCGACAACACGATCACCTAGAAAGATTCCCATTACGAATTCGTTTCGATAATCCCAAGCCTCGCTCCACGTCTTGATCAACACTTCGCGTTGAGCAACGGACTGCGGTTCAAACTTCATCCACGGCATCCACGGCTCTAAGTGTTTGGAGCTATCTGTAACGGCATCCACTAAAGCTTGTGCGTCAGACGCCTCATACTTACGGACAACGAATTCGCCCACGTGTAGTGGTTCCGGAGCAACAGACATTCGTCTCACGTCTTTACCGATCAACAAGTACGAACATCAGATCGCATTCGCATGCAACCTTTCCGTTCAGCAGAGCTCTGCCTGAACCTTTGCCGCCGCGAGCACTGATGTGACCAAGCGTGGCTTGCAATTCGAGTTCATCGCCTGGGCCTACTTGCCTGCGGAAGCGAGCTCCGTCAAGTCCACCGAATAACGGAAGTTTTGACTGATGCAACGGGTCGGTCAATAGCGCGTACGCACCCAACTGGGCAATCGCTTCACACATCAGGACACCGGGCAATGTTGGTCGCCCCGGAAAGTGCCCAGGAAAGAACCATTCATCCCCAGTCAGCTTCCAGTGCCCCACAGCTGTCACACCAACTTCAAGCGATGTAACGCGGTCAATAAAAAGAAATGGCGGACGATGTGGCAACACATCAATCGGAAGAGGAAACGTGCTCACTTCTTCAGAGCCTTCAAAAGATTGGCCGGCGTATCAGCCGGAGAGATCTTGTACCACGCGTTCAGAACGACTCCGTCTTGAATCAGAAACGCAGAACGGACAATACCCATGTACTTCTTTCCGTACATCGACTTCTCTTTCCACACGTCAAAGGCTTCTGCGACTGTATGTTCGGTATCAGCAAGCAATGTGAACCCAAGTTCGTATTTGTCATCAAACTTTTTCTGCTTTTCTGGCTTGTCAGGACTTATCCCAACAATCACGGTGCGACCTATGACATCCTTGATGTCACGAAGACCACACGACTGGGTGGTGCAACCGGGAGTATCAGCCTTTGGGTAGAAGTAAACAAGAACCTTCTTCTTGCCTAACGATGCAAATGAAAACTTCTTGCCGTTCTGATCGAGCAATTCAATCTTTGGTGCTTTGGATCCGTCAGTCAACATGCTGTAACGGTAGTTCCTTGATTAGGAAGGTTTGCGCATTCCATGGCCGAAGAAACCCTTTTTTGGTCGAGCATGGGCGTGATAGTGGTCTGGGATCGTACGCATGTCGTCGTCAATACGCATTTCAAACGTAAAGAACTCAGCAACAATCACAGACAGCCTCTCATGAAGGCGTGCTTTCACTTCTTCGCTTGGAAACGCGTTATGTTCGCGCCACACCACCATTGGTACAGAACAACTTTCGCATTCAGCTATCCAACATTCTTCATCTTCATAGAACCACTCGGACATCTTGGCTGCTTGACACAGTTCGCAGATGCCTTCACCGAAGAAGTTCACCAAGTTGCACCATCAAGTGCTTTACGAACTTCTGCGACGAACAGACCGACAGCTTCAGAACCGCCCTCAACCATGCGGTTAACAACTGATGCCCCCATAATCACACCATCTGCGACCCGACTGGCTTCTACAGCTTGTGCAGCATTTGAAACACCCACACCAATAAGTACCGGCTTAGTCGTGATCTTCTTTACTCGCGCAGCAAGAATGGTTGCAGTCAATGCCAATTCAGCGCGTTCGCCCGTGACACCAAGAAGTCCCACGGAATAGACGAAACCACGTGCACGCTCTGCAACACGAGGGAGACGACTATCTGGAGCTGTCGGCGCTGCAAGCATCACCGTTTCGATACCAGCTGCGTCTGCTGCTGCGCACCAATCCCCTGCTTCTTCAAGCGGCAAGTCGGGCACAATTGCAGCGGATACTCCTGCAGCAACAAGATCATTAGCGAAACGTTCATGCCCTGCGTGAAATACGGTGTTGTAGTAACACATCACAGCTAACGGAACACCGACGTCAAGACTACGAATATCTTGGAAAATTGAAACGGGAGTTGCTCCGGCTTCCAATGCAATCTGCGAGGCTTTTTGAATGACAGGACCGTCCATCACTGGATCAGAAAAAGGAATTCCAATTTCAATCGCATCCGCTCCGTTAGCTGCACACGCACGTACGGCGTCCACCCATCCCGGATATCCACCTGTGATGTACGGAACAAGACACTTGCCGCCACCATCAATTCGACTACGCAATGTGGCTTCAAGCCGACCGGTCATGCGAGGTCTTTCAAGATTGACATCATCTGACCAACATCCTTGTCGCCGCGACCAGACAGGTTCATAAGAACAGTCTTTCCTTGCATGTTCTTCGCTTCGCGACTGATCCATGCCATTGCGTGAGCACATTCAAGAGCCGGGATAATTCCTTCTGCTCGTGACATCAATTGAAATCCGGCGATCACTTCATCATCTGTAACGGTTGGGTACTCTGCACGACCGATAGACGCAAGATATGAATGTTCTGGCCCGACGCCAGGGTAATCAAGCCCTGCCGAGATGCTGTGAGCCTCTGCAACTTGACCATATTCGTCTTGCATCAAGAAACTCTTCATTCCGTGCACAACACCTGGTTGACCACGAGACACTGCAGCACCGCCAGCAGGTTCCACACCAATCAGACGAGCAGGTGTATCAATAAAGCCAGAGAAGATTCCCATTGCGTTCGAACCGCCACCTACACAGGCGACCACGAAATCTGGAGATGTACCGGTTGCTTCATTCATTTGTTCGAAAGCTTCGTCACCAATTACACGGTGAAATTGACGAACCATGAACGGATACGGATGAGGGCCCATGACGGAACCGAGGCAATAGTGGGTGGTCTCTACGGAGGCCACCCAATCACGCATTGCTTCGTTAACCGCATCTTTTAACGTGCGGCTACCAGAGGTGACGCCTTCAACTTCAGCTCCAAGCAGGCGCATACGAAACACATTGAGTTCTTGGCGCGCGATATCAACTTCGCCCATGTACACCTTGCACTCAAGGCCCAATAACGCCGCAGCAGTAGCAGACGCAACACCATGCTGACCTGCGCCTGTCTCGGCAACAATTCGCTTCTTGCCCATGCGCTTTGCCAACAACACTTGGCCGAGAACGTTATTGATTTTATGAGAACCGGTGTGGTTCAGATCTTCGCGCTTTAAGAACAAACGGATACCCAATTGTTCACTGAGGTTGTGACACTCAGTAATCATGCTCGGACGGCCCGCGTATTCACGGAGCAATTGGTCAAGGTCAGCGCGGAACAATGGATCGTTCCAAGCATCTGCAAACGCCGCTTCCAACTCTTGACATGCTGGAACTAAGGTTTCGGGTACGTAGCGTCCCCCGAATTCACCAAAGCGTCCGTCGGAACCTGGGGTTTGTAAAATCGACATCTACTTATTCCACCACGAATTGGGCCGAATTACATCACCAATTGGTATGACATGTCACTCGTCACGCCAGTCATACGGCACAAAACTGCCGCCGTCATATTCTTCGGGTGCTGCCGCCCTGGCATTTTCAATAAAACGCTTCATAAGTATGGGATTTTTACGCCCAGGGCTTGATTCAACACCACTACTTACGTCCACTCCCCACGGGCGAACGATAGATATCCCGCTGGCCACGTTCTCAGGGGTGAGGCCTCCGGCCAGGATGAGGTGAAGCCCTTCAGGCAACTCTGCTGCCATCTTCCAATCAAACACTGCGCCCGAACCAGGCTCCGGTGCGTCGACCAAAATCATTTTTGTTTCAAACTCGTTTGCACGGGTTGCATCTACAGTTCCGGCTGCCACCGCTTTTATAACGGTACGTACATGTAGCGACACTGCAGCGACATCTGCGGGGCTCTCGTGACCATGCAGTTGAGCTGCCTTCAGACCACTCGATTGCACAAGTTCAATTACACGTTTTGGGAGCTCGTCGCGAAACACCCCTACGGTCAGTATCTCTGGCGGTATCCGCCGTGTGATGTCATAGACCTTCTGGACTGCAACTTGGCGCACCGATGGCGCGAAAATGAAACCAATTGCATCGGCGCCTAGCGCAACAGCCAAAAGAGCATCGTCTTCATTGGTGATGCCACAGATTTTAACGAACATGCCCTAACGGTAGTCGTGCTGCGAGGGACTACTGAGCCTCATTATCGACGCAGAGTTCAGTGAGAGCAGCTTCTGGGTTCGGTGATGTCACCAAATGCTCCCCCACCAAAATCGCGTCATAGCCAGCTGCCCGCAGTGCAATCGCGTCCTCGCGGCCGCGCACTCCCGATTCAGCCACCTTCACTACATGATCAGGAATCAGAGGAGCCATACGAACTGCCCGAGCTTGATCGACTGCAAAAGTAACGAGGTCACGTTGATTCACGCCGACCAATGTGGCACCTGCGCGCATCGCAACATCAAGTTCAGCCTCATCGTGCACTTCGACCAGTGCATCAATATCTACTTCGCGACACACTTCCAGAAATGAGGACAACTCATTAGGCGTCAGAACAGCTGCAATCAATAAAACACAATCGGCGCCCATAGTTCGCGCATCGCAAATATCACGTACATCAACCGTGAAGTCTTTACGAATTACAGGGATAGTTGTTGCTTCTCGCGCATTCTGGAGATCTGCCACCGACCCGCTGAAGTGATTGGTGTCTGTCAAGACCGACAAACAAGAAGCTCCACCCCGTTGGTACTGAAGTGCCAACGCAGCCGGATCGAGACGTGCGTTCAGGTCTCCCTTAGAAGGCGACCTTCGCTTAATCTCTGCGATGACAGCCAGATGCGGTGTGTCACGAATACTGGAGGCAAACCCGCGCGTGGGCACACAACTTTTTGCCTCTGAAAGCAGATCAGCAAATGAACGCGTGTCGTCATGCGCGCGCTGGCGATGCCAAGCGACGATGTCGTCTAGGTACGTGCGCGTCATGTCAGTTCTGCACTCGTACGAGACGGATTAGAGGCCCTTGCCGCCAAGTGGGGTGAGGAAGAACATCTCTGGACGTCCACCCATGAATGGTGCAAGAGTCTGACTAAAAGGTCCGAACCAGTCAGCTGTCATATGCGCGTTCATCGCATCTTGGTTTTCATAGATCTCATAGATCCACAGAATGTCAGCATTAGTGGCATCAGCGTGAAGCACGTACATACGTGTACCTGCTTCTTTGTTTACATGCTCGAAGGCTGCTTTAAATGCCTCAGCAAGTTCGGCACCTTTTCCCTCAGCTGCGGGAAGTTTTGCTAGCAATGCGACTGTGCTCATGATGAACCATTCTTTCTGGCGATATGCCAATCTGATGTGACGATATTACACGCCACCTTCGTCAGGCTAAAAGCCGAGGATAGACGTGACTTCTGAAAGCAAACTGGCGATTGGGACTCGTACTTGTTCTGTTGAATCACGATGCCGGATTGTAACCGCATTGTCTTCCAAAGAATCAAAGTCGACCGTTACACACAAGGGAGTTCCGATCTCGTCCTGGCGACGATAACGACGTCCAATTGCTTGGGTCTCGTCGTAGTCACACATGTACCGCTGAGACAATGTTCCGTAGATCTCACGAGCAAGCGGAGTCAAATTGTCCTTCTTTGAGAGAGGCAAAATAGCAACCTTGTACGGTGCCAGACGCGGGTGCAAACGCAACACAGTGCGAGGCTCGTCGTTCACAACATCTTCGTCATAGGCAGCCAACAAAAAGGCAGCCATTGTGCGGTTAGCACCAGCAGCTGGCTCAACTACATACGGGACATATCGTTCGTTCGTAGCCTGATCAAAAAAATCGAGTTTCTGCCCGGAAGCCTTCGCGTGTTGGGTGAGGTCGAAGTCAGTGCGTTGCGCGATGCCTTCTAATTCGCCCCATCCCCAAGGGAACAAGAATTCAACGTCACTAGTGCCTGCCGAATAATGAGAGAGCTCATCGGCGTCATGCGCGCGGATGCGCAACATCTCAGCGGGAATTCCTAATTCGATGTACCAGTCAAGACGAGCCTTGCACCAGTATTCATACCACTTAGGACCATCTGCAGGAGGAACAAAGAATTCCATTTCCATCTGTTCGAATTCGCGAGTACGGAAGATGAAGTTTCCAGGAGTGATTTCATTACGGAAGCTCTTACCAACTTGGGCAATTCCGAACGGAGGACGCTTGCGACTTGTCTGTAGGACATTAGAAAAGTTCAAGAACATTCCCTGTGCGGTCTCAGGGCGAAGGTACACATCTGCACCAGAACCTTCAACAGGACCAGCCGTTGTTTTGAACATCAAGTTGAAAGCACGTGACTCAGTAAAGGCACATCCCTTCATCCCTTGTGGGCAATCACGAGTCTCGATGTGGTCTTCGCGAAAGCGGCGTTTACACACCGTGCAGTCAACGAGAGGGTCAGAGAAATTCTCTAGGTGGCCAGATGCTTCAAAAACTTGTGGGGGGCCAAGGATGGCTGCATCAATGAGCACTGTGTCGTCACGTTGTTGCACCATGGTGCGAACCCAGGCTTCTTTAACATTACGAAGCATCAATGACCCGAGTGGGCCGTAGTCATACGACGAGCGAAAACCTCCGTAAATTTCAGCACTAGGAAAAACGAATCCGCGGCGCTTACACAGATTGACAATCTGATCGAGATCTTTAGCTGGCATAGCCTCTCAGCCTACAAGTGACGGTCGAACACTCCGAGGCTTCGCAATCGTCGTTCGAGATGAGATTCCATAGCTTCCATCGCCAATTGACTGACTTCGTGCACTGCTGGAGACTCTGGCAAAGCAAGTGCTTCGTTCATCCGGCCTCCGAGCACCATTCGCAACACGTCAAGAGCCTGCGATGAGATGGGAACCCCAGAGCGACACGCTGAACAGTGACCCCCACCTTCAAGAACATCAAAAGAGACGATATTGCCGGCCTCCCCGCATCGAACACATTCATCAATCTGAGGACCATTGCCTTCAATTGTCAAAAGGCGCCAATAGAAAGCGCCCAACATCAAAGGCGAGTGCCTTTCGTTGAGAGCGTGTAGGGCGCGGGACAAGACCTCGTACAAATGCGGCACTGGCTCACGATCAGGCGTCAACTTATTGACAGCCTCCAGCATTGAGAGACCTTGATTCAGGCGATCAAAATCTGTCCGAAGTGCCGAATGTGTATGAACCAGTCTCACCTCTGAAACTGTGTCGAGATCTTTGCCTGATCGAAGAGATACATCGACATGACTCATCGGTTCTAATCGTGCTCCGATTGATGACTTGGTTTTGCGCACGCCTTTTGCAACTGCGCGAATCTTTCCGTGCTCTTGCGTTAACAGAACAACCACGCGGTCAGCTTCACCAAATTTGTAAGAGCCCAATACGACAGCATTGTCGCGATACGTACTCACGAATCGAGCCCACCAAAACGACGATGGCGTCGATTGAAGTCGTCAATTGCAAGTTCCAAATGGTTGGCAGTAAACGCGGACCAAGCAAGATCGATAAAGACAATTTCGCAATATGCCAACTCCCAAACCATGGACTCGGGCATGCGATCAGGTGGACCTAGTACGAGGACCAAATCTGCATCTTGTGTCGCAGGCGCCAAAATTGCTTGGGTCAATGTCTCTTCATCGATTGATTCAGGGTCGACTCCCTGAAGTCGCATTGATTCGACTACCGAGGAGAACCTGCGATGCCCATCGGACGAGGGATCAACAATAATGGTCTGCTTTGCATTGCGGTGCCATACATATCGCTCGCAATATCCAACATTTTCAAGAACAACTTTGCCCGTTTTCAGCAATTCCACTGAAAACCTCACTGCTTCTTCAGCCGACAACTCTTGCCCATGATGTGGCAACAAGGTGACCCAATGTGCTCCACTGCTTTTCACACCAGCGGCTAGGGCATCGAGGCGAAGAGTCCAGTCTGCAGTAGACATCTCTGCCCATTGAGCAGGGGTGCCTCCCGAGACGACCACATGGTCTAGTCCGGGGAATGTTGGCAAAGCACTTTGAGGCACACCACAGTCTCCCACGCACCCACCTCTGAAACCGATGCACGGCAATATGGCACACGGAGAAACTAGGGTTCAGATGCCATGAATGTCCCTACTCTGCCGAAGCCAATCCACGTGGCCTGCATTATGGATGGCAATGGCCGTTGGGCTAGCCGCAAAGGACTGCCCCGCACAGACGGACACACCGCCGGCGAAGAAGCGCTTGCGGGTGTGGTTCGAGCATCTGCCAAACGATCAGTTGGTTGGCTCACGGTGTTTGGTTTCTCAACGGAGAACTGGGTTCGCCCACGCACCGAAGTACGTCACATCTTGTCTCTCCACCGCAAACTGTTTGGTCGCATCAATGAGATGAACGAAAACAACGCTCGCACTCGATGGATCGGGCGTCCTTTTGCTGAACCTGGTGCTCGCACCCCTGTCTATGTTCAAAAAGCCATTCGAAAAGCAATAGCCGATACAGAGCACAACACAGGTCTTGTTGTAACTGTTGCTTTCGATTATGGAAGTCGCGCCGAATTAGTTCGCGCAACACAGCGAGCTATGGCAGCTGGCACAGTCACCCAAGACAGCATCACTCAGAACATGTATGACCCGTCTATGCCTGCCGTAGACCTTTTGGTACGAACGTCTGGCGAATCTCGAATTTCTAATTTTATGCTGTGGCAGATCACTGGTAGCAAAGTGTTCTTTACCGAACGCACGTGGCCAGATTTTGATGCCGCAGAACTTGATCTTGCACTTGCTGCATATTCCACTGGCATCTCGTCATGAGTCGCTCACTTGCTGGCGATGCATCCATTGAAGCACTGCGCATCGTCACCTCTTCTTTTGAAGGAGCTGAAGAGCGCCAAGGGCAAATTGACATGGCACACGCAATCGCCGAAACACTTGCGGCTGGGCGTTCAATAATCGTCCAAGCCGGAACCGGTACAGGAAAATCACTTGGATATCTGGTTCCTGCGCTTCTCAACGGTAAGAAGACTGTCGTAGCCACCGCCACAAAGGCGCTTCAAGATCAGTTGAATCGCAACGACCTGCCGCTTCTTTCAAAACATCTAGGTATTGATTTCTCATGGGCTGTCATCAAGGGTCGAAATAACTACGTTTGTCGTCAACGCATCAACGAGCTCAGTGAAACTGCTGGACAATTAGAGTTTGAAGAAGTTTCCGGCCCAACAAAACGTGAGATTGAGACAATTCTTAAGTGGGCAGGCAAAACCCGAACGGGCGACTTTGAGGAATTACCACGGGTACCTAGCGAGCGTGCTCGCATTGCGGTCTCTGTCAGTAGTGACGAGTGCCCTGGAAAACAAAAATGCCCAGTCGGCAATGATTGCTTTGCTGAAAAGGCTCGCGATGCTGCCGCTGCAGCCGACGTAATCGTGGTCAATCTTCACATCTACGGTCTTCATATTGCCAGTGGCGGTTCCCTTCTTCCCGAACATGAAGTAGTCATCTTTGACGAGGCACACCAATTGGAATCCGTCATGAGCGACACCGTTGGCGTGCAACTTGCCGCAGGTCGCTTCACTTCTCTTGCTTCTGCAGTCCGAAAAGTTATTGCAGACCCCACAGTCACGAGCGCCCTCGAATCACAGGGTGTTCGTCTCACTCAAGCTCTCACTCCAATGTCTGGTCAGCGACTTTCTAATCCGATGCCTCCATCAGTTACTGAACCACTTGCGCTCGCGCGTATTGAGATCAACGCAATCCTCGGCGCATTGCGTGGCATCACAACTGACAACGAATCAACTCAACAAAAGAGTTACAGGGCCCAGACTCAAGCAACGCGACTGGCTGAAGCTCTTGACCTTGCGCTCGGCACAATTCAGGGTTATGTCGCATACGTTGAAGGTTCATCCGAGCGTCCACAACTTCGCATCAGTCCCCTTCACGTTGGCGAAGTTATGTCAGGTTCAGTCTGGGGAAATGTTGCTGCCGTACTAACAAGTGCAACTATTCCAGCCTCACTTCCGGAACGTGTTGGCCTTCCACTTGAAGGCACAGAGATTCTTTCCGTCGAAAGTCCTTTTGACTACGAACGAAACTCTCGCCTTTACTGCTCGCCTACTTTTCCGGATCGCAATGCTCCGAACTTCACCGAGTTTGTCCATGACGAGCTCGAAGCGCTCATCACAGCTGCGGGCGGCCGAACACTAGCCCTCTTCACAAGTAACAAAGCACTTCATGCCGCAACAGCAGCCATGAGAGAGCGGCTCAGTGTTCCCATTCTCAGTCCTGCCGATTATCCACGACAGAAACTCATTGAAATGTTCATGGCAGACGAGAGCTCGTGCATCTTTGCTTCGCAGGCATTTTTTCAGGGCATTGACCTCCCTGGTCGAACCTTGTCGCTCGTTGTCCTTGATAAGTTGCCGTTCCCGCGGCCCGATGACCCGCTGCTTGAAGCTCGTCGTGAAGCCGTAGGGCGCGACACGGCATTCGGCCAAATCGATTTACCAATTGCTGCCACATCACTCGCACAAGCTGCTGGTCGACTCATCCGTACCTCTGAGGACAAAGGAGTAGTTGCTGTTCTCGACCGCCGCCTGGCTACAGCCGGCTACTGGAAAACACTTATTGCTGCTCTTCCACCAATGGCGCGCACACGCGATCGTGCGGAAATTGAACAGTTCCTGCGCGATATCACTACCGCGCAGTAATTCTGGCTAGTAGCCGAATCTTTCCAAGCGATCGGCTTGTTGCTGCCAGTCTTTGTCAACAACCACATGAAGCTCGATGAATGCACCTTCGGGCATCTGGGCACGAACAGCAATGCCCACTTGTTTCAGAAGTTCCCCGCCCTTGCCAATGACCATGCCCTTTTGGCTTTCGCGTTCTACATAGATCTCGCAACGAACTCGGGGCCATTCCCACTCGGTGACTTTTGTAGCGACTGAATAAGGCAATTCGTCTTTCAACACGGCTAACAACTGTTCGCGCACTAGTTCTGCAATCCATTGCGCGTCTTCAGTATCAGTAACCATGTCTTCTGGGTAATACGCAGGACCCTCTGGCATCAGAGCCTTGAGAGCTGCAAGAAGTTCCTCCACACCTTCACCGGTTCGTGCAGACACAGGAAAATATTCGGCCGCACCTAGAGACGACACTGCGTGCAATTGGGCGATGACTTGTTCTCTTGTCGCTTTGTCTGTCTTATTGACAATTACAAAAGCTTTTGAAATATCAATGTGATCTGCCACCCACTGATCACCGCGACCAAATGGCTTCGTGGCGTCAACGAGCAGACACACGACGTCGACGTCTTTCGCACTTTCGAGTGCCGTGGCGTTTACTTTTTCGCCCAACAAGGTGACGGGTTTGTGCAAACCCGGCGTATCCACGAAAACCACCTGCGAATCGGGAGCATGATGGATGCCACGGATTCTCGTGCGCGTCGTTTGCGGCTTATTAGAAACGATCGAGATCTTGACCCCGCAAATCGCATTTACGAGCGTTGACTTGCCAACGTTGGGTCGACCAACAAAGGTTACAAATCCGCTGCGCACTCTTACAGAGTAGTAACAAATGTGACCGACTGTGCAAAAAAGTATTTGGACTGCACATTTCAGTCGGCGAAGATCCGAAGGTCACCGATTCACATCACGCGTCCTGCAACACTATGAGTATGTTCTCACGCGCCTTTTCTCAGCTCGATTCCCGCAAGTGGTTCGACAGAATGCACCCACAGACTCTCGCGATAGGAACATGGCTGCTGTACCTTGATGGCGTTTTTGCATTGCTGGGCTTTCTAGATAAGTCAAACGAGTTTGGTTTCCTCCGAGTCATCGGCCCAATAACCGGAATCGTCGGACTCGTGTCGTGTGTCTGCTTCTTCGGCGGCGGTTTCCTGATGGCTAATGGAAAATTGCTCGGCTGGTATCTGGGAATTGCGGCTTCTTTCAGTCCCCTGTTGGCCCGACTCATCATTTCGGTACACCAACAGAACCTCGGCTACTCAATTTCTTTGGCCGATCGACTCACGGGTGGCGACCTGATTGGCTTCATGTTCGAAGCCGCTCTCGTGGTGCTGTTGCTTCACCCCATGAGTCGCTCGTACGCACGAACCTGGCTCCGTTAAGCGAGACGCTCGCTGGTGTGCAACACTTTCTGCATGGCACCACGACATATTGAATCCATCGACGCCCTCAAGGGCCTTATCGGAGAACATCTCGGCTACTCCGAGTACATGACCATTTCGCAAGAGCGCGTCAACCAGTTTGCGGAAGCAACCGGTGACCATCAGTGGATTCACGTTGATGTGGAGAAGGCAAATGCTGGACCATTCGGAGGCCCAATTGCCCACGGTTATCTCACGCTGTCCCTCGGCCCTGTTTTCCTGCCCCAGATTTTCTCTGTTGGCGGAATATCTATGGGAGTCAACTACGGGGCAAACAAAGTTCGTTTCGTGTCTCCTGTTCCCGTAGGTGCTGAACTGCGCGCCGGACTCAAGGTGCTTGCAGTTGATGACACTCCAGGAGGATCTCGAGTCACTCTCGAAACCACAT
The DNA here is from genome assembly GCA_040402055.1 of Ilumatobacteraceae bacterium. Lineage (GTDB taxonomy): Bacteria > Actinomycetota > Acidimicrobiia > Acidimicrobiales > Ilumatobacteraceae > UBA2093. The sequence continues at coordinate 22,156 of JBBANJ010000001.1, forward strand.
TTGAGTGCAAAGGCGCTTCTAAGCCATCTTGCATCGCAGAAGTAATCTTTCAATATTTCTTCTAGATTTGGAAAGGCTCAACGAAAGTTGGGAATGACCTTTTTTGAGAACAACTCTAACGTCTCGGTTGACGGATAGTCGGAACACCAAGGGATGAATCCTGTACAGCCAGCATCCAAATATCGCTGAATTTTTTCGCTCACCTGGTCTGGCGTGCCCACCAACGCCTCATTGCGCCACTCAGTTGCATCTTTGCCCCAAACATTCAAGCTGCCCGCCTGAAGAATCTCTTCTTCAGTCTCTCGAATGAAGACTTCACTCGAGATGGTCTTACGAATCGAATCCTCGTCGCGACCGACAACGGTGCAGTGCTTCTGCAAGATGGCACGTTTCTTGATGAACTCGTCAACAGAACTGCCGAAGTTTGCAACATCTGCGTGTTCTGCAACTACTCGCAGAGTTAGTTGTTCTCCACCGCCGCCAATCCAAACGGGAGGATTCGGCTTTTGCAATGGCTTCGGATCACAATTCGCACGCAACATCTTGTAGTACTTCCCGTCATATGTGGTTTCTTCTTGAGTCCACATTGACTTCACAATTTCTACGGTCTCACGCAACATTCCAATACGGTCTGACGGCTTTGCAAATTCAAATCCATACCCTTTGTATTCGCTCTCGTACCAACCGGCTCCAATTCCCCAGTCAAGGCGACCACCGGAGATCACATCGACAGTCGAGGTGATTTTCGCCAGCAATCCAGGGTTGCGATAGCTGTTGCAACCCACCATTTGGCCCAGACGGATGCGAGTCGTCAATTGACTCATGGCAGCAATGGTTGTCCAACACTCAAAGACAGCTTCTTGCGCTGGCTTTGGAACATTATGGAAATGGTCGTATACCCAGATGGAGTCGTAACCAAGATTTTCAGCAAGCACTGCTATGTCGACGGCAGTTTTCCATTGCTCTGCGGCCCCGGTAATACCAGCGAGTTCCATTTTCCATCCTTGCGGAATGAATACTCCAAATATTGGTGAATGGGATTCGTTCGACATAGTCCCTCCTTGTGCCCCGAGGTTATCGTTCAACAATGTCGCAATTCCCACCAGCCCTTCTCGGCATCGCTGAAATTCACGAAGCCATCGCCGCCACACGGCCCGATGAAGAGTGCATCATCTTTCGAGACAAGCGCCTGACCTGGGCTGACGTAACGACCCGCACGCGTCAATTGGCCAACTACCTTGCCACACAGGGCCTTGGATGCCGTATCGAGCGGGACAAGCTCAACGGTTGGGAATCCGGTCAGGATCACTTGGCCATCTATTTGCACAATGGAAATGAATATTTGGAAACCATGCTCGGCTCGTTCAAGGCACGAGTTGCACCGTTCAATGTGAACTATCGCTACGTGGCAGAAGAACTGCAATATCTCTTGCTCGATTCAAATGCAGCTGCCTGCGTTATCCATTCTCGCTTTGCGCCACTGCTCGCCGACATTCGTGGGGCACTACCAAACTTGCGCGTCATATTGCAGGTTCCTGATGCGTCAAACAATCCGCTTTTGGAAGGCGCTATTTGGTACGAAGATGCCCTGAGTCAATCCTCTACGGATAAACCCTCAGCCGGCTATCACGGTGACGATCTGTACATCCTCTACACCGGTGGAACTACTGGTATGCCAAAGGGAGTTCTATGGCGCAATGCTGACGCGGTTGTTGAATGCTTTGGTGGTTCAAAGACCGCACGCACCATTGAAGAATTCGTTGCAGAAGCGACAGGCAATTTTCGTGCTCTACCGAGTCCACCTTTCATGCATGGCGCAGGGCATTGGATTGCGATGCGAACCTGGCTAACAGGTGGCACCATCATTGTTCAGTCCCAACCAGATCGTCTTGACGCTGACGACATTTGGGGTCTGATCGAAAAAGAAAAGGCCACATTCCTGCTCATCGTTGGAGACGCTTTCGCGCGACCACTACTTGACGGCTTGGCGGGATCAACACGCGACCTGTCTTCTCTTCTATCCATTCTTTCTGGTGGAGCCGCATTGTCCGCTCATCTCAAAGTTGAATTTCATAAATATCTACCAGCGGTGATGTTGGTTGACGGACTTGGTTCTTCTGAAGCGGGCGGGCAATTGTCGCAAGTGGCGAGCGGTGACAGCTCGACCACCGGAAGTTTTCCACTGGCACCACAGAATCACATTCTCTCTGAAGACCTCACTAGTGAGTTACAGGCTGGACACGAAGGGCTTGGTTGGCTTGCAAAGAGCGGACGGCTTGCTCTCGGCTATCTCAACGATGAAGCAAAAACTAAGAAGACCTACCCCATCGTTGACGGAATTCGCTACGTGGTCCCAGGTGACAGGGCGCGTTTGACTACCGACATGTTTATCCAAGTACACGGACGTGATTCAGTCACCATCAACTCTGGTGGTGAGAAGATTTTTGCTGAAGAAGTTGAGGCAGCAGTCAAGGCGCATCCCGACGTGTACGACTGCGTTGTCACTGGACGCCCTAGCGAGCGATGGGGTAACGAAGTTGTCGCAGTCGTGCGGCTAAAGGCTGGAGCAACCACCACAGAGGCATCTCTTCTAGAAGTCGCCCAGAGTTACATTGCTCGATTCAAACTGCCAAAGCAGTTTGTGTTTGTTGAAACGATTGTTCGCTCACCGGCCGGCAAGGCCGACTATCGATGGGCAAAACAGATAGCTATTGACGCAGCAAACTAGAGCGGCAAGTTACCGGTGGCACCGCGGGTGCTTCCCGTATCGGTGAATGACTTAATAGTTATTTCCGCAATACGCATTTGGTGAATCTCATCTGCGCCATCAGCAAATCGAGCCCAACGTGCGTTCTGCATCATGCCCGCCAACGGGGTGTCAGTGGAATAACCGAGTGCACCGTGAACCTGGATTGCTCTATCGATAATTCGATTCAAGCTATTTGCCACAAAATGCTTAGACATTGAGACTTCCTGACGGAAATCCTCGCCAGCGTCAATCTTCGAAGCCGCATGAAGAATCATCAACTTGCATTGGTAGATCTCCATTGCGGAATCCGCAATGAGCCATTGGATTCCCTGCTTCTCTGCAAGAAGCGAACCGTGCGAATAGCGTTCAAGCGAACGAGCAACCATCATGTCGAGAGCAGTTTCAGCCTGAGCAACCCAGCGCATGCAGTGCGCCAGGCGTGCTGGCCCGAGTCGATACTGACCAAGACGGTGTCCATTTCCTCGACCACCAAGAATCTGAGAATCGTGCACACGAAGATCTTCGATGACTATCTCTGAGTGTCCGGTTGCGCCGTGCATGGTTTCAATTTCGCGAACATCGTTCCAGCCCTTGGATGGAAGGTCGATAATAAATGCAGTATTTGCTCCACGCGACCCGGGCGGCACATCCATCTCAGTACGTGCGACGAGGATTGCAAACTTTGCACGACGTGCACCAGAGATGAACCACTTGTGGCCATTGAGAATCCATTCGTCGCCATCTTTGATTCCATTTGTACGAATCAACGTTGGGTCTGATCCAGCAACTTCAGGTTCAGTCATAGCGAAACAAGAAGATGAGACACCATTGAGTAGCGGCTTCAGGTACTTGTCTTTCTGTTCATCGGTTGCCCAATGAAGCAAGGTGTGCATGTTTCCTTCGTCTGGCGCCGAGCAGTTGAATACCCAGGGCCCAACGCGGGTCTTGGCAGCTTCAGCCTGCACCATTGCGAGAGCAACGTGACCGAGCCCCATGCCACCCCACTCCGTAGGCATATGAGGCAGCCACAATCCAACTTCAACTGCCTTCTTACGCAGGTTGATCAATTCACGCACGTACTCGCTGTGCTTTTCAGGCGCCATGTCATCGCGATGACCGAATGGCTCCATTGCTGGCTTGATGACATTGTCGACAAAGTCACGTACGCGGTTACGAATTTCTTCATGCTCGGGGGCTAGGGTGAAATCAATCATGAGGGGTCCTCCCAGTGGACTCAGCGATAGTCCATTCTGCTGTGCCGTGACCAAAATCGGCGAGTCGTACTTGGGTGACGTCCCCTGCCACCCATAGCCTTACATCGTGAGCCAATCAGATCCCCAGACACCGTCCTCCTGGGACACCTCTTCTCTGCCGCAGGGCGAAGACAAGTCACAGATGGTTCGTAACATGTTCGACGCCATTGCACCGCGATATGACCTTGTCAATCGCATCATGACCTTTCGTTTAGACACACGCTGGCGTCGCCGAGCCGTCCGAGACCTTGCTTTACCTGCCAACTCAACCGTGCTCGACCTGGCAGCCGGCACTGGAGACCTGTGCATTGACTTGCGGCGGGCACATCTTCGCCCGATAGCCATTGATCTCTCTTTTGGCATGTTGTCGAATGACCGCAGCAACGCTCCGCGTGCACAGGCAGACATTTTGCGTCTTCCTGTCCCTACACATTCAGTAGACGGAATCATTTGTGGCTTCGCACTTCGCAACTTGGTTGACCTTGAAGTCTTCTTTGCTGAATGCGCCCGAGTCATTCGCCCTGGTGGCCGCATCGCGCTTCTCGATGTTGGCGTGCCACATAATCCCATCATTCGCTTCGGTAACAACATCTACTTCGGCAAGATTGTGCCACGCATCGGGGCATTACTCAGTGACGCAGCTGCTTACCGTTACCTGCCTCGAAGCATCGCGTATCTTCCTGACAGATCAGTTTTGGTAGCCCAACTGCAACGGGCTGGCTTCTCTGATGCGGTGCATACACAATTGTCTGGTGGTTTGACGCAGTTGATGGTTGGCACACGTAACTGATCATGATTTTTCGTACTGCAAAGCTGACGGAGCAATTTGACCTAAACACTGTGTGTCGCGCAGACGGATATCTCTTTGTACGCGATGGCATAGGTGTTGCGGGACGTGGTGCAGTGCAAACAGTCCCTGAATCAGACTCGATGATTTTTCTGAAGTCGATCTCTCCCAGCCGACTAACAGATTCAACCATTACAAATGGCGGTCCTCTTCTTTTCTCTCTAGTTCCTTTCTCCCCTACACAGCAAGCTGAATTTATGTTGCCGCGCATCGTCTTACGTAAAACAGAAGACGACGTACAAACGGTCACTCTGGTTGGGGAATCAGAAGACGACCTCACCGATGAGAAATTGCAAAATGCGATCAAGGCAGCAATCACTGCTCCGCCACCGAGACCACACAGCAATTCATACCGAGTCGCCCCCAAGACTGCTGTCGGTCACTATCTCGATGCAGTTGTGCAAGCGAGAGATGCAGTCCGAGCGGGAACCATACAGAAAGCGGTTATCGCTCGTGATATCGAGGTACATGCTGATGATCCCATTGATGTCCACGCAATATTGCTTCGCCTTCGTGCTTCCTTTGGATCCAGTTACCGCTATTGCGTCAATAACATCATCGGAGCTTCTCCCGAACTTCTGGTGTCTGTACAGGGCTCAACTGTGCGCAGTCACCCGCTAGCGGGCACAGCACCACGAACCGGAGACCAGGAATCCGACAAACGTCTCGCAGATGAACTTGTCGCGAGCACCAAGAATCAAATCGAACACAGGATTGTTATCGACATGGTCCACGACACTCTGTTGCCTTTTTGTTCGTACCTAGATTGGGAAGCTGAACCATCCGTAGTGACGGTTGCAAATGTTCAACACCTTGGAACTGCAATCGAAGGTGCGCTGACTGACCCACCAGCCCATGTATTTTCACTCGTGCGAGCACTATGTCCGACACCGGCATTGGGAGGCCATCCGTCCTCTGAAGCCTTGGCTTTTATCGGAAAAGTAGAAGGACTAGATCGCGGCTATTACGGAGGTGCGGTCGGATACATGGACTCACGCGGTGACGGAATTTTTGCGGTCACTATTCGGTGTGCAGAGATGTCTAGCGATAAACGCTCTGCTCGCCTTTTTGCGGGTGGCGGAATTGTTGCCGACAGTGATCCGTACGCCGAATTGGCTGAGACACAAGCCAAGTTTCAGGCCATGCTCTCTGCGATTGTTAGGCCGTAGCCTCCACTGCAGCAACGACTGCTAATTGCAATGCCTCATGTTGCGAGACATTTGCAAATCGGTCACACGGCACCTCAATGAGGCGAGTACCACCCCTCTGCAATGTGGCCTCGAGATCTTTCACAGATGTGACGCGTTCGAAAGAAATCCCATGTGTGGCTGCGAGGTGTTCAAAAGATGCTCCATGTGGAGTTCCATACAGAAGTTCAAAATCTGAGTTACTGACTAGTTGGGCCTGAGGAAGAAAAGAGAAAATACTTCCGCCATCGTTGTTGGTAACAACGATGGTCAAATCAACATCGCGACGACTCAACGCCCACAAACCATTTGAATCGTGGAGACATGCGACATCGCCAATCAGGACAGTGACACGCGCTTTTGTAGACAAAGCAACACCAACTGCAGTACTGATGACACCGTCAATGCCGTTAGTGCCCCGGTTTGAATGAACCGGCACTCCAGATGTCGAAGTTCCGAACCACTCAACGTCACGTATCGGCATAGACGAAGAAACAACCAAATGCGACCCAACGGTCATTGCTGCCGTGACTGTTCTAGCGATTGATGGCTCGCTGAAGTTCTTAGATGTCCAATCAGTAATCGCTTTCTGCATCGCTTCTTCTGCAGCTGCCCATTCGTGAATCCATGTCTTGTCACACGAAGCTGTCGACGAAGCAAGAATTCGCGTCGTGGTAGCGACATCTCCAACGACAGTGAACTCAACCGCGTGATCAGGGTCAGAGACCATCTCTGATGAACGCAGCTGTAGAACACGGCATTCGTTCTTCTTCACCCACTGAGCGAGGACTTTTGAAGCAGGTGGGGCTCCAATTCGAATGACAACTTCCGGCACATGAGAAGTGGCGAATATTTCAGATCGCAAAATTGCATCAAAGCCGATGACAACAGAATCGTTCTGTTCACGAACTCCGCTGACAGCATCCGCAAAGATTGGCCAACCGAGCGATTCAGACAACGACAGCACATCACGACTTGCACCACGTCCTGCAATGATGACTCCACGTCGGCCACTGATCACCTTGACAATTTCCGACATGTCTTGATTCTCAGATGATCCGAGACGAATGACGTCTGACCACTTCTTTTCTCGAGGCGACGGCATATCCACAACTTCCCCGGTCAATGGCTCGCGAAACGGAAGATTCAGATGCACAGGTCCGGGTCGAACACCAACGGCTGCTTGCACAGTGCGAGCAGCCAGAGAACGCCACGTAGATGCAGCGCCACGTGACGGAACACCCGGGTCATGAAACCAACGAGTTGCTGTACCGAACAGATTCGTCTGGTCAATCGTTTGGGCCGCTCCAACGTCGCGCAATTCAGGCGGACGATCAGCTGTGCAAACAATCATGGGCACATCACTCTGATGAGCCTCCACAACCGCCCCATGAAAATGAGTAGCTGCGGTCCCGGAGGTACAGAGCAATACTGCGGGAAAACCAGAGGCCGATCCGATTCCCAGTGCAGCAAAAGAAGCGCTCCGCTCATCGTGAAATACGTGAACTTCGATGGCTTCATTCTGAGCCAAAGCGACTGCAAGCGGAGTGCTTCGACTGCCAGGAGCAACCACAGCATGTCGGACCCCCTGTCGGGTCCATTCGTCGACCAATGTTGCGCAAAATGTGGCTGCAGTGTCGCCAGAAGAACTCATGGCACCTATCGTGTCACCTATGCGTGTAGAAATCTGGTCCGACGTCGTATGCCCTTGGTGCTTCATAGGAAAGCGTCGGTTTGACAACGCCATAGAAGTCCTCAGACAGAAGGGCATTACCGAACCTATAGAGGTCGTCTTCAAGGCCTATCAACTCGACCCATCAGCCCCTGTCGGCCAGCCAACCCCCGTCGTTGAGGGGTATGCCAAAAAGTTTGGTGGGCGCGAACGTGCCGAACAAATTCTGAACCACGTCACCAATGTCGCCGCAGCGGACAACATCGAGTTCAACATGGACATAGCACTACGCGCCAACACCATTCTTGCTCACAGGGCATTGCATTGGGTTCTCGAACATCATGGCGCAGTCACTCAAGCAGTCTTTAAGGAAAGACTCATGAAGGCGTATTTCACCGATGGGCTGAATGTTGGCGATGCAGATGTTGTTGCTCATTGCGCCACGGAAGTCGGTCTAGATGGTGCGGCAGTTCGAGCATGGCTTGATTCAGACGAGGGTTACGACGCCGTGCAAGAAGACCTTCAGGGTGCAGCGATGCGTGAAATAACCGCTGTGCCTTCTTTTGTTATTGATGATCGCTTTCTCATTCCTGGCGCCCAGGACGTCGATGTGTTTGTGAACGTATTGGAGAGGGCGTTGACCCGTTGATCTCTCCCCACGTCACGTTCCTTCATGGCTTTACCCAAACGGGCAACTCTTGGTCTCCTGTTTTGGAACTGATGCAGACCGAATTTACATCACAATGTCTTGATGCTCCTGGCCACGGTACCAATGTCGACGGTGTGCGTTCACTGCCGCAATGCGCTGACGACATAGCGGGCGCAATGCAGCCCGGAATCCTGATTGGTTATTCAATGGGTGCGCGAATGGCACTTCACGTAGCTCTGCAGCACCCCAAGATGGTTTCCCAGTTAGTTCTCATCAGTGGCACTCCCGGATTGAAAACAGAGTCCGAGCGAATGGCTCGCCATCAAAGCGACAATGAACTTGCAGATCGCATTGAGAAGGTTGGTACACCAGCATTTATTGATGAATGGCTTGCACTACCTATTTTTTCCGGATTATCCAAAGAGATGGATCAACGGAGTGACCGTCTTCGTAACTCCCCCACGGGACTTGCAGATTCACTGCGGAACGCCGGAACCGGTACACAAGATTCTCAGTGGGATCATTTACACCGTCTCACAATGCCGGTTCACCTAATCGTCGGACAAACAGACGCCAAGTTCGCTTCAATTGCAAATGAGATGAAACAACTTCTTCCATCATGCGAAATGACAGTTGTACCGAAAGTTGGCCACACCGTTCATCTTGAGGACCCAACAACTACCAGTCTGATGCTGGATTCAATAATTTTACGAAACGATTGAAAGCGCAATTCCTGCGCCAAAAGTTATACCAAGCACCAATTGCGCACGACCGACATTGCCGAGAACAATAATCAGATCTTTCCCTTTTGCTCCTCGCGATAGGGCTTCAAGCGCTGGTCGAAGAACCACTATTCCTACCAGTCCAAACAGCGCGTAGGCGCCCAGCATTGCTGCTGTTGCACAGATGGAAATTGCAGCAAGGACGACGAGAGCTGCGAAAAACTTACGAGTGTTTGCATCTCCCAACTTGACCGCAAGGGTGCGTTTTTCAGCAACGGTGTCTCCAGGAATATCTCGCAGATTATTAATGACCAAAAGTGAACATGCGATGCATCCGACCGCAACGCTTGCAACGAGTCCCGCAAGAGTGAATTCTTCAGCCACAACAAATTGAGTTCCTGTTGTAGCCACCACTCCAAAAAAAATGAAGACGAACACTTCACCCCATCCTGCGTAGCCGTATGGTCGTGGGCCGCCTGTGTAAGTCCATGCGGCAATAATGGCCGCTGCCCCCACCAGCACCAACCAGAGTGATGTCATCAGAGCCAGCGCCAATCCGGCACACGCGGCAATGCCAAACATGAGAAATGCAGCCTGCTTCACGTGAGAAGCAGTAGCAGCGCCGGACCCCACGAGCCGCAAAGGACCAACTCGAACTGCGTCCGTTCCTTTCACTCCGTCTGAATAGTCATTGGCGTAATTGACTCCGATTTGCAGCGTGAGACTGACCAAACCTGCAAGTACGCCACGCCACCACACTGGACTTGGCGCGCCACTTGCGCACGCAATACCAACGAGGACTGGGACTATTGCTGCCGGCAATGTGCGTGGACGAGCACCAATGATCCATTTCTTCCATCCGAGAGTTGAGGGGTTAATTGGCGAAGTCATGCCTCTAGTGTCGCACGAGTCGTACGCTAGATGCGTGAACGAGTTGGTATGTCTTGACATGGCAAACAGCCAGCTCTTCGTTGATCGCCTGTCGCGGGCTTGGGATAACGACGACGCAATCTTCCCCCTCGACCAACGTCTCCCTCCTCAGGCACGCCAATACATTCTCGACGTGGTGAAGCCCACCATCATGGCTACGACCGAGGGTGACACTCGCGTTGACGGTCAACCTGTCGAGCAAGGCGACGCCGTCGTTGTGGCAACCAGCGGCACTTCTGGAATTCCTAAGGCAGCCGTGTTGACCATGTCCGCAGTAGAAGCAAGCGCCCGTGCCACCACAGAACGCCTCAATGTCACGTTGCGTGATACTTGGCTTGCGTGCCTGCCTCCTTCTCATGTTGGAGGACTTTCTGTTATCACGCGCTCACTCATCATGGGTACGTCTCTCATTGCAGTTCCAAGTTTCTCGCCCGAATCATTTACGGATGCTGCCAAGAACGGCGCAACTCTCGTTTCGCTTGTGTCAACAGCGCTTCAAAGAATTGATCCCACATTGTTTCGGGCAATTGTTTTGGGCGGTTCACGCCAGTCGTCTCAGTTGCCAGCTAACTGCATAAACACGTATGGGCTCACAGAGACTGGTAGCGGAGTTGTTTACAACGGTAAAGCGCTTCGTGGTGTCGAGTTAGAAGTACGAGATTCCATTGTGTATGTAAGGGCACCAATGCTGTTGCGTGCATACCGCGACGGTTCTGTGCCGCTAGACAGCGACGGATGGTTCAACACAAACGACAGAGGGTCCATATCGGAACAGGGCGTACTCAGTATTGAAGGACGCGACGGCGATCTCATCATCACCGGTGGCGAGAATGTATGGCCAGAGGTCGTTGAAGATGCGTTACGAGATTTTCATTCGGTCACTGACCTCTGCGTTGCTGGTGTTCCGGACCCCGAGTGGGGCCATGCGGTTCACGTATGGATTGTCACTACAGACACAACCAAGGTTTCACTTGACGCCCTACGTGGCCATGTCAAAAAGACACTGCCAGCGCATTTTGCCCCGCGGCAAGTACACGTTGTTTCTGAGATTCCAAGAACGTCACTCGGCAAACCCCAGCGTTCGGTATTGGTCGAGGGACTACAAAAGTCTTAGCCAGCGTTCGAGGTGCTTAAACCAGCACCACCATCAATGACATATGTTTCGCCTGTAATCCAACTCGCAGAATCTGATGCAAGGAACGTTGCCAAGTTCGCGATGTCTTCCGGTTCACCAAGACGCTTCAACGGAACAGTCGCTGCAATTTTGTCTCCGAAGTTTTCCACCAAGAAGCCTGCGAAATCTGTCTTCACTAAACCGGGCGCAATTCCTATCACCCGGTTCGGGCCAATTTCGCTGGCAAGCTGGCGTGTGAAGTGAATCAATGCAGCTTTCGTCAAGTTGTACACACCTAGACCGCCACCATCTGTGCGAATTCCACCAACAGAGGCAATGTTGATGATGACACCTGGGTTCTCTTTGAACGACGCTTCGTATGCCGCCTGCGTCCACTGCAGTGGGGCTTTCAAGTTGATCTGAAACGTCTTGTCGTAACGACCTTCATCAACCCCCATTGTCGGTCCGTAATACGGGTTCGTTGCGGCATTGTTCACCAAAATGTCGAGACGTCCGAACTTGGCAATCGTTTCGCGCACAACATCAGTGGCAGCCGTTGGATCTCCGACATTTGCAGGCCGAATTGCGACTTCGCCTTCAATACCATCCATCGCCGATTCATCAATTTTTCGAGACACCATCATGACGCTTGCGCCAGATTCTGCAAATGACTTAGCTATTGCCAAACCAATTCCACGTGATGCACCCGTAACGAGTGCGACTTTGCCTTTTAATGAAACATCCATTTCGCCAAGTTACAGAACTTGACGGGCCAAGGCGTTACTCAGTTCCAATTGTGGGCATGAGACGAACTTCGGTGATGCGACGACCTTCGAGAGCTTCGACGACAAAACGCCATCCCTCAATCTCGAGAGTCTCTCCCACTACCGGTACATGCTCTAGGACGCCGAATAAGTAGCCACCAACAGTGTCGAACTCCTTATCAGGGAGATCCACATGGAAATGTTCGTTGAAATCCTCAATGGACATGCCCGCATCAACCAACGATTCCCCATTCGGCAAATTACGCACCTCTGGGTCTTCATCGTCATGCTCATCCACAATTTCACCAACTAATTCCTCGAGGCAATCTTCAAGAGTTACTAGCCCGGTGATACTGCCGTACTCATCAGCCACGATGGCCATATGAAAGTGGTCGCGTTGCATTTCACGCATCAATTTGGCTACTGGCTTATTTTCTGGAATCACCACTGCAGTGCGAACAAGGGAATCGACAGGTTCAGCACCAAGTCCAGCGCGAATTGCCTTCATGATGTCCTTGGCATACACAATTCCTAGAACATCTTCGTTGTCATCTTCATCATTGCGCATCACTGGCAAGCGACTCACACCGTGCTCAAAAGCTTCGTCGAGAGCCATGTCCAATGTCTCACCAGAATCAACACTGACGATGTCAGGGCGTGGTCGCATGATTTCGCGAACAATCGTGTCGCCGAATTCGATAATTGATTCAATCAACGCACGTTCTTCATGTTCGATCACTTCATCTTCGACAGCAGCTTCAACCATTCCAAGGAATTCTTGTTCTCCAATGAAAGGGCCTTGCTCGAGACCCTTACCCTTCACCACAATGTTCGTGAGCCCAATGAGAGCCTGTGAGATTTTTGTCAAAGGATAAAAGCCGACCAGTAAAGAAATAAAACGGGACGTCGACAAAGCCGCCCTATCGGAGTGCAAAATTGCATACGTCTTAGGTACTGCTTCTGCAAACACAAAGAAAACAACTACGTTCAATAGAACTCCGATTGCAACTCCGGCAGGTCCAAACAAGCGACCAGCTACAACTCCTGTCAAGGTTGCCTGCACTGTCTGGCACACATTTACTGACAGCAAGAGCGGATTCACCCATCGTTCAGGATGAGTAACCAAAGCCAAAAGTGCGGCACCACCACGTGCCCCTGAATCCGCCAACGCTTGCGCCTTTGGCTTTGACACTCGTGAGAGTCCCATCTCCGCAATTGAGAGAACTATCAAGCACACCAAGAGAATGAGAATGCCAACCAATATCCACCAATCAGCAGTGGTTGGAGAAGTTGCGATCATTCGTCTTGTTCCTGTCTGAATTCGACAGGCGCTGGACCTGCCCAATGATGCGTGGTCAAGATTGCCAACTCTCGAGCACGCATGACTGTTTTAGTTTCTTCGTCGTGATGATCAAAACCAAGCACGTGCAAAATCCCATGAACCAAAAGTAATGCAACTTCATCATCAAAATTTCCCGCGTGAGTAGATGCTTGACGCTCAGCAACAATGGGACAAAGAATGACATCACCTAACAGAGTAGGCACATCATCGTTATCAGGGTGAGGACGTGCAGGACCTCGCGTGAGAGCACCTGGGCCCTGCTGTTCAATCATGTCAGCGGCATCTAAGGGAAATGCAAGAACATCAGTCGGTCCCCCTTTGCCCATATGTTCGCTATTCAGATCTGCCATGGTTGCTTCATCCACGAAGAACACGGATAACTCACAGGCTCCATGAACCCCTTCATGCAGCAACGCTGCAATTGCAAGATCTCGCCAACGCGGCAAATCGATAACGCTTCCAGATTGTTCGTCGGAGCAAAACACTTCAGGAACACCGTCACCACCAGCACGACGAGGCGAATGAATACGTGGACGAGACTCAGTCATCACGGACTGCTTTACGTGCTGAATTTCTTCGCGCTTCAGCATTTGTAAAACGCTCATATGCGGCAACAATGTCCGCAACAATGCGATGACGCACAACATCGGAACCGTCTAGATATACAAACGCCAAAGAATCAATATGTCCCAGCTTTTTTTCGAGGCCAACTAGGCCACTTCGCCCATCAGGAACATCTATCTGCGATACGTCGCCCGTAATAACAACCTTCGACCCAAAGCCAACGCGAGTCAACAACATCTTCATTTGTTCAGGAGTCGTGTTCTGTGCTTCGTCAAGAATGATGAACGAGTTGTTCAATGTTCGTCCACGCATGAATGCGAGTGGGGCAACTTCAATCGTTTGACGCTCAATCAACTTGACTGCTGCTTCAGGGTCCATCATGTCGTACAGAGCGTCGTACAGCGGTCGAAGATACGGATCAATTTTTGCCATGAGGTCACCTGGCAAGAAGCCAAGACGTTCACCTGCCTCAACAGCCGGTCTCGTGAGAACAATGCGCTGAACTTGGCGGGCATGAAGAGCCTGCACAGCCATCGCAACGGCAAGCCAACTCTTACCCGTACCGGCCGGTCCCACTCCGAACGTGATGGTGTTTTCCCGAATTGCATCGACATATCTTTTTTGACCAGCGGTCTTAGGGCGAACCATACGGCCCCGCGAGCCCTTCAAGATGTCGTCAGTCAACACACTGCTCGGACGCTGTTCAGCGCGCACCATGACGATGCTTCGATCCATTACTGATTGGTCAAGACGTTCGCCACTTTGGAGCAGAAGAACCATCTCTTCGAACAGACGACCCACTTGGTGCGCCCTCGGCCCCGAACAGCCAATCTCATTGCCCCTCACCACAACAGCAACATCAGGAAAGGCATCTTCAACTCGGCGCAGAAGTTCATCGCGTTGTCCGAGCAGTTCTGCCATGAGATGAGCGCCTGGTACAACGACCGTGACGGTGGGAGCAACGGTGGTCATGTGAGTTCAGACTATCTTTCTGACACTCAGATACAGGCTCCCCTTCCATGTACGCCACTCGTAGTACCGTCTTTTGGGTTCGATTGGGCGGTCACCACATGCAGTATTCGAGACAAAGTGCCACGTAAAGCCCTTTCCGCAACTGCCTGGATCTTTGCAATAATGGCCGTCGGCCTTGGCGCGGCTCATGCAATGAACGCCAACGGTTTTAGCAGTGCTCCAGCCATTGCTTGCCTAGCAATATGTGTCATTGGCGTTGCTATAGGAATGGTGGCTCACAAAGCACCGTTGCCAGTCGCCGTTCTTGCGGTATTAACGGCTATATCTATTCTCGTAGGGCGCATCATCGAAGATAAGGCGACTACGACTCACTCGCTTGTGACCGAATCGTTTTTGCTCTCATCTCAACTACTCCTGGTCCTCGGTCTGGTTTTCATCATTCGTCGAAGACTCACCGGGCAAGCGGGAAATGTTTTAGCCGATGGACTTATTGTCGGAATCGGTGCCTGGCTCATCGTGTGGGTTTATCTTGTTCAACCATCTCTCGGCATAACAGGGAATTCAGCGTCATTCACAACAATTCGTAGCTTGACACTTGGTGTCGCGATGATTGTTCTCTTTCTTTTGGTCACTCTGTTGTTTTCGCAGAATGTGCCCTCGCCGGCCAATGCATTCATAGGCATTGCTATCGCCCTTTCGTTGGCAGGAATCATCTTGCGAGCCGTTGTGTCACGTGGAGACGTGTCGTTTTCAGCGGCCACCCTTGACGCACCACTTCTTATGGGAATCGCGCTCATGGGAGCAGCTTTTGCTCATCCATCAATTCGCCACGTTTCTGATGCTGGTTCACACACCGTGATGCCAGTCCTCATGACACGATTGCTCACCACCACGTCATCTCTCGTAGCGCCGATCATCATTCTTGCAATAGACAAACCCGCGAATAATCAAGACATCACCGTGCGCACAATAACCGTCTCAATTCTCGCCGCTGTTGTGATGTCACGAGTAGTGCAGTCGGTGCGCCTCAATGCCAATACTCAAGAACAACTAGTACGAAGCGCTCTTACAGATTCGTTAACTGGACTGCCGAACCGAGTTCTCATGCTTCAGCACATTGAAACTGCTTTGCGCTCGTCTTGGAGAACGCATCTTCAACCGACCGTATTATTTATTGACGTAGACAGGTTCAAAAATATTAACGACAGCCTTGGACATTCAATCGGTGACGACGTCCTCACCGAAGTGTCAAGGCGCCTCACTTCCGCCGTACCGCCGCACGCCACTGTCGCAAGAATTGCCGGAGATGAGTTTGTAGTTCTTGATGCGACCACTGAAAGCGTGACGCAATCAGTCCTACTTGCCGAACAAGTTCTTGATTCATTACGCAGTCCAATAAGTACAAGAGATGGCGACATGTTCGTCACAGCAAGTATTGGCGTTGCATATGCCCCTACTTCAGTGGAATTATCAGCAAATGAATTGATGCGCCACGCCGATACTGCAATGTATCGCGCGAAGAACGCTGGCAGAAATTGCATCGCCCTATTTGACGATTCAATGCTCGAAAGCGTTACCAAGCGTCTGGATGTTGAGACAGCTCTCTACAGAGCTCTTGAACGCAACGAACTTCACCTTGTTCATCAACCAATCGTTGATATCGATTTAGGAATCGTTGTCGGTTTCGAGGCCCTCATGCGATGGGACCGCGGACAGTCAAATGTCGTCTCACCTGATGAATTCATTCCCATCGCGGAAGAGACCGGAATCATCGTGCCGTTGGGTTCGTGGGCCATTAACGACGCGCTCATGCAACTTCGGTCATGGATAGATGCAGGTCACTGTTCTCAAAGCACCACGATGAGTGTCAACGTTTCAGTGCGGCAACTTCATGATCCCCAATTTGTCACTGTTGTTACCGAAGCTCTTGCGTCTTCAGGCGTTCCTGCAGAACAGCTGTGGTTAGAAGTCACGGAAAGCGTCATGATTACCGAACCGACTCAAGCGCTTGCTTCCCTTCATCGCCTCAATGACTCGGGAGTTCGCATCGCAATTGATGACTTCGGAACTGGTTACTCATCGCTCTCATTGCTGCAGAGATTTCCCATTCAGTGCATCAAAATCGACAGGGCCTTCGTCAACGATGTTGTGACCGAGCCGGCTACCCAGAATATTGTTCGAACTATTATCGCTATGGCTACAGCAATGGGAGCCGACATCGTTGCAGAGGGCGTGGAAAGCGTTGAACAATTGTCTCAACTCAGCTCTCTAGAGTGCCATCGCGCACAAGGTTATTTATTTAGTCGGCCCGTTCATGTTGACGACGTTCCACGTGTTGTGAAATTCATTGAGGACCCAACTCACTGGCGCGAGATTACAGGACGAAATTAAAGTGGTGCGCCAGCGGATGTAATGCTGCCGTCAGGATTCCTGATGAACAGCTCAACGGTGTGAGCTCCAGGCGTGAGCAGTGTGTAGTCCAGCAACGCGGTGAAGTTAACTACCGACCGTGCACCGGACAATTCTCCAACCACTCCTGCTGCAATTCCGTCAATGGCGATGATTCCTTCTGTTCCAACTTCTAGGCCGTTTAAAACCGTCACTTCGCCCGTCACTAATGCAGGAATCATTGCCCCTCGCTTGTCGGAAACATTCGTAAACAAGCGCTTCTGATTAGTACTCCACTCAGAAATTCGCGAGTCAGCCGCGTGCTCTCCCATTCGAGTGCCAATCAGTGATGCGCTTTGACCTACCGAGGCAACATTACGAATCGGTCCAACATTCGAAACGATCTGTGCATAGGACGCCGCCCGAGCTCTGGCTTCTTCAAAACCACCCGATAGTTCTGCCCTTTGCCCAGTGGCGGAAACTATTTTTCGAGTCCTACTCAACGGGCAATTACGTGCAAGCGATTCACCGGCGAAAGTCCATGATGTCTTTGTCTGAGTGACTTCAATGATTGTTGGCAACAGATCCAAATTGGTTATGGCACAATCATCAGATCTACCAGATTGTTGATTCGGGTATTTAATGAATGTCGGAACTCGGTAAATGTCGGCAACCTGATCTGGATCCGTAAAATCAGTATGCCTTTGCGGCATCGTAGGAATAAACGAGATTCCATGGTCTGCAGTTACAACCAACATCGTTGATTCCCATTTGCCAGATTTTTTTAACTGGGCGACCAGATTTTGCATCACACGATCAGCAGCACCTACTTGATACAAGAAAGTCTGATACATATCTCGAATCACTTCTTCGTTATCTGGATTCTGCGTAGAAATAATTGGAGACAACTGGTCAACTCGAAGATCAGGCGTAATTCTCCACGGGGCATGTGGCAACAGAGCATGAACTACCTGCACACGAGAGGATTTGGACTCAGACACAATCTTCACAGACCGATCTACGGCATCAACTTGTGACAATGCCCCAACGTCAAACTGGTCTTTGAATTCGTTTGCAACTGCGCCAAAACCACCCCAGGTTCCCTCAATAGATGGAACATATTTACGTAATATCGGAGGAAGAACGCGTTGACCGTACACATACGACGCATCGCGTAAGAAAGTTTTCAGCCGACCAGCACTAAACGACGCAGTTGCTCCGACTTTTCCGCCACACACCGAATGCGGACACAAACTTGTGACTGGCTCAATTCCCCCAACGGATGTTGCGCCAGCAAACAGGGTAAAGATATTTTTGGGATATTGCGAAAGAAACGGCCCACCGCTCTGCGCAGGGACGGACGACGACAAAATCGCAGGCACCGCTTGATGAGTGAAGTTCGACTCCGCCACTGAATTGCGATACCACGTAGAACCTTGAGCCAATTCTGCAAACCCAGGAAAACGTTTGGCGTTAATTTGTCCGTCAGCCCCAAGTAAGGAGTACAACGGGAACTCATCAAAAATGACCTGCAGAACCGTGACCTTCTTATTACCTACCATCGCATCAGACTTTGGGCCATTTGATTCCAACAGGACGGGCTGCATTGCGATGACTGCGCTTCCCACGACCGCGACAGCCAGAAGTGACAACCAACGAGACCACTCGCGAACTGGTTTGGATCTATCAAACGCGTATGGAACCACCAGAGCGAAGACAACTCCAATTGCAACAGATGGAACCGTTCTATTTATGTCAAGCCAACGAGCTACTGCCCATCCCAACACCAGGGATAGAACGCTTATCAGGCTCAATCGCATCGCCTCATTGACCTTTGGTCCGAATAACGCAGAGAAGCGGTCTAAACCGATGCATGCAAGTGCAGGGGCAAGCCCAATGATGAGCAGGAACACCAAAACTTCCAGCGGTGACAACTTTGCGGCCGAGAAAACAGTTGTGTTCTTGCCATACAGATCCAGCAATGGCTGGGCTATCGCCATCGTTGACAGAGCCAAATAGGTCAAAAAGTGCCGGCGGAACATCCGACAACCTTGCCACAATGGGAGGGTGGTGTTCATGTCTCGTTCTTCTTTAGCTCGCGTAAGAGACATCTCTATTTCCGCATTGGCCGTTATGGGGCTTTCGTTGCTGCCCTCCCCAAGTTCCGTTGATGGCCGTGCTGTTGCCATTGGAACCAATGGTCAAGGAACACTGCTGGTGGTTGGCGACAGTCTCACGGTCGGCACTGAAGCGTTTGGCACTCTCTCGGCAAAGGTCAACTCCCTCGGCACCTGGGTCAATGTCGTGGTCGATGCAAAGGTTGGCCGCAAAGCATCACTCGGCGCAACAGTCATAGAAAAAGGACTGACTTCCTCAACCACTGCTTTGGTAATTGCTCTCGGCACCAACGACATGATTTCGAAACCAGAAACGTGGTATCCACGATGGGTAATTGATGCCGTGATGCAAAAAACTCGCGGCCTACCAGTGCTGTGGGTCAATTTGGAGTTCTCTCAAACCGGGCGAAGTGATTGGCGTGCACGAGGCGTTCGCTTTAACAAAGAATTGCGATTAGCGAAACTTCGCTATCCGAATCTTGCAATCGCAGATTGGAACACTGCATTCACACCCAAATCTAAAAGCCGATTCATTGAAGATGGCGTGCACCTATCAGTCTCTGGATATAAAACTAGAAGTGCGTTCTTAGTTCCTGAGATTTCATCATTTGGTACAGCGATTATTAACGCCACAACGACCACAAGTTCGACAAGCACTACAACGACTTCAACCGTCGCCCCCACCACCACAACAACTTCGACTAGTTCAACGACAACAACGACAACAACTATCGGCCGATAGCCGAGGAGTACAGTTCTTCAATGCGTGCAGTCACATCTTCTAGTGGTTCAGTCTTCGTGGGTGACCATGATGACCCGACAGGATCAGGCGAACTCATCACCGTTACTTCGGTCGGAATTTGTGGTTCAGATTTACACCTCATTGCAACAGGTCTTTCGGGCGTTATTCTCGGACACGAATTCGGAGGCTTCACAGAAGACGGCACTCTTGTCGCTGTTCGCCCCACCGGAGAATGCGGAACATGTCCTCAATGCTTGTCTGGATTCCCACACACATGCCACCATGCAGCAGCTTCACTCCATGGCACCTCTATTGATGGCGGTTTGGCAGAACTCGTCAGAGTTGAACCGTCCCGCCTTATTCCGGTGCCCGCCGGTACCGACCCGGCAAGTGTGGGCCTCGTAGAACCACTCGCCGTCGTAATTCACGGAATCAACCGAGTCACCCTGAGGCCGAGCATGTCCGCCCTTGTAGTGGGCTCTGGCTCTATTGGGCTGCTGACGGCGGCAGTACTCGCAGACCGAGGAGTCAATGTCGACATTGTGTGTCGACACCCTCATCAATTTGAAGCAGCCGAAAAACTGGGGGTAAGCGCTGTATCCACACCGGGCAGGAACTACGACGTCTCATTTGATGCCGTCTGCACACAAGAGTCGCTAGACACTTGTTTCAACGCAACTCGTCCACGTGGAGACGTTGTTGAGTTCGGAATGATCTGGGGCAGCATTCAACTGAAGAATCAAATGATGTTGAAAGAAATCTCTCTCGTTCCATCAATTTTCTATAGCCACAATCACGAACAAAACGATTTTGCAGATGCCGTCGACATGCTTGTTCGACATCCTGAACTTACGACAACGCTTGTGACGCACCGTTTTTCATTAGAAGATTCAGTTCGCGCTTTCGTAGTTGCAAACGATCGACGAGCCGGCGCAATTAAAGTGCACATTTTTTCCCACCTGTAAATTATTTTTCACAAACGATTGTGAAAAATATTTGGTTGCTACACACAATTTTTCTTACAAAAATGTTGGCTAAACATAGTTGGTGTCTTTCGTCACATGACCTACGTCACGGCAAATACGGCACTACCTTGAGTGTTGTCACACCACTGGGGTGCTGACAGTTTTAGGGGTAATTCTTATGACACAAACTCACTCAATGCGCTCACGTGTTTTGCGTCGCGTTGCTGTTGCAGTAGCAACAGCAATAGCGATTTCAACCGTGGCCTCTACCGGCACTCAAGCAGCTGCCGATCCATCTGCTGCAAAGTATGGCGGAGAAGTAAAAGTCGGAATCTTCGACACCTTCCCTGGTTTCTGTGTTGGCAACAACCCAGCAAACTCTGCACTGATGGCAGTTCGTTCGATGTACGAAACATTGTTTGAGCGCACAGTCGGTGGCGACTATGTCGGCCTTCTTGCAAGTGGAGCAGTTGCTTCACCTGACTTGAAGACTTGGACCATCACACTTCGCGAAGGAATCACATTCCACGACGGTGCAGCTTTCAATGCTGCAGCAGTTGTCACGAACTACCAAGCAATCACTGGTCTTATCGCTGCTGGCGCTTACGCTGCCGGTGGTCTTGCTGGTTATGCATCAAAGGGCTACACAGTTGGCACCGCTGTTGCATTCGCTGCAAACATCAAGAGCTTCTCAGCCAAGTCAACATACGTAGTTGAGTTCAACCTTGATCGCGCACAAAATGACTTCCTTGGAACTCTCTACGCATCAGGCCGTGGTTTCATGCGCTCACCTGCACAGTACGCATCAGCAACAGCTTGCGCATCTGCACCAGTTGGTACCGGACCATTCAAAGTTGTGAGCTGGTCAACAGATTCGCTCGTCGTTGCTAAGAATGCTTCGTACTGGCGTACAGACCCAAACACAAATGCAAAATTGCCATACCTTGACAAGATCACATTCTCGAATGTGAAAGAAGGTTCACAGCGCGCAGCTGCAGTCCGTAAGGGCGCACTCGACGCAGGTATGTTCACAAGTGCATCAGAAGGAACATTCATCAAAGACTTGCGTAAGCGCAAGTCAGTGGTTACCGAATTCAAGTCAGCTCTTGAATACTTCCCATCATTGTGGTTGAACCAAGGCAAGCCTGGCTCACCATTCAAGAGCAAGAATGCTCGCCTTGCAGTCCTTTCATGTCTTGACCGCGTTAACTACGTCAAGGTACGCACCAAGGGTGAAGGTGCAGTATCGACATCATTGGTTGGACCAAACAGCGATATGTACACAACTCGTGGATACTCAAAGTTTGATGTAGCCGCTTCGAAGGATTACGTTGCTGCCTACAAAGCAGAGACCGGTAAAGCTGATCTCACATTCACAATGCCGGTTGATACAACCTCTAACTCACAAGCCAACTTCAAGTTCCTCCAAGAGACTTGGGCAAAGTGCGGAATCACAGCAAACTCAGTTACTGAAGAAACAGCAGTGATTATTGCTAAGGCATTCAACGCTGCACCGAAAGTTGCTTCTGGCGAGTACTACAACGCATACGACTTGCTTCCAATCCTTCTCTTCGAAGGAAAAGACGTCACGTTCAACTTGCCGTTCGTAACCACGAATGCATTCCCTGCAACAAGTACAAGCCCAGTAAAGGCTCTCTTCCAGGCCAGCGTTGGTGTTGTTCTGTCATTGAACCACCACTCGGACCTCGCAGTAGACACCATTTTCTACGCGGGACAGGCTGCACAATCTCGTGTAGCTGCCAAGACCAAGTACGCAGAAGGTACTGCTTACCTACAGGCCAACGGCTTCATGGGTAACCTCAACTACCAGTACTACACACTCTTCACCACGAAGAAGCTCGCCGGAATTGGCAAGCTTCAATTGGTAAAGGGCAAGACACAGCGCGTTGTCACCAACTGGGGCATCGACTGGACTGGCGTATACAAGACGGCATAATCGCCCTCTCAACACACCATCTTCAAAGGGGATGGGGGTTTTCCGAAAGGACTACCCCCATCCCCTTTGTATTTGGCTGAAACCCGCAATTGGTAGATGAATTATTTGCTGAGAACAAGCAAATAATTCCCCCGTGTCTGGCGTCACCTCATTACTGGCTGATATGGTGACTGCTGTCACACCAATACTGGTGTGCATTTTGGGGGGGAAACTCAATGACTCAAAGTCAGATCACTCGGTCACGTGTGATGCGTCGTATAGGGGCAGCAGTTGCAGCCACTATTGCGATCAGCACACTGGCCTCAACCGGAAGTCAAGCGGCATCAAAGCCAAATGCTTCCAAATACGGCGGAGAAGTAAAGGTCGGAATCTTCGACACCTTCCCCGGTTTCTGTGTTGGTAACAACCCGGCTAACTCTTCACTCATGGCTACACGTACCGTGTACGAGTCATTGTTTGAAAAAACTCGTGGCGGTGACTACATCGGTCTCCTTGCCAAGAGCGCCGTACCTTCAACCGACATGAAGACATGGACAGTTGAACTCAAGACTGGCATCAAGTTCCACAACGGTGAAGATTTCAATGCTGCTGCAGTAGTAGCAAACATTGAAGCCGGATCAGGCCTTACCTATGTAAAGGCTTACCTCGGTGGTGGTGCTGCAGCTGCTGGAGCAAAGGCGTACCTCTTGGGTACCGCTGTTCCTTACGATGCAAACATCGTGTCAACTGTTGCCACAACACCAACAACTGTAACTTTCACTCTTGATCGTTCACAGAATGACTTCCCAGGAACTCTGTACGCATCAGGTCGCGCATTCATGCGTGCGCCTGCACAGCTTCTTGACGCTAAGACATGTGCCGGAACTCCAATCGGAACCGGACCATTCAAAATCGTCAGCTGGTCAACAGATCAAATGATCGTTGAGAAGAATGCTTCTTACTGGCGTACAGACCCTGTGTCTGGTGCAAAGTTGCCATACCTTGACAAGATCACGTTCAACAACGTTAAAGAAGGTTCACAGCGTGCAGCTGCAGTCCGCAAGGGCGCAGTTGATGCTGCAATGTTCTCAGGTGCTTCTGAAGGTACGTTCATCAAGGACCTGCGTAACCGCAAGTCAGTTGTTACAGAGTTCAAGTCACCATACGAGTACTACCCTTCACTCTGGTTGAACCAGGGCAAGCCAGGTTCGCCATTCAAGAACATTCACGCTCGTAATGCAGTACTTTCCTGCATCGACCGCGTGAACTACGTGAAGGCCCGTACAAAGGGTGAGGCACAAGTTGCTACATCACTTGTAGGCAAGGCGAACCCTATGTACACCACTCGTGGTTTCCAGAAGTATGACGTTGCATATGCCAAGGCAGAAGTTGCTTTGTACAAGCAGGACACTGGCGCAACATCACTTACCTTCGCAGGACCAACTGATGTCAGCTCTACCTCAATCAGTAACGCAAAGTTCCTGCAGACAATGTGGGCAGCATGCGACATCACCTACAACTACGTAGTTGAAGAAGCCGCTGTCATTATTGCTAAAGCATTCAACGCATCACCAAAAGTTGCAGAAGGCCAGTATTACAACGCATATGACGCCATCGGCATCCTTCTTTTTGAAGGAACTGACACAACGTTCAACCTTCCATTCTTGGTAACCAATGCGTTCCCGACTGGATCAAAGAGCCCAATGGCAGCCTTCTTCCGTGCATCTTTGGGAACAATCCTCGGATTGAACCACCACTCAGATACCACGGTTGACACAGCGTTCTACGCAGGTGAAGCAGCAGCTTCTAAAGCTGGCGCTCAGACTCAGTACCAGAACGGAACTGCAATCTTGCAGGGCCAAGCAATCATGGGTTCTATCTTGAACTTCTACTACGACTTCTTTGCCGGAAAAACACTCGGTGGAATCGGAACACTTCAGATTGAAAAGGGCAAGTCACAGCGACTTGTTACAAACTGGGGTATTGACTGGACCGGCGTTTACAAGAAGTAAGCGTTTGATCTTTCGATAAAACAACTCGAAAGAGGCGGTGTCCGAATAGGGCACCGCCTCTTTCTTTGTATTACAGTATTCAAATAATCAAAGGGGGGGTACGTGGATATAGCACGTCTTTTAGTGAAGCGTTTCGTGTTGATGAGCACAGTTGTTGTCATCGCCACATTCCTGTTGTCACTTCTCATGTGGATGCTTCCGGGTGACCCGGCTCAGCTTCTAGTTCCAAACGGTACAGAAGTAGTTATCAATGTGATCAGAAAAGAAACTGGTCTTGACCGTGGAGTGTTCGGTTACTACTGGCACTGGTTGTCAGGCATGCTCACAGGTGACTTCGGTAAGTACTACCTCAACGGTGGCTATCGCGCAGTTTCAGAAGTTCTGAAGCGTTGTCTTCCTCCTTCCTTGTTCCTTATTTTGTATGCACAAATCGTGTCCCTCGTTTTGGCTATCCCCCTTGGGCTCATTTCTGCGTACAGAGAAGGCAGTCGCTTTGATCGATATACAAGCACCATTTTGTTCACATCAGTTTCAGTACCTGGTTTTGCATTGGCTCTGATCTTGTCTTTGATTTTCGCAGTTCAGCTCGGATGGGTAGACCCAATTGGCTACGAGTCACCGTTTGGTCATCCGTGGGAACATTTCAAGTTGATGATTTTGCCAGTCACCAGCCTTGCCGTTGGACTCACGTCTTCGTACACGCGACTCTTACGTACTGACGTCATCGCCACTCTCAAGGAGGACTACGTCACTATGGCCGCGTCGAAAGGAATTTCTAATCGACGGGTTCTGTGGAAGCACGTGTTCCGCCCATCGAGCACGACGCTTCTCACTTCAGCAGCGCTGAACATGGGAGGCCTCATCGGAGGAACAATTATTGTTGAAACGATTTTTGTTATCCCTGGTATCGGTTATGAAATTGCGTACTCAATCGGCTCACGCCAAGTGATCGCAATGCAAACTCTTATCGCGCTCGTTTCGTTCGCATACGTCTTCTTCAACACCACCGTTGACTTACTCACCAACATCACTGATCCAAGAACGAGGGAACGTCGTGTCTGAGACATCACAACTTTCAACAACCGACAGCGTCGACACACCGGTCAAAATAGAGCGCAAGCGCAAGAGGCCAATCGGTTTTTATATTGCTGGTTCCTGGATCGCGCTGATTATCTTTTTGGCGTTTTTCGGATGGATTCTTCCAACTCCTAGTTGGGATGAATCCTTTTACGACAGCCTGGGTGTTCACCCATTCCACCCATCGCATATTCTCGGCACCACACTTGATGGCTATGACATGTTTGCTGGTTTGGTCAATGGTGCGCGCCTATCAGTGTTCGTTTCCTTGGTATCAGTCACGGTTGGCGGCGCTATCGGTACTTTTATCGGCGTAACGTCTGCCTATTTCCGGGGAAAGATTGACATTTTCGTCACTATGGCTTTCAACGTCATGTTGTCGATTCCGAACTTGGTTCTGTCTCTCGCACTTTTGTCGGTTCTCGCCTATTCAGACGAGAACCACCCTGCAAGCATGACTCGCCGTGTTGGTGTTTTGATGTTGTCTCTGACAATCGTCATCATCCCGATCCTTGGCCGCATTGCACGCGGTGCAACGTTGCAATGGTCAAGTCGTGAATTCGTATTGGCGTCTAAGTCAATGGGAACCAAGAATTTCACCATCATTCGTAAACACATTTTGCCGAACGTGGCCCCTGCAATTCTTGCTATCGGATTCCTCGCCATTGGTTCAGTCATCATTGTTGAAGGATCACTAGCCATTCTTGGTATCGGTGTTCCTGGTGGCGCTAGTTGGGGTTCCATGC
The DNA here is from genome assembly GCA_040402055.1 of Ilumatobacteraceae bacterium. GTDB lineage: Bacteria > Actinomycetota > Acidimicrobiia > Acidimicrobiales > Ilumatobacteraceae > UBA2093. The sequence goes on from JBBANJ010000001.1 coordinate 48,904, forward strand.
TCGCAAACGGCCGAGGCAACATTGCCTACTCCCCTTGGGAGGTTTACCTTCCAGCAGCAGCTATCGCATTTACCGTTATCTCGTGTAACTGGTTTGGCGATTATGTCCGCCTCAGCCTTGATAAGAGAGAGTCAAAGATATGAGTTCACTTCTTAAGATCGACGACATGTCGGTTCGTTTTGAGACACCGCGTGGCAAATTAAAAGCCGTAAACAATGTGTCAATCGAACTCCTCGCAGGTGAAAGCCTTGGAGTAGTTGGAGAATCAGGTTCAGGTAAAACTGTTCTGTCACGAGCCACAATGGGTTTACTGCCCGGCACAGCAACTCGTACGGGCACCATCACCTACGAAGGCCAGAACATCTCTGACCTTCCAAAGGACGAAGTGCGTGAGCTTTGGGGCACCGGAATGGCCATGATCTTCCAAGACCCAATGACTGCACTTAACCCTGTACGTCGCATTGGTTCACAGCTCACAGAGAGCCTCACGGTTCGGTTGGGCATGAACAAGAAGGATGCAAAGGAAAAGGCAATCGAGCTCTTAAAGCGAGTTCGCATCCCTGACCCAGAAGCAATGTTGCGCAAGTTTCCATACCAACTGTCGGGTGGTATGCGTCAGCGCATCATGATCGCTATTGCAGTGTCATGTGAACCAAAGTTGTTGTTCGCTGATGAACCAACCACGGCACTCGACGTAACTGTGCAGGCACAAGTTCTTGAACTATTGACTGAATTGCGCAAAGAAGCCAACATGGCAATGATCTTGGTTACCCACGACCTCGGCGTAGTTGCAGGCCACACAGACAAGATTGCGGTTATGTACGCAGGCGACGTTGTTGAATACGCCCCTACTCGTCAATTGTTCGCAAATATGAAGATGCCGTACACAGAGGCGTTGCTTAAATCGATTCCTCGTCTTGAGACCCCAACAGGTAGCCGTTTGCCGGTTATTGAAGGTCGTCTTCCAGACCCCACAAAGGACGAGCCTGGTTGCCCGTTTGCTAATCGTTGCCCCTACGTCACAGATAAGTGCCGCGCAGAAAAGCCGCCACTGACTGACGGTGGCAATAATCACTTTTATCGTTGTTGGTTCCCAATCGGAGGAGTTAAGTAATGGCTGGTAGCGGAAAAGCTCACATGCGCCCCGATGGGGATCGCGTTCTTACTGTTGAAGACCTCACGGTTGAATTCAAGATGAGTAAAGACAAGATTGTTAAGGCAGTCTCTGGTGTCAGTTTCGACCTTCTGCGTGGCGAGACACTTGCCATCGTTGGTGAATCTGGTTGCGGTAAGTCAACTCTTGGAAAAGCAATCTTGCAGTTGCCAAAGCCAACGAGTGGTTCAGTCAACTTCTTGTCAACGGAACTCACCACCCTGCCTAAGAACGAATTGCGCGACATGCGTCCTGCAATGCAGATGATCTTTCAGGACCCCGTCAGTTCCCTAGACCCTCGCCTTCCAGTCAGCGAAGTTCTTGCAGAACCATTGCGTGTTTGGAACCGCGGCAACCAGGTAGAGATCGATGCAAAAATCGATGAACTCTTGAATGCTGTCAACCTTGACCCCAAGGTTGTTCGCGACCGCCGCTCGTATGAGTTCTCTGGTGGACAGTGCCAGCGCATCAGCATCGCTCGTTCGCTTGCTTTAGACCCAACAATGATCATCTGCGATGAGCCGGTATCCGCTCTTGACGTTTCTGTCCAAGCTCAGATTCTGAACCTTCTCCAGGACATGAAAGACCGTTACGGTCTGACATTGATTTTCATTTCACACGACCTTGCAGTGGTCAAGGCCGTCAGTACTCGCGTAATGGTGATGTACCTCGGAAAAGTATGTGAAGTCGCTCCTCCGGACGCTCTGTACCTCGACACCCGACACCACTACACGAAGGCTCTGGTGGGCTCTGTGCCCATCCCAGACCCTGACCGTGCAGTTACTAAGGGCCTCATCATGGGTGAGCCTCCATCGCCTATGAACCCACCGTCGGGCTGTCGTTTCCGTACTCGTTGTCCGGCCGCCACTGAAAAGTGCGCAGCAGAGGAACCACAACTACGTGAAATAGCAGTAGGCCATTTTGTGGCCTGCCACCACCCCATCTCATAGAACACCTATTCGGGCCAGCCCGGAGTGTCTTGATCAAGTTCAACGCCCATGGTGTTGAGAAATCCTGAAACCAGACGGTACGTCCCTGCCACCATGACCAACTCGATGAGTTGGTCTTCTTTCCAGTCGGCAGCAAGCTTCTTCCATGTGGATTCACTGACGCAGTTGTCATTGCATAAGTCGTCTGACATTGCGATTAGCGTCTTGTCACGATCGCTCCACGGATACTCGTTCGATTTCTTCGTGAGTGCCTCTATTTCAATCAGAGATAAACCAACTCGTTGACTAATAACCGTGTGTTGTCCGAACTCATATACAGACTGACAATTCCAACCAACGCGCAAAATGACAATCTCTCGTTCACGGGCAGGCAATAACCCCTTGTTGAGAAACAAACCGGCGAAGTTGATGAACCTCTTCAACAACCTCGGATGATGTGCAATGGTCCCAAAAATATTTAGTGGAGTCCCCGCAGGTGAGTTAATCCCTCCGCCCATTATTTCGTGCAACTCGGGAGTCAGATTGACCAATGGCGTTATACGTGGTGACGACGGACGAAGTTTTCCATTTGGAGACAAAGAATCAGACATAGCCCTATTCTGCCTCAACCTTCGATTAGCTCCGCACACGGACTACGGTTGCACCATGAGTCGTAAATTACCGTTCGAATACAAATGGGTCGTCGCTGTCATCTTCGTCCTAGGGCTCTTCATGGAAATCCTTGACACCACAATCGTGAACGTCGCCATCCCTACTCTCGCCCATCAATTCAACATGGCAGGGGCAGGAATCGAATGGGTCGTGCTCGGGTATCTACTTTCCATTGCGGTGTGGATTCCTTCTTCAGGATGGATTGGTGACAAGTTCGGCACAAAGAAGACTTTCCTCTTTGCCCTCTTCATGTTCACTCTCGCATCTGTTCTGTGTGGCCAAGCACACAGTATTGGTGAACTCATTGGCTTCCGCATTCTGCAAGGGGTCGGTGGGGGCATGCTGACCCCCGTTGGAACGGCGATGCTGTATCGGGCGTTCCCACCCGAGGAACGCGCTCGCGCATCTACGGTTCTCATCATCCCTACAGTCGTAGCACCGGCGCTTGGGCCGATCATTGGAGGCTTGTTAATTGACAACCTCTCATGGCGTTGGATCTTTTATGTCAATGTGCCAATTGGTCTCGCCGGATTCATCTTTGGCGCCCTGTACTTACGTGAAAGCAAGGAACCAACTGCTGGAAAGTTTGACTTCGTTGGATTCATTCTCGCTGCTGCAGGTCTTGCTTCATTTCTTTTTGCACTCTCCCAAGGCCCTGACAAGGGTTGGGCTTCAACAGAAGTCCTGGCAACGGGCATCGGTGGAATCCTCCTGCTTTTCAGCATGGTGTTTGTTGAACTTCGCGTACCGCAGCCCATGTTGTCGCTTCGTCTCTATCGCGACCGGATGTTTCGAAACTCGAACATGGTGAACACATTTTCTTACGCGAGCTTTGCGGCTTTTCTCTTCCTTCTTCCACAGTTTCTGCAGACCCTTCTTGGCTACTCTGCACTTAAATCAGGTCTAACGACATTCCCTCAAGCGGTTGGCGTGATTGTGATGAGCCAAATAGTTGGGCGCATGTACCACACCATCGGTCCTCGTCGTCTCGCAGCGATAGGACTTGTAATGGTCAGTGTGTCAAATATTCCATTTCTCTTCGTCACGCTGGGAGTTGGTCAATGGACTATCCGTGGCCTAATGCTATTACGGGGCATCTCGATGGCCTTCTCGTTTGTACCACTACAAGCTGCTACATACGCAAACATAGATAAACCAGATACTGGTCGTGCTTCAGCAATATTCACTACACAACGACAAGCATCGGCTGCCATTGGTGTTGCCCTCCTTTCGACCATTTTCATCTCTCGGCGTAACTTCCTTGTTGGAGCTGGACAACCTCCAACTGATCCCACACTGTTACTTGCGTACCATCAAGGAATGCTCGGCGCATTCCACTACGCATTTGCTGGAAGTATCGCTCTGTCAATTATTGGAGCCCTGTATGCATGGTTCTTTATCAAAGACATTGATGCCGAGCCAACGATGCGACCACGGCCGCGCAAAAAACGTGTGAATGCCTAATCCTCAGTCGTTTACGTTTCCTGGAGAACTTCTCCCTTGCGATGGTTCAGCCATTCTGATGCCTGACTTCATTCCCCTGGAAATAGCTGATTCGCTATATCAAACTCTCCTCGATTCGACTCCGTGGGAAAACCAATCTCTCATCATGTTTGGCAAGAAGATAGCTGAGCCACGATTGTCTACATGGCACGCCGAGCCTCACCTTCCCTATACATACTCCGGAGCTCGCCGTAACCCGTCTCCGTGGACTTCTGAATTGATTGCAATTCGGACCATGTGTGAAGACCATTTGCATCACACCTTTAATGGCGTATTGGTCAACCTATATCGCACAGGTGCTGACCATCTTGGTTGGCACTCAGATGACGAGAAGGTCAATGGACCAGAGCCCATTATCGCGTCAATCAGCCTTGGCGCGGAACGATCATTTGAACTTCGCCACAAAGAGTCTGGAGAAAGAGTCTCGACGATGCTCCCCCATGGTTCGCTACTCGTAATGTCAGGATGCAGCCAATCACATTGGGTGCATCGCGTACCGAAGTCAACTGTGATTACAGAGCCTCGCATCAATCTCACTTTTAGACATTTGTTTGCGGAGGGCTAGAGCCCAGCACGAATGCGCCTAGTTGACTTGGCGCTCAAGCCCTTCCCAATAGGGAGCGCGCAACTTAAATTTCTGCAATTTGCCAGTTGCAGTTCGGGCTAATTCGGCACGGAACTCAATACGTTTGGGGCACTTGTAACCGGCCAACTTTGTCTTCACATATTGAATGAGTTCATCATCAGTCAGTGCTGAACCCGGAGTCTTAACAACAAGTGCCAATACTGCCTCTCCCCACTTCTCATCGGGCACCCCAATTACGGCAACTTCCGACACTTCAGCATGTGAGAACACAGCGTCTTCCACTTCAATGGATGAGACATTTTCTCCACCGGAGATGATTACATCTTTCTTGCGGTCAGCAATGGTGATGAATCCGTATTCGCCTTGTGATCCACCGTCTCCCGTGTGGAACCAGCCATCAACAATGGCCTTCGATGTCTCTTCTGGTTGTTCCCAGTACCCAGACATCACAACACTGCCCCGTGATAGCACTTCGCCTTCGGCATCGATACGCATCTCAACGCCCAAGGATGGTGAGCCAGCAGCACTGAGCTTCGCAGCACGTTCTGCAGGAGTAAGGGAATCCCATTCACTGCGCGTGCGATTCATTGTTAACAACGGCGAAGTCTCTGTGAGGCCATAAATCTGAATGAACTCCCACCCAAGCTCTGTCTCAATCTTCTCAATTGTCTTGGTTGGCGGAGGCGCTCCGGCAACAACCATTCGTACTTGATCACGCGAGGTGTTGGTACCCGGAACTGCAGCTGCATCAAGCACCATGTTGGCCACTGCGGGCGCTCCACAAAGAACTGTCACTCCATACTGATCAATTCGACGAAGAATCTCGGCACCGTCTACCTTGCGCAAGATGATGTGCTGACCGCCCATAGCTGTCACGGAAAACACGATGCCCCAACCATTGGCATGGAATTGAGGAAGCGTGTGCAGATATACATCTCTGTCGTTGATACCCAAATGCCAACCAAAGATTGCAGCATTGACCCATAAATTTCGATGAGTCAGCTGTACGCCCTTTGGACGTGCAGTAGTTCCACTTGTGTAGTTGATAGTTGCAGTGACATCTTCATCAGGAGTCCATGGCTTTGGCTCAACGTCGTAGTTGTACAACACCTTGTCTGATTCCTCGCCAATAACAAACTTGTGTTTGGCATTTACATCCTTCAACGCATCTTCTAGTTCCGGATCAATGATCAAGACTTCTGCGCCGCAATGAGAAATAATGTATGACACTTCCTCTGCAACTAACCGAAAGTTGATGGGCACAAGAACTCGTCCGTATCCACTCACACCAAAAAATGCTGTCAGCAACCGGGCCGAGTTCTGACTCACTATTGCAACACGTGCACCCTGTGGAATTCCCAACGCATCGAGAGCAGCCGCCTGAGCTCGTGCGCGACGTGCAACTTCCTTGTAGGTCAAGGTGCCCCATGAGGCTGCTGGCTGATCAGATTCATCAATAATCGCGACACGATCTCCGTACACCTGCTCGGCTCGGCGAAGATGATCCACAATGGTTAAGGCAACTTTCATGCTTTCTACCGTAGGCGTTCCATCGCTGTGAATCGATACCCAAGAGGACACTTGCGCAATAAAAAAGGGGCAGTGACCAAATGGTCACTGCCCCTTTTCAGAGTTATGTCTATTACGACTTAGCCCTTGTAGATACCGGTGTAATCGAGACCCTTGGTCTCAGCTACGCCTGGGTAGGTCTTGCCGTCTGGGTTGAGCAACTTGCCAACGCCCATGAGCTTTGACTTGTTGTTTGTGAAGACGAACATTCCGCTGCTGACGCTCGGAATCACATAACCCTGCGACTGTATGTACGCAGTAGCTGCGGCCCACTTGGTCTTTGCAACAGCAGGATTTGTTTCTGCTTGTGCTGCATAGAGCGCGTTGTCAACGTTGAGGTCACCGTGGTTACCCAAGGCAATAATAGGACCGAACAATTTGCCCAAAGACGTCGTAGCTAGCGGATTCTTTGAAGTAGGTGAGAACGCGTTGCTGAGAAGGAACGGGATTACGTAACCAACTGAGTCACCTTCAGATGGAGTTCCCTGAGCGAAATCAAAGGAGTTTCTTCCGGTCGTTGCGTTGTAGATCTTGGAGATCAACACAGCAGCTTCTTCAATGTTCAACGCAGGAACAGTTACGCCTACATCAGTCAACATTTTCGCAATGAATTTCACGTTGTTTTGTGACTGAGTACTTGAGTCTGCATAAAGTGTCACTTTGAATGGAGCTGCAGAACCGAGATCGGTATTGCACTTTGCAACGAATTCCCTGGCCTTTGTTGGGTTGTAGGAAGTTGCTCCATCCTTGGAGTACAACGGGTTGCTCTTTCCAACAATTGAACCAGTGACAGTACCGAGGCCCTTTAGGCGTACTTTGTTGAACAGATTCCAGTCAATTGCGAATGCAGCAGCAAGGCGGCAGTTCTGATACTTGAATGGCGAACCGGCCTTGTTGACGTTCGGCACCCACTGACCCCACTGGTTTGTTGGGCTCAGGTACTGAGTAACTACACTCTTACGATTTTGCAGGTCCTTGATGAACGTCGCATCACCAACTGTGAAGAATCCAACATCAACTGTCTTTTTACGAACAGCAGCTGCTCGCTGTGACGCTTCTTTTACGTTAATGAAAGTGATCTTGTCGAGGTATGGCAACTGAACTCCAGCTGCATCCTTACGCCAGTAGTTCGGGTTTCTCACGACGATGGTCTCATCTGGTGAGTAGCTCTGCTTCATGAATGGACCAGTACCGATTGGGTTGGTTGCACAGGTGGCCTTGTCTGCACCTTGAGCAGGTGCACGCATGACATAACGACCAGCGCGGTACATAAGCCCAAGGAACTCTGTGTCGCCACGGTCGAGAGTTATGCGAACCTTCAACGGGTCAACAACATCTACTGAGAGAATGTTTGAGTTCACACCGATACCTGTAGATGGATATGTAGCAGGGGATCCACGACCAAGATCGATGTTTGTCTTCACAACTGAAGCATCAAATGCTTCACCATTTGAAAACTTAATTCCTGAACGAAGTGCGATATCCCACACCTTGTAGTCAGCTGATGGTGTGAATGACTCTGCAAGATACGGAACAAATTTTCCGTCCTTCGAGCGCTCAACGAGGCTTTCATACATGGTGCGAGCAACTCCGAGAGTTCCGCCAGCCAAAGCTGTTTGATAGCAGAATCCTGCGAGCGAGCCGTCAATAGCAACGGTGATTTCGCCGCCTGACTTTGCCTTTTGTGGTGACCGTGCATGAGTCGCGGAAGCCGAGACCAATGTTCCGGTCAGGGTGATTGCTACTGCAAGCCCCAAGCGTTTTGCCCTCCGCGAACGGTTGGCGGTGACCATTTCTTTCATTCAAATACCCCCTGAATGTTGCACATGGTTTCATGTGACTTGGATAACACTAGATGAATATTCGGCAAATGTCACCTTCTGGAACACATCTGGGCCGAATTCTCTGTTGTAGTGCGCAAGTAGTTATGAGGAGTCAGATTGGCTCGGCGGCACCGGCGGAGGCATGGCGACCCCGCCTGATTTGGGCAATCATCCCCACCCCAGTCAGCACAAGAGTCACGCTGACTACTGAAATCAAAATCACCAACATGTCACCTGGAAGCTTTCCTGCACTCAGAAATACGTATCCATCGGGGGCAAAATAGGCAACAACGGCCACTGGGAGCCATTTACGGAGCCGAATCCAGGCCCCGTCCACGACTGCGCCCACCACTTGAGCGCTCGATTTACCGTAGATAGCAGCTGAAATGAACTCAATCGCCCCGAAAACGTAGGGATTAACACCATATTGTTTGAGAAATTTCCACACCAAAGCGGCACGTAATCCCCCGTATGCAATGGAAACCAGAATCCAGCCACGCTCGAACTGGTCTCGGCGAGAATTCATAAACCCAGCGTAGAGGGCGCGCGCCGTAGGCTTCACGAGTGCCAACTACAGAGACTTCGCAATCCCAACGCAGAACAGGGTTCAGCATTCACGTTCTCACGGCAAGTGGAGCCTTGGCTGGCCTTATCGCCCTCCAGTCCGTCATTGATGGCTACATCCGCACCGCTCTCCTATGGCTAATTGTGTGCCAGATACTAGATGGCATTGACGGCCCCATTGCTCGAAAGTTTGATGTCAGTCTGCACGCGCCACATATTGACGGCCATGTCCTTGACCTCGTCATCGACTACGTCACCTGCGTCGTGGTACCGACCGTTCTACTCATTCGCATGGACGTTGTTGAGCCGCGCTACACCATGGCGATCTCTGGACTTATTTTAATGACCAGCGCCTTATGGTTTGCCCGCACCGACCAAGAAACCGAAGACGTGTGGTTCAACGGATTTCCTGCCATGTGGAACATCGTCATTCCGACCTTCATTCTTTTGGGCACGAGCCAGAGATATGCAGCAATTATTTGTCTCCTATTTTGTGTTGCTCAACTCACGATGGTCAAGTTCCCACACTTAGTGCGCGTACAGGCTTTACGTTCGGCCACATACACCGCGACTGTTGTCTACTTTGGCGCATTCATTTGGCTGTCTGCTCAATACCCGAATGGTCCACACTGGGCTCGCAACATAATCATCGTTGGACCCGTGTACTTGGTCTTCATTGTTGTGTGGAGAACATTCTTTCCTCAAAAAACAATTTTCGGTTTATCAATTACGACAAAAAAGTAAGAATTATTTACGAGTCGCGTATTCGTCGCGCAAATCTTTCTTCAAGACTTTTCCTGTTGCGTTACGCGGTAACTCTTCATGATGCCAAAACACTTTGCTCGGCACTTTAAATGATGCGAGACGTGTTTTGAGAAACTCAAGAATTTCTGCACCATGATCCGAGCCGAAGCCTTCCGCAGCCACAAGTACCGCCGCTACCTCTTCACCCAACTTGTCATGAGGTAAACCAATCACTGCACAATCACGAACGGCACTATGTTCGAATAAAACCGTTTCCACTTCGACGCAATAAACATTTTCTCCGCCGCGCAACACCATGTCCTTAATACGGTCCACGACGTAGACAAATCCTTCGGCATCGACGTAACCAGCATCTCCAGTGTGGAACCAGCCATCAGTGAAGGCTTTTTTGGTCTCTTCAGGCTTATTCCAGTACCCGCGAACATTGTTCGGGCCATACACCCACACCTCACCGATGCCGCCTTGCGGTATTTCTGTTCCATCTTCAGCTGCAATACGAATCTGCGTTCCTACATACGGAAGCCCAACACTTTCCTTCTTTGCGAAATAGGCTGCACCGCTATTTCCAATCACCGCAGCAGTTGTCTCTGTTAATCCGTATCCATTACTGGCGCTTACTTTGCCAGCGAATTCAGCCTCAATCGTGGCCACAGAATCCGGCGGAACTGGTGCGCCTCCTTGGCCGATCGAAGCGATGCTCGATAAATCAAACTTTGAAAAATCAGGATGCTCCAGGAACGAACGAACCACTGTGGGTACTCCCCCGAAGACATTCACTTTGTACTTCGCAACGATTCGAAGAGCATCTCCCGCGTCCCACTTGAATTGGGTAACTACACACACTCCATTTGTGGTGTTGTTGATCAGGCCACACAAACCAGCAATGTGGAAAAACGGAAAAGTTGACAGTGCAACTGTCTGTGTCTTCGCAGGTGCAGACGCAGTAGGTGGAACACCAGCCATCTTTCCTGCGAGAGCAACACTGAATTTTCCATTCCACATATTGGTGATGTAATTACGATTTGTACCAGCTGCACCCTTAGGAAAACCTGTCGTTCCTGATGTGTACAGAATTGTTGCGAAATCATCGGGAAGAATCTCTACCTCTGGCAATACCGGAGATGCGTTTCCCGCCGCCTCTTCCCATGTTGTAATTCCAGGCCGCGCTGTACCCCGCGCTACCAAAGCAACACCAATCCCGAGCTCTGCCAATAATTCATCGGACATACGATCTTGACGCTCACCATCGACAATCACAGCGCTTGCACCTGAATCCGAGAGTGCATATTTCAATTCGTCGGCAATCCACCACGCATTCAAGCTGACCATCACCGCCCCAATACATTGAGTAGCCCAGAAAGCAATCGCCCATTCGGGGTAATTGCGCATTCCGAGAGCAACTCGGTCGCCCTTCTTCACTCCTTGTGCAGTGAGCCATGCTGCAACTGAGACCACTTGACGATGCGCGTTGGCATATGTCAAAACATTGTCTTCATAGATGGAATAGGGCGCCTCGCCTTGTTGCGCCGCAAGAAGCCACACTTCACGAAGGGAATCCGGTGCATTCTTGAACACCCGAAGCGGATTACCAAACACCTCAACTGTCTGCAACTCAAGAGGCATTCCCTCTGCGGTCAATTCAGCAATTGCCTCTTGGCGTGTAATCATGAGGTGAGAATAGCCACAAGCGTGACTATGCATAGCGTTGGAATACGGAAAGACTGCGTTCTCTCGCCTATCGTGAGCAAACACAACATTCTCAGGGGTTCATCATGTCTAGGACAATTCTCATTACGGGCGCGGGTTCAGGCTTTGGCAAAGGCGCAGCAATCGCATTGGCTGCTCGCGGTCATCATGTAATCGCAACTACGGAAACAACCGAGCAAGCAAATGAGCTATCCGCTGAAGCGCCACAACTGCAAGTAGAAAAAGTAGACATCACCAGTTCGACAGACATTGCAAAGATTTCAGGCTGGGACATTGACGTACTCATCAACAACGCCGGTTACGGACAGACAGGCCCCATGTCCGATGTGCCGAACGATCGTCTTCGCAAAGTATTCGAAGTCAATGTCTTTGGCACCGTTGCTGCAACCCAGGCAGCATTGCCGCGCATGGCAGCCAAGGGCTCAGGACGAATCATCATCATGTCGTCTATTGCTGGCGTGCTCGCGGCTCCCGGTTTCGGACCGTACGCTATGACTAAACACGCCCTTGAAGCAATGGGCAAAGCCATGCGCGCCGAGCTCGCACCGCAGGGCATTGACGTTTGCCTTATCAACCCTGCGCCGTACAACACCGGGTTCAATGACCGCATGGCTGATTCCATGTGGGAATGGTTTGATGATTCTTCAATCAATGCACCCGCCACAGAAATTCACAAGATGGTTGGGCAAATGGTCACTACGAATCAGATGGACCCTATTGAAGTCGTGAACCGTCTTGTTGAACTAGTGGAAGCAGACACGACTACAGAAAATAATTTTGTTCCCGAGAATATTCGCGAGCTATTAAACCTATAACGCACCAAAGAGGATTGTTTTTGTTGTACATTTGTGCAAATCAGCGCCCCAACGATTCTTCTCTTCTACAAATTCACTCCGTTAGTTGACCCTAACGCGATACGTCTGTGGCAACGCACCCTCTGCGAAAGTCTTGGCCTCAAAGGTCGCATCATTATTTCTAAACACGGAATCAACGGAACTGTTGGTGGCGATCTTGAAGCGATAAAGAGTTATCGACGGATTACTCGTGAATACCCTGGCTTTCACGACATTGATTGGAAGTGGTCAGAGGGCATTGGTGACGACTTCCCTCGCCTGGCGGTGCGCGTGCGAGACGAGATTGTCACCTTTGGTGTCCCGGAAGAGATAGTTGTAGACGAGTCTGGTGTTGTCGGTGGCGGCATTCATCTGAAGCCTCACGAAGTTCACGAGTTAGTAGAACAACACGGTGGCGACGTTGCATTCTTTGATGGACGCAATGCTTTCGAAGCGCGCATCGGAAAGTTTCGCAATGCCATCGTACTTGATACTCGCACTACTCCTGACTTCATACGCGAATTAGAGAGCGGCAAATACGACCACTTAAAGAACAAGCCAATCATCACTTACTGCACTGGTGGCGTTCGATGTGAGGTTTTGACGATGCTGATGAAGAACCGCGGATTCAATGATGTGTACCAAACGAGTGGCGGAATTGTTCGCTATGGCGAGGCGTACCAGGACGACGGCCTATGGGAAGGCTCGCTGTATGTCTTTGATAGACGCCTCATGGTTGACTTCAGTAAAGACGCAAAAGTTTTAGGAATCTGCCAAACGTGTGATGGACCATCGAATCAGTTCTATAACTGCGATGTCAGTACTTGTCGAGTACGCATCATCATTTGCGATGAGTGCGTCAACACCACTGAGGGAATCTTGTGCCCCGACTGCCGGGCAAACATATAGACCTATAGAGGCGACGCAGGGAATCGAACCCTGGTAGAGGGCTTTGCAGGCCCTTGCCTAAACCACTCGGCCACGTCGCCAGTTGAGGTGCACGCACCACGACTCTGCAATGTTATCGGCGAGAATGGGCCGCCACCCCTTCCGTTAGCCCTTGCGGACAGCGTGGAAAATGGTGCGGGTCCCGCTTGATAGCAACATCTTTGACTTCACCGTGAAGCGCTCATTGAGCAGGCGCTCAAATTCGTCCAAGTTGAAGTCATCGTGAATACCGTCGCGCTTATTGGTCAGCAACTTACGCACCATTGGGTCATCAGCATGAGGCATTTCGATGATTAGTTCTGGTGTGAGATCGCGGAACATGTCGAGCTGCGAAGCAAGAGGAACATGAAATGTGATTGCCATGTGGTGAATAACCGCAAGTGCCATCACGATGTCCGGGTTACCGCGATTGAAAATGCCTGGACGCTCTTGTCCACGCCAGCCAACTCCGCCACCGGAGTCTGTGAGGTCAACATATAGCGGAAGAATCTTTTCGTTCTTGTCTGCTTTCAACGTGTTGTACAAACGATCAATTACAAGAGGGTCCGCATCCATGGCTACTACATAGTCAGAATGAGCCGATGCGATGCGACTGAATACGCCGTCATTGCAACCAATGTCCCACACTTGTTTACGAGGAGCCGACGCCACAGCGTCGCGTACGAACTTCTGCTTCTCGTCAAGGCTTGATTCGATGTAGTGACCGCGCTCTGAATATTCAGACCAAGTTGACTTCTTGTCGCCAAGATTGATGCTGGAGACAATGCTTTCTAGTTTTTTCATGGTGGCATCAAGAACTTGTGAGTTCAGGCCAGATTTAGCAGCTTGCTTCTTCATGTCTACGTTTGAATCGGCATAACGCTTTTGAGCGGCAGCATGAAGCACAACATGCGTCAGACGACCTTTGCGCGGGTGTCGCAGACTTGCAGGCAACAATTTGCGCATTGTGTCGATTGAGATTCCGTTTACGGAACCACGGAGCATCTGCTGAAAGCCAACACCGAGATAACCCTGCAACATCAACGGGTACAGGAACATTTCACAGAACTGCTGGTAGCCGTACCACGGATCACCCTTTTTACGAACTTCAAATGATCCGGCATCGATGAATTGTGCACGCGAACCGAGGAACTGAATGTTGTACGGAGTTGCATCTTTGACCCCAACACCGTCAACGACAGCAGCGCGAGTGAGTTTGAGTTGCAACAATGCTGCGTCTTGCAACATTGAAAACGTCCACTCGTACGGATACGAAATAAACGGGACCAACGGGTGCGTCATCGCAGAGACCCACGGGGCACCTAGGCCAACAGACGCAGGTTCGACAATGGTGGACTCAATGAGGTCGCCGGATTCAAGCGCACGCTGTATCGATTTTTTCTTCCACACCTTGTCAATGTCTGCGGCGCCCATTTCAGTGAAGGCTCTGACCACTTTGCCGTCACCGACAAAGACCTTGCTCAAGGGGTCACGAAAAGAGCCTGGATCTTGAAGAATGCTCGACATGGGTTAGTCGTGAGCTGAGGCGGTGTCGTCCCCGTCCGAGGAATCGAAATCTGGCATTGGCTTGCCAGTGAGTTTGGACTTTATACGGGCTGACCACATCTTGACTGCGACACCAAGTCCAGCCACGCCACCAGCGATGGCGGTGATAATCATGCTGCCTGTTGCGGCGTCTAAGTAAGAGAACATGAATGCAAGGTTACCGCACGGTGAAGCCCAGTACCCGAACCCTTGAAATGACCCGCAACTCTAGGCTTGTCATTCGTTAGCATCGGCAGGTGCCCCAAAAGCCCGACACCAGTGCAGTTACCGCAGGACGAGACAATTCTCGGTCCCTTTCGCCTGTCATCTGGCCGAATTCGGTTTGGGAGTCTGACAGCCTGGCCGACGCCACCAAGCGAGCCACAGGCCTGCGTTCAGAGACTTTCTATTCACGTTTTTCCAACCCCACGGTGACTCAGTTTGAAAATGCCGTTGCTCAACTTGAGGGTGCAGAATCCGCTCTTGCTTTCGGATCTGGCATGGGAGCTATCGCGTCGGTCATCTTGTCGTTCTGTGGACATGGTTCGCATATCGTCGCGCAGAACAATTTGTACGGTGCCACATTGTCTTTCTTACAAGGACCGTGTGCACGTTTTGGAATAGAAACAACATTTGTCGACCCAGCGGTCCCAGGTTCATTTGCTGCTGCAGTAATTCCTGGCAAGACAATGTTGGTGATCGCTGAGACTCCATCGAATCCGAGACTTGCAATTACAAACCTTGCTGAACTTGGAGCCATTCGTGGTCCATTCACTGTCGTTGATTCGACGCTCGCTACACCAATGGGGCAACGTCCTCTCGATTTCGGAATCGACATCGTGTTGCATTCCGCCACCAAAGGCATTGGTGGACACAACGACGCACTGCTTGGGGTAATTGCCGGAGAGAAGGACCTCATCGATTCAGTGTGGGGCTATGCGGTCATGCACGGCGCAGTTGCCTCGCCATACGACGCAGCTAATGGTTTACGTGGAATACGCACGCTGGGGGTTCGTACAGAGCGCCAGAACCATAGTGCTCTGATTCTCGCTCGATCACTGGAAGGCCATGCCAAGGTTCTCACGGTGTCACACCCGTTTTTAGAATCGCATCCGCAACATGAATTAGCACGCGAACAAATGCGGCTCGGCGGAACAGTTATAGCGGTCGAAATCGCGGGTGGCTTTGAAGCATGTCAGACCCTTGTTTCACAACTTCAAGTTGTTCGTATCGCCACTTCTTTTGGTGGACCCGAGACATTGGTATGCCATCCAGCAACCAGCACACATGTGGGGCTCTCGCCTGAATCGCTCGCCACGATGGGTGTCACGGATGGACTTCTGCGATTCTCAATTGGTCTTGAAGATGCCGATGACTTGGTCGATGACCTTCACCGAGCAATAGCTACGTTGTAAGTGCTACGCCTTCTTCGGAAGACGCGGAATAAACACACTGGTACGAGTTGCGTACTCTGCATAGCCTTCACGGCGCTTGTTCATTGAATGCTCCAACATTGGAACGCCAGAGACCTTGAGCAAGAGATAAGTCATGACAACTGGCCCAATGAGACCAATGACTCCACTGCCGGTTTCAGCAGCGACGATTCCTATTCCCCACCACAACAGTGCATTACCGAAGTAGTTGGGATGACGAGTCAAGCTCCACAGGCCTGTCTGCATTACCTTGCCAGCGTTAGATGAATCGCGCTTGAAACGCGCCAGTTGCCAGTCTCCAATGGCTTCAAACAAAAACCCAACAGCCCACACCATGATTCCGATAACCGCAATCGGCCCAACGCCAGGAGTGGCATCGGAGTTTCCAAACATCACAGGTAACGAGACCGTAAACATCAACGCGCCTTGTAATCCGAACACAGTGACAAGACTGATCATTCCGAAATTCGGGCCTCTCTTCTTGCGCATCAATTTGTAGCGCCAATCTTCGCCATGGCCAAGATTGCGCTTTGCCAAATACGTGCCGAGACGAAGTCCCCATAGCCCAACCATGAACGCAAGCAACGCCTGCCGTGTTGAATCACCATCGATAGTCAGCGCGAGCACCCACGAGGTGACCGCAAAGCCAAGACCCCACGTAATGTCAACAATCGACGCATTCTTGATAGCCAGACTTATTAACCACGTGACGAACATGATGATCACAATTGTGATCGCTGATACTGCCATTGCTTTACCCATGAACAACCCCCCGATTGCTGTTTGCATCGCTGTCTAATTGACGACGAACTGCGTTATCCATCTCGACCCATTTTGCGTCAAGCCACGACACGAATGCTTCACCAGATGGAATCATCGCGCGCGAGATCTCTTCTACGTGAACATGCACTTTTGCCTTTGCGCGACCCAAGTGGCTCAGAATTCCAGAGAAGGTATCGAGACCATCGAAACCGCTATGCCACATGACAAGAACGTTCGCCTCCGGAACAGCTGAGAGCAAAGCGCTCGCTCCCGCAGGCTTTGGAGGAATCAAGTACTGCAAGCCTGAGAGAACTTCAGCGCGTTGCGGTGAACGCTCGCGCAAGCGCTCGATGGCGCGAACACGCTTCTTTGCACTTGCGCGGCTTCCTTCAGGGAAGATCACTGCACAGTCCTTCACTCCTAAACCAGCGGCCATTTGTTCAATACCTTGCAGTTCGCCTGCAATATTCGAGGATTCCCTATCAACGAAATAATTCGGCAAACGATGTCCGAGAATGTCAAGACACGGATCCATCTTCAGTTCCTTTTTCAGAACGAATCGTGGACGCAGTCCAACATGAGAAGCAACAACCCATGAACTCATGATTGAGTCAGCAAGACTCGCGTGACGACCAAGCGCAACGAATGGCCCAGGGCCTACATGTTCTGCACCTTCAACAGTTATCTGTAGTCCAACCGTGAAGCCGAGTGCCTGAATAAGACTGCGGCACCACCAGGTTTGCAGTGCGTAATGTGCCGGCACACTGCGTCCGCGTTTCGTGAAGAACAAGAACAGTGCCACGACAAGACCAAACGTCTCTAGCCACGCCCAACAGGTCGCAAATGCAATGAGACGCGGGATTGGGAAACGCCATCGCCCGCGAACCGCATCAACCAACATGGTGATGACTACCCAGACTGGAAGGGTGACCGTGAGAGCAATTGCGAGGAAAAAGACCCCAAGCCCTGTGATGGGGCGGCGTACCCAACTGGATTTCATATGGGAACCCTATTCCTCCACGCGCGTCCCGCATGGAACCCAAGAACTTTATGGCTTTTAGTTTTACTTTTCGTATAAGTTGGTCCCAATGACTGATGTAGCCGACCAATCCACCCGTGTCTCTTTTCGGGTCAACGGCCAGGACGTTTCGGTCGCATCTGACCATCCGCACTTACTGGCGGCGTTGCGCGACGAACTGGACATCACGTCCCCCAAGGATGGATGTTCACCCACCGGCCAATGTGGCTGCTGCACCATCATGATTGACGGCAAAGCGCAGGTCTCATGCCAATACCCCGTTGCCAAGGCCGAAGGACGCGAGATCACCACTTTGGAAGGCGTCGATGAATCTGAACGTCAGTCTTTTTCAGACGCGTTCGCTGCATGTGGTGGTTTGCAGTGCGGATTTTGTATCCCTGGCATTGTCATGCGTGCAAAGTCACAGATTGACAAGAAGGGCGCCGACCTCAAGCGTGAAGATATGGCTCGCCATCTTGGAGCGCATCTGTGTCGTTGTACCGGGTACGTGAAGATTCTTGATGCGATTGATGTCGTAGCTAAGGGAACCCCTGTTTCAGTTTCTCTTCCAGGCGGAATCGGTTCGCGCGGAGCCAAGTATGAAGCTGGCGAACTTGCGCTAGGTGATCGTGGATACGTGGACGACATACGAGTTCCCGGAATGCTTCACGCAGCGCTTCACCTCACAGCGCATGTTCGTGCAGACGTTCTTGCCATTGATACAACAGATGCCTTAGCAGCGCCGGGCGTAGAGGCGGTGTTTACAGCAGCAGATGTCCCGGGCGACATACGTGTCGGAATCATTTACAAAGACTGGCCAATCTTCATTGGCGTCGGAGAACGTACGTCATATGCCGGCGACGTACTTGCCATCGTTGTTGCACGCACTCGTCGAGAAGCCCGCGCGGCCGCGCAGTTGATAAAAGTCACCTACGCCCCACTGCGTCCCATCGTCGATGCTGTAACAGCGATTACAGATACCGAAATCGCCGTATGGGGCACCGACAGCAACGTCTTGTCGCGCAGTGAATATCGACGTGGCGACACTCAAGCAGCACTCGGTACAAGTTCGTTTACTGTTACTGAAACTTTTCAGACACAACGCATTGAACATGCATTCTTAGAACCCGAATCAACTCTGGCAGTACCAAACACTGAAGCTGGCACCATGCATGTGTATTCAGGTGGTCAGGGAGTTTGGGATGACCGCGATCAGATCTGTGACATCTTGAATGTTCCGAAAGACAAAGTCACTGTTGAACTTGTATCAAACGGTGGTGCATTCGGAGGCAAAGAAGACATGTCGAACCAAGGCCAAACAGCCTTGGCTGCATGGCTGCTTCAACAGCCAGTCAACTGCACATTGTCTCGTGAGGAAAGCTTCCTCATGCACGCAAAGCGTCATCCAATTCGTATGGAATATTCAGTTGGCTGTGACGCCAATGGCAAGTTGACTGCAGTGCACGCCCGAATGATTGGCGATTCAGGCTCGTATGCATCGGTTGGTATGAAAGTTCTTGAACGTGCAGCTGGTCATGCGACTGGTCCGTACTTCGTACCGAATGTTGACGTTGCATCTGTGGCTGTCCGTACCAATAATCCTGTCTGCGGAGCTTTCCGTGGTTTCGGCGCCAACCAGGCACAGTTCGCCATGGAAGGCTGTCTTGACCGCCTTGCTGAGCAACTAGGTATCTCAGGTTGGGAGATTCGTAAGCGCAATGTGATTCACCCAGGCCAAGTATGGGGTCCAGGCCAAATCATGGATGATGGTTGCAAGGGCGCAGACATGTGCCTCGACGAAATCAAGCCTGCGTACGACGCCGCTGTTGCAGCTGGTTGCGCAGTAGGTCTTGGCCTCGGCCTCAAGAACTCAGGACTAGGAAACGGGTTCCGCGAAGTTGCGCGAGCTGTCGTCCACTTTCGTACGGATGGCATCGTTGAAGTGCGACACGGTTGGACAGAAATGGGCCAAGGCGTTCACACTGTTGCTCTTCAAGTAGCAGTTGAAGAACTTGGGATCGATGCGTCATCAATTCGTGTTTGTGTTGATACAACTCGTCAATTGGGTTTTGGTCAAACAACGGGCAGCCGTGGCACTCTCATGGCAGCAGCAAGCGTTCAACGCGCATGTGCTGCAGGCCTCGAAGATGGTTGCAAGACCGGCATTGATTACACAGGCGAATATGTCATTGACTGGACACACCACCTGGGCGAACCTGGCATCGAGAATCCAATCATTCACTCTGCTTTTGGTTACGCCGCTCAAATGGTCATCATGGATCCTGAGACTCAGAAGATTGACAAAGTTGTTGCAGTTCATGACGTTGGTCGCGCAGTAAACCCAACATTGTGTGAAGGACAAATTGAAGGTTCAGTTCACATGGGCCTCGGATATGCATTGACCGAAGAATTCCCCAGTGACGAAATGGGTTACCCAACAAACATGACGTTGCGTTCTCTCGGAATCATTCGGCCAAAAGACATGCCACCAGTTGATGTTGTCATGGTGGAATGCCCGCAGCCTCGCAGTCCATATGGCATCAAGGGCGTCGGTGAAATTGGTCTTGTACCAACAGCGCCTGCAGTCGCCGCTGCGCTTCATGCAGCTGATGGAATTTGGCGCACACAACTTCCAATGAAACCTAAAAACTCCGATTCAAATGAGGACCCAACATGACAAGCCCCGCAGCCCTGTACTTGCAAGACGCACACCCCATTGCTGAAGGCATGGAGTACACGAAGTACGCAGAACAAAAAGGCTTCGAAGCCGTGTGGCAAGCAGATAGCCGTCTTGTTCGTGATGCCATTGTTCCAATGTCTGCATTCGCCGCCGTCACAGACAAAATCAAGATTGGTTCTGGCGTTGTTGATTGTTGGACACGTAACCCTGCACGTCTCGCTGCAACCTTTTCAACTCTTGATGACTTAGCTCCAGGTCGGGTAATTCTTGGCATTGGTGCTTGGTGGGACCCCCTTGCAGAAAAGGTTGGCATCTCACGCGCGAAGCCTCTTCGTGCAATGCGCGAAATCATCACAGCAGTTCGTGCTTTGTTGGCAAACGAGACAGTCACTATGAACGGTGAGTTTGTGCACCTTGACGGCGTTGAACTCGATTACGTGTACCAAGAGCGTCGTCCAAAAGATGTGCCCATCTATCTCGGTGCTACCGGTATGCAAATGATGGAACTGGCAGGCGAAATTGCCGATGGTGTTGTTCTCAACTACCTCGTCTCCCCCGACTACAACAAGAAGGCTCTTGAGCACCTGGCAATCGGCGCAGACAAAGCGGGACGTTCCTTGGAAAAGATTGATAGACCACAACTCGTTGTGTGCAGTGTTCATGAAGATCGCAAAACCGCGCTTGACATGGCTCGCATGATGGTGACGCAATATCTCGGACAACAACCACACATCATGAAGGCTTCAGGCGTACCACAATCACTGCTTGACAAAGTTGGAGAAGTTCTGACTTGGCCCGCCACCCATGAACAAGTTGAAGCTGCATCAAAGCTTGTGCCCGATGAAATTGTTCAGATGCTCACAGCTTCAGGAACTCCCGATGAAGCACGCGCGAAGGTTCGCGAATACATCAAAGACGGTGCTACCTGCCCAATCTTGTACCCACTTGGTGATGTCACAGCCATGATCGATGCCTTCGCTGGCTGGACTGCCTAGTTCCTGCTCTTCCATCACATACGATTGCAGCAGTGAATGCTCAGTCGCCATTAACGAATCGCCTGCAAGGCTTTGGCGCATCGATCTTTGCCGAGATGACTGCACTTGCGGTATCAACCGGGTCCATCAATCTCGGCCAGGGGTTTCCTGACTACGACGGCCCCGCTGAAGTTCTACAGATTGCGCAAGATCAAATCTCTGCGGGCAACAATCAGTACCCACCTGGCATTGGCATGGCAGATCTTCGACTTGCGGTCAGTGGGCATGAAGATCGATTCTGGGGTCTCATCTACGACCCTGCGACAGAAATTCTCATCACTATGGGAGCAACCGAGGCCCTCGCCGGAGCCCTACTTGGCATTCTGAACGACGGTGATGAAGTGATTGTGTTCGAGCCACTGTTTGACACGTATGCAGGATGCATTGCGTTGGCAGGTGCGATCAGCGTGCCCGTTACCCTGCGTCCGCAACAGTCTGGACGTTATGAGTTCGACGCTGATGAATTGAGGCATTCAATCACTCCGCGCACACGAATGATTCTTCTGAATTCACCGCATAATCCCACTGGTTCTGTATTCACATTGGAAGAACTCACAACTATTGCTGGGATAGCAATAGAGCACGACCTCATAGTTATCTCAGACGAGGTGTATGAACACTTGGTATTCGACGACAAGAAGCACATTCCGATAGCAACTCTGCCCGGAATGTTCGAACGCACCATCACTATTTCTTCTGGCGGAAAATCTTTCAATACAACCGGTTGGAAGATCGGTTGGGCCTGTGCTCCCGCTCCACTCATCAATGCAACACGCATGGCCAAACAACTATTTACCTTCGCAGGTGGCTCACCATTTCAACCAGCAATCGCTGCCGGTCTTCGCTTGCCTGATTCCTACTTTGTGGCGCTGGCAGCTGATCTACAGAACAAGCGTGATGTTTTGATGTTGGCTCTTGAAGAGTGCGGACTGCGACCCATCACCCCTGAAGGCACATATTTCATTACTGCCGATGTTCGCGGTCGCCGCACTGACGGCGATGGCGTTGCTTTTTGTCGCGAACTTCCGAACCAAGCCGGAATTGTCGCTATTCCTGCAGCAGTTCTCTATGACCCTCGAAATGAATCAGAAGGACGGCATTTCGTTCGCTTCGCATTCTGTAAAGAACTGTCAACCATTTCTCGGGCGTCTGAACAATTGCGAGCATGGGCATGAAAGTTGCGGTAATTCAAGCCGACACTGTGTGGGAAGACAGGCACGCGAATTTCGCTCAGATCTCTCCCCTTGTTTCAACTGTCGTGGAGAACGGCGCAACATTTATTCTGCTCACAGAAATGTTCTCAACAGGTTTTGTCGTAGACCGAAGCGATATCGGCGAACCGGAAGGTGGCCCATCATCACAGTTCCTTTCCACGATGGCAACGCAACACAACGTTTGGATTGGCGGCAGTTGCCCTGAAGTGACACCAGATGATCCCCGCCCTTTCAACTCCTTTGTCCTTGTAAGCCCACAGGGCAAACAACACAGGTATCACAAGATTCACCCATTTACATTCGGTGGCGAAGATACCTATTTCCGCCCTGGCAAAGATTTTGTAACAGTAGACGTTGACGGTATTCGGGTGACTCTTTTTGTGTGTTACGACCTTCGCTTCGCCGACGAGTTTTGGAAGACCGCAGCAAACACAGACGTCTATGTGGTGCCAGGCAATTGGCCAGCTAGTCGCCGCGAACACTGGATGGCATTACTACGCGCACGAGCAATAGAGAATCAAGCATTTGTCGTTGGTTGCAATCGTGTCGGTTCAGGTGGTGGATTGAACTACGCGGGCGACAGTCGAGTAATTAACCCTCTTGGCGAAGTCATCGCAGAGGCTGGCGATCAATCGACTGTCCTCTATGCCGATATATCTTCAGAAGAAGTACAGACAGTTCGCACTACGTTCCCATTCATGCAGGACCGTCGATGAAATCACGACCACTTCTCGCTCGCATTAGTTCTGTTCTAGGAATAGCTATTGGTATCGCTGGTGTTGCGTTCGTTACACGTACGTTGATCTCAAAGTGGGATGAAGTCAGCAATGCCTTCAGCCAAGTAGATGCAATCAATCTTGTTCTGAGCCTCCTCTTGGGCCTTGCAGCCATGACCTCAATCGGATGGATCTGGGTAACAATGATCGTTGCCCGTTCGCACAATGTTCGTCATCGCAATGCCATGTCGTGGTATTTCACTGGCCAGTTAGGAAAGTACGTCCCGGGCGGTATCTGGCCCATAGTGGGTCGAGCCGAACTTGCTGTGCGCAACGGCATTCCTCGTCTTGATGCATATGCCTCAACTGGCTTGTCTCTCGTTACGACATATGCAGCAGCCGTGGTGACAATAGGTATCGGAGCGGCCGCAACTACTGGCCACCGGCTCATCGCTGTTCTCATTTCTCTCGGCCTCATCGTTGCGTATGCAGCCTTCTCACAACCTTCACTTCGCGCAGTAATCATTCGTGTCGCAACCCGTGTCTCGTCTTCTGCTTCATCGCTGACGGACCCGAAGAGACTCGCTCGCCTGACACTCGTTCACGTTCCCGCTTGGATCTTGATGTCACTGTCCACGTCGGTCACGGCAACAGCTTTCGGAGCCAAAATCAGCATCGCTGACATGCTGTTCATCACCACCACTTCCTGGCTTGCTGGTTTTGTCGTTGTCGGAGTTCCTGGCGGTATTGGTGTTCGCGAGGCCGTGTTTACGTCACTTGCCGGAGGCATTATTGGCACTCCGATGGCAGTCTCTCTTGCGCTTATGAGCCGTGTTGTCTTTATCGCTGTCGATCTCAGCGGGGCTCTGATCTCGAGCGTTATTTCGCGGCTGAATAGCTCAGCGAAATCCTGAGAAGCGATCTTTCGATATCTCTTTGCGCTGACCGCTCAGACTCTTCACGCGAAGAATGCGAACCAAGAACCAGCGCACATAACGCATGATGTAACCACGAAGTTCTCGAGTGCCCTTGCGCCACTTCATGTAGCGGTACCTTCTGGCGGCCATTAGCGACTGCTTGCGCACCAACTCGCGATGAAACGAAGCGACTTGGCGTTCTGGCTTCAGAGTACCGAAGCCGTGGTTTGGCCCTACAAGCTGTGGAGTATGCAGACCGAGGTTCTGTAGAAATGCTGCATATGCATAAGCAAACTCTCCGAAGATGACTCTGTCAGTTTGAGATTCCCGAATCTCGTCTTCTCCAACCTCAATTGATACACACGAACCGTTATCAACCAAGCGACGCAATACAGACTCTGCAAATTCCGTACGACACACAACAAGACTCACGCCAGTCTTTGTAAACACGGTGCTAGGCAACCACGCATCACCCACAACCATATCAGCAAGGAAGTTCGAGTGGTTAATGCACACATGACAACGATTCGTATTGAAGTGCCTGTCAAACGCAACTTGATACCCAAAGTCGACTCGACGGCTAGCGGTGTACACCTCACCATCGGTAGTAGTGACGGTCAACTTCCCTACTGGGCCACCACCGCGGTAAGAAATATCAGAAATAGTTGCAGGGTCATATCCCAGATACTCACCCATGGCGTTAATGCTGTGGTGCGAATACTGCCATCCGCACAACAATCCGACAGTCAACACAATCTTGTCTCGCAATTCAGGTGCTTGAGTACGTATCCACGAATACATGCCTTCGAGCTGACACGGGATTGCTACCAGTGCAAATCGTCCTGGCGTATCTCGCAAGATTTCCAAAGCCGGAGTCTGCTTGAGGTTGTGATAAATCGAGCCAGGCAGCGTGTCTACATCATCAGCGGTTGTCACTAGACGTGCTGCAAAGTCGATGCCGGCAACATGATCAAGTGCAATCACGCCGTCGATATCCCCGCTTGACAACAAATTGCGCAACACTTCCTTGATGAGACCACCAGAACTAGCTGAAATGTTTCGAGCACTATTTGTACTTTGCGACAAATGCACAGAGCGAACCACACCGTATGCGCCGATTTCAGACCCGGGAAACAAATAGTTCTGCAAACCCTCATAATCAACCGCGACCGCTGGGCATACATCTGCTGCCGCCTGAGACCCAGGAGTTTCCGGCTCAAAAATAAGCTTCTTCGGATTCAGCGAGACCCGAACAGATGCATCTGCCATTTCGCACGCACCACAGCCAATACACATGCCAGAAGCTATGACTCCTGAAAGATCAGTCGTAACATTCATCGGCGTGCTGCCCCCGCAATTGCGGAGAAGTTTCGAAGCGAGCGAATCTTTACTGCAGGAAGCGCCACAGAAATCTGTTGGGATATTTGGTCCTTGGAACCGAGTACTTCAGCGACAATGTCAGCAATCTCAGATGGCGTATTCAACGCTGAAGAATCAAGACCCAAGTTTGACAATCCAAAATCATCAAGAACTTCTTTGTACTTATGACTCCACCCGACAACAACTGTGGGAGTTGATGTCGCTAGCCCAGAGATCATTGCATGAAAGCGTGAAGTGACAAGGACAGAACTATGAGCTACCAGATGTCGTAATTCACCGGCGGTGAGATCAAAGTCGAGACCAAGGACTTGAGAGTCACCGGAACATGCTTCGGCAACTTCCCGACACACAGGGCCGTCATTCATTCGGCCTTCGGGCAACCCTGCACGATACGAATGAGGAGCTATGACCACACTGCGGCCAGTCTTAGCCCGGATATCAGCCACCAGTGCCGCTATCGCAGATACATAATTCCCGCCACTCGATTCAAAAATTCCTCGTACGACAGCACTCGGCATCACAACAATGAAATCTTTATCAATTGTTCCGAGCGCATCATTGACAGCATCAGGAAAACTTGCGGCTTCATTGAGAGAAAATGCCAAGTCTGCAACGTCAATAGAGTTGAGGCCACCTAGTGAATCAAGGTGTTCACGCGTGCGAGCCCCTCGTGCACAGATCGTTTTCACACGACGCAGTACCAACGGAGCCAGCCACTTGTTTGGAATTGTCTGAAATGGTCCAAGAGCCTGTGCAGCTTTCACCACTGGGACACCCAGCATGAGAGGAACGCCCGTCATCAGCGCGTTGTAAACAACAATCGCGAACCCACGACCATCAGCAAAACTTATGCCGGCCACATCGACCACAACTGAAGCATCCAACATTGTGCGGCACCCTCGTGATCGAACCCAGAACAAAGGCAGATGAAGCTTTCGCATAACTAGCGCCAGACATGCAATGGGAAACTCGACCAGTGCAAGACGTAATGGCTGAAGCCCCACAACTGCTGCGTCTGCACCAGCGGGAACACGGGACGCATCAGCTTCGGGGTACGTAGTGAGAATGTCGAAACGACACTCCCCAATTTCATTGGGTAGACGTGCCATCACAGACTCAACCATTGCCGCTGCACCCTTATTGGCTGACAGCGCAGCGCCGATGATTGCAATACGAACCGGTTGAGGCACAACAGTAATCGCTTACGCAGGAGGAACAGCGGTGGGTGCCTTGGTAGCACGCACAACAAGATCTGCTAGCAGCCCGACGGTGATCACTTGCAAAGCCGCAAAAAATACAAGCAGCGTGTTAGCAGCAAGTTTGAAGTCACGCCCAGCCCAGTCAAACCCCAACTTGATGAAGCCGAGAGAAAGCAATGCAAGCCCAATTGGCAAGAACACTTTGAGTGGGTTGTACGACAACGTCATACGTACAACCTGCAAGATGTAACGACGCGTGTCTTTCAACCAATGAAACTTTGAGCTTCCAGCGCGCGGGAAATACTGAATCGGGAAGAACGCAATCTTGTAGCCGTTTCCAAGAAACGACATAGTCAAAGTTGTGACGCAAGAAAAGCCCTTCGGCAACTCGTGCACATACTGCATGGCCACATCACGACGGAATGCCCGTAAACCGGAATTCAAATCCTTGATATCTGTCTCTGAGAGATAGCTGGCCAATTTACGAATAATCCATTTGGCAGGCGTACGAAGGAACTTCAGGGTTCCCTCTTCCGACTGGCGCCAACCGACGATGTGGTCGTAGCCGTCCATCGCTTCGACCAGTTCAGGAATCAAGTCATTCGGGTACGTCATGTCTACATCTGTCCACACAACAATTCGCCCGCGCGCAGCTGTCGTACCCGTACGACGTGCAGAACCGCTGCCCTGGTTCTGGCGATGACGAATCAGAGTGATGTCAGGAATCGTGGGGAGTTCTTTCTCGGAACCATCACTTGAGCCATCATCAACGACAATGATCTCGAAACTAAAGCGTGAAGCAGTCAGGGCTGCACGTACGCGGTCGATCTCGGCACGAAGGTGGCCTTTTTCGTTATAGACAGGAAGAACAACGCTGACGTCGCATTGGTCGGGGCTATAGGTCATTGTGTCGACATCTCTCTCATTAACAGTGGGTCGTTCCGACCCTTTGAAACAGTACCCGTTGGAGCACTACCTCGTCTGCGACGATGGTCCATTCCCCATCGGTCGGTGGCTTATTAGGCATCCCATAAACACAGTTGTACTCGCCTGGGATGACGGCATCTGGGCCTGAAATATCAAAACGAACAATCTTGATGGGGTGCAATTTATAGCGCAGGTAGTAGTACGACCTGTCGTTGCGAACACCCATATCAAAACCGACTAGCTGAGTGCCCGGATCTTGTACCTTCGCCAAAGTTTGACTAACGGCTACTAAATCATCCGTACGACTGAGAATGCTGCGAGATCCCGAATACATGGAACCGGCCGCGAGTGCGACAGTGAGCACAACAACAGACCATGTTCCATGGCGACGCAAAACAGTCCATAGAACCAAAGCGGCAAGTACAAACACTGCGCCAAAATTGACAAGGCTTGGAGTTACCAGATACCGCACAACATCGGTACCAACGATGTTCGGGAACACGATGTCATTGCGCACGTATCCGCCTTTGACCCCATCGCCGCCATCAATCAATACATAGAGAAGCGACAATGCACCTACGAACAATCCGGTAAGCAGCCACGCCCGTTGTGCCAATACAAAGGATTTCTCAATACCAACGCAGGCAACTACTAACAGCGCAGGCACGAGAATCTCCACATAACGACCGTAAATCAGATGATCTCCGCGAGCGCCGTACAGCAACTGCAAACCGCCAGTGAAGATAACCAGCAGAGAACTCACAATCAACACAAGTAGCCCTAGACGTTGCGGGTCAGTCGACACTGTGCGTGCACCGCCTTCAGAACGTACGCGCCAAACAGCGAACGCAATGCCAACACCAACCAACCCGCATGATGTTGCAGTGAGATACCAGGTCTGACCAGCCATTGTTCGCAACAGAGCGGGCCATACGGTCGGATCAAACAGTCGACGAAGCAGACGACTCTCTTGATCATATGAAGCCCCGTACAGAGACCGCTTCACAAATTGATTGAGGAGACGAGAACCTTCATATCCGACAGCGGTAAAGAATATTGCAAGCAATGCGACACGTCGAGACACCAAACACTGAATCCCCCACCGGAGGAACACCAACCCGACCACAGGAATGAGCAAAGTAAAACGTCCGTGTAGTGCGGGCATTAGTCCCGTAAACAATCCGAGACTGACCACTTGAATCGTTGTTCGATTCTTCGCAACTGTCATCACGAGAGAAATGAATACCAAGAATGCGAGACGCGACGCAGTCTCTGGCCACGCAAACATCGCAGTCACAATGGTTCCCGGCAAAACAAACACAAGAGCCGAAACAATGCGACCCATTAGTTTTGAAGCGCCGAAACCCCGAACAGCAAGTCGCCCAGCAAACCACGCCGTCAGAACTGCCAAAATAACGTTGGCTAAAAGAGCAAACCGATACGAGCCGTGAAGAGAACCGGTAAGCAGTGCGCCAAGGCCAGTTACTAAGCCGTAGCCAGCTGGATAAAAACTTCCCGTAGGAATCGGTGCCTCTGTGTTGCCAATCAGAACTTGGCCATTCGACAGGAAACCCCATTCATCGGGATGAACTGTCGGTCCCGCCTGGCGAAGGGCGACGCTGGCCATAAAGACGCCACAAGCGACAGCAGCAAACAAAACAATCCGAGTCTGCAACGACGACGGGTCACTGTTGCGAATCGTATGAAGTCGCTGGTCGAGCTGTTTTATCGCACCGAAGACCACGTAGACACCTTACTTTCGCCACACTCTCCAATGAGGTAGCCCCATCGGCGATACCGTGTCCGTATGGCCATTCGGGGTATTAATCATGCAGTTCTGTACGTGCGTGATGCTGATCGGTCTGCCGAATTCTTCTGTCGGGTTCTTGGGTTTCGCCGTCTCGACGACACAGGAGAAATGCCCCAATTCAACGGGGCAGCGTTCCTACGTGCACCAAAGTCCACTAACGACCATGACCTCGGACTCTTTAGCGTTGGCGACACTGCAGCTGCTTCTGCTGCCGGAGTATCAACTGTCGGCATGTATCACCTGTCATGGGAAGTTGAGACCCTCTCTGACCTAGTGAACCTTGGCGCAACTTTGTCACGAGAAGGACTCCTGACAGGAGCAAGCAACCACGGAACCACTCGTGCGTTGTATGCGCACGACCCTGATGGTCTTGAATTCGAATTGACATGGGTGATGCCAACAGAACTTCTCACAGATTCCGATATACCCACCACAAAGGCCCTTGACCTTGAAGCAGACGTCGCTCGTTTTGGTGCGTTAACCGAGGCTCGCCGCACACGTTAACGAAGTGAATGAGTCATAAGTACCTAATTGAGTACTATGAACTCGTGACTAAACAACAACGAACCAAGCAACTCGATTTTTTTGTGTATGTGGACACCGTTGTCTTCACGATAAATCCCGACCGGTTACTCGAACCAGAAGATCGACTTGAAGTCCTCGTTATGAAACGGCCGGGTGGCGCCAAAGGGAAATGGGCATTACCCGGTGGCCTGGTGGACGAAAATGAAAAACTCGAACTCACTTCAATTCGCAAAGTCGAAGAAGAGACCGGACTCACCCTGAAACCTCGCGACCTGCATCAAGTCGGAACATACGGCGATCCCGACAGAGACAACCGATTCCGAGCGATTGCAATTGCCTACATGGCGTTAGTCCCTCACCCATCCGAACTACGTCCCATCCAATATTCAGATGCCGCGAGCTTCGTCTCATACAGATCGCTACGTGATGGCAGGCTCCTTGAGTTCGACCACAGCAACATCATTTACGCCGCACGGAAAGTGGCGAGGAGCATGCTGGAAGACACGAATGTGGCTCTCAGCTTCTGTAAGCCCAAGTTCACCATGACCGAGTTACGAAAGGTGTACGAGTCCTTTCTGCAGTACAAAGTTGACCCGGCAAATTTCCGCAGAAAAGTCGATGCCGTTTCAGATTTCATTCTGCCCCTTGACGAATTCTCAGATTTCGGCAGCTCTCCTGGACGCCCCGCTCAGATGTACCGAGCTGGCAAGGCTGATCAGCTGTCCACACAGATTCGATTCCGGCGCACCCAGGACAAAGTCCGCCCATCTCGTACTTCAAAAAAGCGCTGACACACCCCTGCCCTATTCTTGTAGATACCACCTTAATGGTGGCTCTACATAAGGAGATTCAGTGTCAACTACTACCCCAAACTCAACCCATCTCGTCACCCTCATCGACAGATCAGGGTCTATGGCTCCCATCGCTAACGACGTCATCGGCGGATTCAACACATTCATCGATGAGCAGATTCGTAATGGAGCAGACGCACGCATGACGATTGTGCAGTTCGATACGCAGGACCCACAAGAAGTCACCATTTGGGGAGCTCCACTTCCCGAGATCACGCACTTGGATTCTCAAACGTTTGTCCCTCGCGGCGGCACCCCTCTTCTTGATGAAACTGGACTTCTGATTGGTCGCACTATGGTCGACCAAGCAGCACGCGTTGCTGCAGGATTGCAGGCTGAGGACATCATCTTTGTCACCATCACTGACGGCGAAGAGAACGAAAGTCACGAGTTCAACCTGGCCCAGATTCGTGAACTGATTGAAAAGCGCACACAAGAAGGTTGGTCGTTCATCTACCTTTCAGCGGGACTTGATGCATATGCCGATGCGGCACAAATGGGCATCCACTCTGGCGATACTCAACAGTGGAAACGTGATGGCAAAAACGCTCGTCTCGCATTCTCAAGTACATCAGACGCAGTATCTAATATGCGCGAGAAGAAACGTCGCATGGAAAACACTGCTCGAGGAACAGCATTTGAAACCGGCAAGCACGCCGAGGAAGACGACCAGATCTAGGTCGGGTTTGGACGAGGCTTTGTTGGGTCTGGCTCTTTTGGCAGGCCCAACACTCGTTCTCCCACAATGTTGCGCTGCACTTGTGCAGTTCCGCCCCAGATGGTTGACGAACGATGCTGAAACATTGAACCGATCCAGCGATCTACTTCGTACTTACCGTCTTTATCGTTCTCGATCAACATGGAATCTGCACCACGTGCGTTAACCATGAAGGTGCTGAACTTCTGTGCGTACTCTGACCAGAACATCTTGTTAATTGATGCAGCAGGTCCCGGCTCTTTGCGAGCAAGTACTTCGGACAACAACTTCAAGCCCTGGAAGCGCATGATCTCAACATGTGAAAATGCCCATGCCAAGTTCTGACGAACGACTGGGTCAGATGTAAGACCCTTTTCTTTAAGAAGTTTGACACCATCCCAGAATTGGCGAGTGAATTCGACGTGCTGAGTTGTTGCGTTTCCTCCGCGTTCGTTACCAAGCGTTGTCATCGTGACGCGCCAACCGTTGTTCATGCCACCAATAATGTTGGTGATAGGAGCACGTGACTCTGTCATAAAGGTTTCTGTGAAGTGCGAGGCACCGTGTGGCTGCTGAATCGGGCGCAATTCAATGCCGTTTGACTTCTTCTCTGGCGTAAACATTGGCAAGAGAACATAGGAAATGCCCTGGTGCTTAGGAGTGTCAGGATCGGTGCGGCACAGGCAGAACATCATGTTTGCTTCTGTTGCTCCAGAGGTCCACACCTTTTGGCCCGAGATAACTACTTCATCACCATCGATGATTCCGCGAGTCTTCAAACTTGCGAGGTCGGAACCAGCATCTGGCTCTGAGAAGCCTTGGCAGTAGCGATGAGTGCCATCAATAATGCGTGGCAAGAATTCCTTCTTCTGCTCGTCTGTTCCCCACACGATGATGGAAGGACCAACAAGCCACTCACCCATGCCGCGAGTAACGCGAGGAACATCTGCACGTGAGAACTCTTCGTTCATCACAGCAACTTCGATACCAGTGAGAC
The DNA here is from genome assembly GCA_040402055.1 of Ilumatobacteraceae bacterium. GTDB lineage: Bacteria > Actinomycetota > Acidimicrobiia > Acidimicrobiales > Ilumatobacteraceae > UBA2093. The sequence continues at coordinate 81,640 of JBBANJ010000001.1, forward strand.
CACGGCCGCCGTATTCCTTTGGCCATGACACACACATGTAACCGGCTTCGGTCAACTTCTTAACCCACTCTTTTCCAGCAGCGGTCATATTGCCGCGCGCAAGTGAGTCAGCTGATACACCGACGAGTTCTTTCGGAACGTTGGCTTTCAACCACTCGCGAAGTTCAGTACGAAATGCTTGTGCAGCAGGTCCAAGATCTAGTTCTAACGGCATGTGTCCCCCAAGGTTTTGAGAGCCCAGTCTTTCAGTTAGTCGAGTGCTTCCAAGAACTGGACAATTGCTTTGTTCACCGGCTCTGAATGAGTCATGTTGGCCGCGTGAGGTCCGCCGTCAATAGGCACCAAGGTGGTTGGGCCAGCAATGCGGTCGCGCAGTTCCTCGGCTTTTCCGATTGGGATCGACATATCTGCGGTTCCATGCACGATAAGAGCTGGGCAGGTGATTTCACCGAGGCGAGCTGTCACATCATCACGGTGCATCAGGCAATGAAATGCCTTTGTGAATTGGTCAGGAACCATGGCGCCCCATTTGGCAAACCACTCTGGCCACTCGCCAGGCCCAAGAATCAGACTTGCAACAACATCCTGAACCGCCACAGCTCCGTGCTCCACCCATGCGGCGTGCAATTGGTTGTATGGCTCAACTGTTGCAGGGTCCTCTGTGCCGGCTTGAGTGTCAAGAAGAATCAAAGCCTTCACTCGTGATGGAGCCGTCAGTGCGACACGCAGTGACAGGAACCCGCCTTGCGACATTCCACCAATAACTGCCGATTCAATTCCTAAGTGATCCATCAGGCCCAAAACATCATTCGCAGAATCCCAATATGTGAACTCACCTGTAGCCAATGTTCCGCCGAAACCACGTTCGTCCCATGTAATGGCGCGATAGGTCGGCGTCAAGGCAACTACCTGTGCGTCGAACATTGTGTGGTCCATGAGGAAACCATGACTAAGAATGACAACTGGTCCCTTGCCACCTGAATCTTGAAAGGCGAGATCAATACCGTTGATGTGAGCTGTTTGCATATCTGAACCTTACTTCGGGATAACGGGCAAGTCAGACGAGACGCGAGAGAGCCACTTCGGGGCGCGTTTTTCAAAAAACGCACGCACTCCCTCACCTGAATCAGGAGCAGCAGTAAGACCAGGCAAAAGTTTTCCTTCAGTCATGATCATGTGGTCAACACTTGTATTCAGTCCTTCCCACATCAGTTGCTTTGCAAGCGCAGCTGAAACCGGCGAAACGTTGATTGCAATGTCGCGAGCCATTTCAGTGGCTACTGCAAGGACTTCATCTGCAGGAACAGCTCGTGATGCAAGTCCCATCTCTGCTGCCTCTGTACCCATGATGAGGCGACCAGTAAGCAATAGATCCGCTGCACGTGAAAACCCAATGACTCGAGGCAACAAAACATGCGAGCCAAGCTCTGGCAGAATTCCACGTCGCACCATGGCATATTGAATCTTTGCGGTCTCAGAGACGATGCGAATGTCGCACAACATCGGGTACGTAATACCAACCCCAACAGCATGACCATTGATAGCTGCTATCACAGGTTTGCGCACCTTGTACGGCATGAGACGAGGTCCTTCTTGGGCGCCTGCGCCGCCAGACAAGAAACCACTTTCCCCGGCACTCAAATCAGCGCCGGCACAAAACGCTTTCCCTGCTCCTGTCAGCACCACTGCGCGCACGTCATCATCTGCATCTGCTGCACCCATGGCTAAAGACAATTCATCGCTCAATTGCGGAGTCCAAGCATTCATTGCATCAGGACGATTCAACGTGATGGTGGCAACACCGTCACGAACGTCGTATAACACTGTCTCTAAATTCATACGCCCCCCGGCTGATTCGGATTACTCCGAACCGTAGTCGCAGGCACGGATGACCAGAATGTCGGACTTTTAGCGTTGCGCCAAGAACTTCTCGACAGGCTCCAGATCAAAGGGAGACCCAGTCATGACGATGAGGTGGTCAGCGCCAGCGTCTTCATAAGCAGCTGCATCGACAAGGTCTTTGGCGTTAATGCCAACGGTACGTTCGATTTCGCGAGGGTTACGGCCCAACTTTTCGCACCACTGGTCTAGCACTTGCATCTTGTGGCGGAAATTGTCAACTGGTCCGAATGCATTATGAGCATCGGCATATTGCGCCGAGAGCTTCAACGTGACCTTCTCGCCGCTTCCACCAATCATCAACGGAATGTGGCCCTTCACTGGACCCGGAGTCAACTTCGCCAAACGCTCCTTGATAACAGGGAGACCTGCAGCAAGAAGTTTCAGACGCTCGGGAGCTGTACCAAATTCATATCCGTATTCGGTGTAGTCACGTTCGAACCAACCAGAACCAATTCCGAGAATGAAGCGACCATCAGAAATGTGATCAATCGTGCGAGACATGTCAGCAAGTAACTGCGGATTGCGATATGTAAAGCAGGTAACTAGTGCACCAACAGTTGCGTGACATGTATCTGCTGCCATGGCTGCAAGAAGCGTGTAAGCCTCAAAGTGCGGTGCCTCTGGGTCTCCGTAGAGCGGGTAGAAATGATCCCATACCCACAAGGAATCAACACCCATTGCATCTGCTGCGCGCCACGAATCGCGCATTGCTTTAACTGTTGTTGCCTGGGGGTGTAGCTGTACGCCTATTTTCATAGGCGAATACTAGGACCATTCCTTCTTCATCATGGGAACTATCGTTTCGAAATATTCTGCGAGCAGGTCTTGATTCCAGGGCGGACGAATCGCAATATTGATGAGCTGAGCCCCCGCTTCAACGAAAGGCGCAATCTGCTCCATCGCGTCTTCTGGTCGGCCCAGCAAAGAGCCTGCAATGATGCGGTCAGCGGCCACACCCCATTGCGAACGCAGTTGATCTTTCACAACACCAATATCTTCGGTACTAAGTCCGAATGACAAATTGATGCTGCGCTCAACTGCCGATGGCTCACGTCCAGCCTCGACGCACCAGTTGTCAAGAATGTCATTCAGTTCTTTGTATTGCGATGGGCTCGCGTACGCCGCGTTCCAACCATCTGCGTATGCACCAGCCATCCGCAATGTCTGCTTTGGCCCAAGCCCACCTATCCATAACGGCATGCGGCCGCAAATTCCAGGGACCATCGATGCGTCTCTTAATTCAACTCCGGGAGTTGATTGAGTGACTCGCTCGCCGGCTTTCCATTTGTTGATTGCTTGCATTTGCCCTTCAAGAACTTTGAAGCGTTGTCCCTGCGATGGGAAATCGATTCCGAAGGCTGCTGCTTCCTGGTCATGCCAACCACTGCCCATACCGAGTTCGAATCGACCACTAGACAAATGATCAACCGAAATTGCACCCTTCATGAGGACGCCAATATTGCGATATTGCGAACAGAAAACCAAACAACCGATGCGCGCCCGACTCGTGTCAACAGCCAATGCGCCGAGCATGGAGAAGGCCTCGAAATGTGGCTGCGTGCCACCGGCAGGAGGCGCTTCGTACAAGTGATCCCACAGTGAGATCCAGTCGGCACCGGCTTCATCGAGCCATTTCCACAAAGTGCGAAGCTCTTCAACTGTGGCATTTTGTGCCCCTACGTGCACACCAAACTGAATCATCTGAGCCCCCTTCAGATATGACAAAGGCCCCCAAAAGATGGGGGCCTAAATCTATGGAGCGGATGACGGGATTCGAACCCGCGACCCTCACCTTGGCAAGGTGATGCTCTACCACTGAGCCACATCCGCGTGGAACTACAGCATAGCGAGAATGGCCCTAGGTGCCACTTGCCTTACGTCTCGTGCACCACAAGCGTTTCAGCACTCATCTTGCCCTGCAATCGCACAAGAGCGGTCAGAGACGCCAGAACAATTACCCCGCCCAGCAATTGCAAAGGCGTGAGAGATTGCTGAAAGAAAAACCACGCCAAAATTGACGAGATGACGGGGCTGATCAGGCCAAGCATGCTGGCTAGCGACACATCAATGTGCCCTTGTGCCCATGTCATCATTCCGTGACCTATTACTCCAGGCCCCAACGCCATACCAAGCACGTACCACCAGTCGCTGACATGCATGGCGCCAAGGTCGTTGCTAGTAATCGCCCCGTATGGCAGGACGATAATTGCCGCACAGAAGAAGACAGCCGCGATGAATGACCACGAGTGAATTCCTTCGTCTCGTCGTTTCTTCGACATCACAAAATAAGTGGTCCAGATGAACACATTCAGAACTGCGAGCAAATCGCCATTGAGATGTGCACCACTTGTCGATGCTGCTGCCATAACGACAACGAGAACTCCGGCCATTGCGCTAACTGAATACATAAGCTTTCGCTTCGTAATTTTCTCACCGAACAATTTCGGAGCAACAAACAGAACAAGCACAGGCTGCAGGGTTCCAACCATTGTTGCATTCGCGATTGATGTCATCTTGACGGTGGCGAAACCTGTGATGAACGACATGGCGAACATAAACCCTGGAAGTGCGGCCTTGCGAATGACGCGTTTATTCAAACTGCCGCCATTCATGTACGCCATTACGACCATGATTGGCAAACCAAAGAGCATCCGATAAAACACAATGCTCGATGTGCTCACCGAGAGTGCCTTATTGAAAATGGGGCCGATGCCCCAAGCGGTCACTGCAAGAATCGCAGCAAGAACATGGATATCTTCGCGATTACGAAAAGAACTTTTCGCTGACGTCTCGGTTGATGTCACTTCGTAGGAGGATTCAAATCAATACGTAATGTAAGAATCCCATCTTCCAGTGAAGCAACTGCATCACCGATGATTGCGAAATCACGGAAATCAGTTTCAGAGTTTGCGATGAACAACTGACGTTCCTCGCCAGCAATTGGTGGCAATGGGCGTTTGCGCACCGCCGTTGCCCTGTCGCGAAAACGCGTAATCATTTCGTTTGGATCAAATGCAGCCATGGCTTACTCCTTGTTTTTTTGTTGAATGAGAAGAGGGTCAATAATGGAAGGCAGTACATCGACTGCATCATCATCGTGTGGAAACGGATCATGAAAAGGTTTCTCTGGCTCTGAGATTGGATCGCGCATCAGAACGGTGGGCGCAACGTGGTGAATGATTGGTTCAGCACCATCTATCCGAACATCATTTAACATTGCTGTTCTCTTGGCTTGATCTGCGCGCGCAAATGATCTGTCAGCCATTATCTCTAGCGGAGCCAGTACAGCCGGGTCTTCGATTGCCGAGCGCCAAAAGGCAAGAGTTGCCACAAGGAGTGCAAGACCCAATACCACTAAGCCGCCGCCGATCAGATTGACCGACAGTTTCGATGCAAGTAGTAGCCCAATAGTCACGGTTGACATTCTTTCACGCGACCACATCCCACACACGTCTCCCCGTTCAAGGGCGCAAATTATTGAGTGGCAGCAAGAAAATCGGAAATATGTCGGCCGACGGCCACTACCTCGATGAGGAAACCGTCATGGCCCTCGACGCTTTGAATCTCTTTGTGAACATTGCGCGGGTCATTGTTCGTCAAGAGCGACTGAATCAGCTCCTGCTGGTAGGCGGGATACAAGATGTCTGAGTCGATGCTGACGGTCAAAGTTGGTGCTTTGATACGTCCAAGTGCCGCCTCAAGTCCGCCTCGACCCCTACCGATGTCGTGTAGATCCATGGCCTTGCCAATGTACAGATAACTATTTGCATCAAATCTGCGAACCAGACGATCACCGTGATGATCGAGATACCCCTCAACTTCAAAGCGCGAAAACAAGTCAATGCCATCGGAATTGAAATTTTGATCTTTCAATTGGCGACCAAACTTCTCATTAAATTTTGAATCTGTTCTAAATGTCACTTGCGCAATCATTCGCGCAACAGAAAAACCATTCCACGGGCCGCCATCAGGACCTGCGTTGTAATAGTCGCCATTTTGATACGCCGGGTCCATCAGCAACGCACGACGACCGATAGAGCCCCATGCGATTTGTTGTGCACTCGCCTCTGCACATGTGGCAACTGCGATTAACGCGCGCACACGTGTGGGAAAAGTAATAGCCCATTCAAGAGCTTGCATGCCTCCCATTGACCCACCGACAACCGCGCGCCATGTATTCACTCCGAGCGAATCAGCAAGAGATGCTTGCGCACGTACCATGTCACGAATCGTGACTACAGGAAAACGAAGTCCATATGGTTTGCCATCTTCTGGATGAGGCGAAGCAGGCCCAGTTGAGCCTTGGCATCCGCCGAGCACGTTAGAACACACGACGAAATACTTGTTGGTGTCAATTGCATGACCAGGACCAACAACACCTTCCCACCAACCTGGTGTTGCATGTCCTTTGCCTGCAGATCCGGTGACATGACTGTCGCCTGTCCATGCGTGACATACGAGAATTGCGTTCGACGCATCCTCATTCAAAGTGCCCCAGGTTTCGTACGCAATGGTGACATCGCGCAGTGATCCGCCACCTTCCAGAGAGAACGGACGTGATTGAGCGAATTGATGAAATTGGCGATGACCATCGGGCTGGTCAGACGACCACCCGCCAGAGGCCGGGTACGGCGCAGGGTCATGACGGTATGGCTCGTTCATGTGTCCCCTTTCGTCGGTACTAAATATCTGTACGAAAGAGAGATTGCTGGCCTGTTGCTCCGCTGGATGCGGAACCACATCCCCCACCTTTCGATGAGGAGGCACCGTGCGCTTGTCACCCCGGTTGCCGGACCAATTGGTCTCTCTTAATGTGAGATTGAGACTAGCGGTGTTCGGCGTCGTTAGCGAGGTGTTTTGGAAGACCCACGATGTCAGTGAACTCATCGAATGCCGTAATGGTGTCGAGATGGCCTCTCAAAGTGCCAAATGACTGCAACCGACCATATGCATCTGCCAAGGCCTTCGAAGCTGACAGCAGACCTGACAGTGGGGACACGACAAGCGCGAATCCTCTGTCGGTCAATTCAGTTGGGGTCAACAATGGGGTCTTGCCCTTCTCCACCATGTTGGCGACTAAGACCACATCGGGCAAAGCTGCTGCAATCTGATCCAACTCAGACAGAGACTGTGGTGCTTCTACGAACACGGCGTCCACACCGAGGTCACGAGCCATGCGGCCACGCTCCAGTGCATCTTTCAATCCGTTTACGGCTCGAGCATCAGTGCGGGCAGTGAGAAAAATGTCAGTACGCACCTTCGTAACTGTTGTCAGTTTGGCCAACCACTCTTCGGCAGGAACTACTTGTTTCCCATCCATGTGTCCACACTTCTTTGGCCACACTTGATCTTCGAGAAACATTCCGCTTGCGCCGGCAGATTCCCATAGTTCGGTGGTTACTTGCACTTCACGAGTATCGCCGTACCCGGTGTCGGCATCGACAACTACACAAAGATCAGGTGCCGCAGCACATACACGTCGTGCAACGTCTGCCATGTTTGCCTGATCCACAATGCCAATATCTGGTTCACCCAAGAGTGTTCCAGCAACGGCAAAGCCTGACACGAAAACTGTGTGAAAGCCCGCGCGCTCTGCAAGGAGTGCCGACAACGGATCCCATACGCCAGGCATCAATATTGATTCACCGCCAGCAAGGCGTGAACGCAATGATGCAGCGTGAGTCACTTTGCGCCGAGTGTGTCGATCGCGTGTTGCTTCAATCGCTTGTAGTCAACCTTGCCGTTTGGTGCACGACCAATTGTCGAGACAACAACAACATTACGTGGAGCTTTATAGGCAGCAAGTCGAGCCTTGACATGTGCAGACAAAACTTCAAGCGTTGGTGTCTCGCCTGGTTCGGCTTCCACAACAATACAAATAGTTTCTCCGAATCGCGAGTCTGGAATTCCCACTGCTACCGCGTCACGAACCGATGAATGCGTCTTCACCATTTCTTCTACTTCTTCGGGGAAGACCTTTTCTCCGCCCGTATTGATACATACAGACCCACGTCCGAGAAGGTGCAGAGTGCCATCTTCATTGACTTCTGCCCAGTCACCGGGGACGGTCCAGCGACGTTCTTCAAAGATGCGGAATGTCTGGGCTGACTTCACTTCGTCTTTGTAATAGCCGACCGGGATTGCTCCTCCGACAGCCACTAAGCCGCTCTCTCCGGAGCCAGGCTGCACGCGCTTTCCGTCTTCAGTGAACACAACACAGTTCGGACCAAGTGCAAACTGTGCAGTCTTCGGAGCTGCACCCTTGGCAGCTACGGACATTCCCATACCAACTGCTTCTGAAGAACCAAAACTGTCAGTAATGAGCATCTGTGGAATGTGCTCAAGCAGGGCGTTCTTGTTCTCTTGACTCCACATCACACCAGATGATCCCATCTGCACGACACTTGAAAGATTCCATCGTGTCGGATTTGCATCAAGCGACTCGAGCATCGGACCAGCAAAAGCTTGCCCAACGATGACGATCGAATTGACGCCTCGGTCCTGCACTGTTTGCCAGAGCAACGCCGGATCAAAGTTTCGATTCGGCATAGTCACGATGCAGCCGCCCATAGCGAGACTTATGAATGCAGAGAATTGACCAGTGCCGTGCATCAAAGGACATGCGACGAGAGTTCGAATACCGACGCCCCCTGGCTGAACACGTGCGATTACTTCTTCAAGTGAATCTGCTGCTGGTACTCCAGTGATGGCATTACCGCCTCGGCCAAGAACTTGCAACAGATCTTCTTGGCGCCACATGACACCTTTTGGCATTCCGGTCGTTCCACCGGTGTACAGGAAAAGCATGTCGTCGTCCGACAACGGTGTTGGCGGAACAATGTCAGCAACAGTCTTTGTGACCACAGTGTTGTAATCAACCGCCCATGATGGCAATGCTGTGCCCGATTCGTCAGGGACCATGTACCAACGCTTGACCTTTGGCAACGCAGGACGCACCTGTGCACACAAATCAGCAAACACTGCATGGAACACAACAGCCTCTGCGTCAGAGTTATCAAACAGATATGTAATTTCTTCTGGGCCATACCGATAGTTGGTATTCACAGGCACGAACCCAGCCAGGTACGAAGCAAACGTTGCCTCTAGGTATTCAGGACAGTTATATAGATAATGAGCGACCTTTGCCTGGCTTCCTAGCCCTGCAGCCAACATGTCGGCAGCCAACGCATTCGAGCGCTGATGAAAGTCACCCCAGGAGTAGACAACGTCGCCAAATATCTGTGCAGGACGCGTTGGGTCTGCTTTCGCAATCCCCTTCCACATCACTCCGTAATTCCAAGTAATCATCTCTTTGCCCCCAAGGTTCGATCTGCTTCACAGAACCGTAGCAAGTCTGTTCGGTCTGTCCGCGAGCGGGTTATCGCGCCTACGATTCCGTCATGAGAACATTGACCAAGAAGGAAGTGGAGACCCTGTTGGAAACATATGACGTAGACCCCGCCGGCAGCCTGCGGATAGCCGTTAGTTCTCTGCTCGGTGTTGACTGCCCCACGTGGGATTCAATGATTGCTCTCATGCCAGGTCACTTCACCGCATCGGGTTCGCTGGCTCGACAAGAAACCACATCTATGGACAACCTCGTGAAACAACTAGTAGAGCATCGTTCTTTATAGAAGCGACAGAGCTCCATTTTCAAGTCCTTGAATAATGTGCCGAGTAGCCATTACTTCAAACATCTTGTCGCCACGTTCTGTGCGACCAACTATCTGTGATGCAATGACGGCCATAACGAGTCCTGAAATTGCTTCTTTGCGATAGTGGTCTTTCACCCATTCATGATCAACCGCGTGACCGAACGATTCAATTCCTGCGATATACAGATCAACAAGTTCCCACTCATACTTAAGTCGATCATTCGGCAGCAAACCAGCACCAATGAAATAGGCAAGATCGCCGACACCATTACCGTGGCCTGGGGTTTGCCAGTCAACAACAGCGCACGGCACGCCATCAGCAGTTGTGGCGAACATCAAATTGTCGAGTCGGTAGTCGCCATGCGTCACTGTGAACGGTTCATCTTTTGCTGCGATATACGCAGGAATCAAACTCTCGAGCTGATTCACAAAGTCAAGCCCGTCTTGGCCAGTCTCGGCCAAGATCGCATCGTTGTAAATTCCTAGGAAGCCAGGCTTGAACAAGGAATACAAGCCATGAAGACGAGCGCCGTCTTCTGCATCGCGACGTTGCAACCAGTCGATGTTGAATAGTGTCGGGTCATTCCATCGAGGACCATGCAAACGACTCAACTCTTCAACCGCAAGCCGGGCCTCTTCAATTCCACAGCCCCTGATTTGGTCACCCTGCTCTGACGGAGACATGTCTTCGAGAACGATGGCAATATCTCCGCCCGTCTCATTCCAATCAGCGAAGTGACAATGCGGAATGCGAACATCAAGCGACGACGCAACTTCGTTATAGAACTTCACTTCGCGTTCGTAGTTACGAAGAGCAATTCCTGTTGCTCTACTGGTTGGATCAGGTGACGCCATCTTCACAACAACAGACGACGGGACCGACGCATCATCTGACGTCAGCGCAAAACGCAAGTTCATTCCGACTTGCCCCTCACCGATACGTTTCGCTGGGGTCGCAGAGACATCCGCTCCAAACACCTCCCGCCAAAATTCAGTATCAATGCTCTCTTCGGTGTATTCCCTGTGCCCCACGGCACTTACCGTAGCCGCTACATCAGGCACCGATAGTGTTGCAATCGCATGGTGCGCAAACTGCTATCTCCCCGTTGGATCTTGATTCACCTCGGAGTTGTGGCACTCATCATTCTCATGTTCAATCTTGGACTTTGGCAATTGAGTCGTCTCGATCAAAAGAAAACGTTCAATTCAGTTCTCCGTGCTCACACTGCCGCACCACTTCAGACCCTTAATGATGCTGTGCCCTCGAAATGGAACAAAGCAGAAAGTGAATGGATTCGAGTCAGCATCGATGGTTCATACAATCCTTCTAAAGCCGTCACTATCATCAATCGCTCGCAAGATGGGTCAGCTGGATACGACTCGACAGTTCCGTTTACCTCTCTCGACAAACGGATCATTCTTGTAAACCGAGGCTTCGTGCCCCTTGCCATGCCAACTCCTTCAATCCCGACCGGGCAATTAAAAATTGTTGGATATCTTCGCGCTTCCCAATCTCGGTCAGCACTTGGACCGATTGATTCCACGGCTAAGGGCAACACCGAGTTTCAACGGTTTGATGTGCCATTGATTTCTGACTATGTGGGCCGACCTCTTGAACCAATGTTCTTACAGTTAATAGCCGAATCACCTGCGTCTGATTCACCGTGGCCAGCAAAGGTTCCTCTTCCGCCACTTGACGAAGGAACGCACTTGTCGTACGCGTTTCAGTGGTTCTTCTTTTGTTTAGTAGCGCTCGCTGCCTGGATTGTCGTTGTTCGACGAAAAATCTTGCAGGTTAATGCTTCATCTCAAGAGCAAACATCCGCCTGAACTGTTCTACAACATCAGGGCTCTTATGTTCCGCGCTCAATGATCGATACACAGTGTCAACATTTACTGCTAGCCGACCAAACTCTCCCCATTTTTCAAATCCGTTGAGCGCAATATCGCGTGCGGCATCCCATGCATCCATTCCACCATTGAAGCGTTCGGTGGCTTCACCCTGAACAAATGAGAGATAATCACGAATCGCTGTGACTCCTGCTTTATCTGTCAGTGGGCCGTGGCCTGGGACGATGTGATCGACATCAGATGCACAAATAAGATCGCATGCAGCAATCCAATTATCTAATGGCCCAACCCAGACAACTGGTGTTCCACCAATAAATAAAATGTCGCCCGTGTAGACAGTCTTTGCATCTGGAACAAATACCAATGTGTCGCCCTGGGTATGAGCAGGTCCAACTTCGACCAGTTCAATTATTCGTCCGCCAACTTCACAGCTGTATTTCCCAGTGAAAGTGGTCGTAGGAAGAACAGGAGTGATGCCGTCAAATTCAAATTCACCAAAGAAATGACGGAATAAATCTCCTATTTCCCCAGGTGCACTATTCAAAGCAGCCAACATCGTAGGGGGCACTTCTGACATTTCATGTGCAGTGGCTTGTGACGCAATGATGTTCGCACCGACTACTAATTCATTTCCGAAGCAGTGATCACCATTCGCGTGAGTGTTAACGACTGTCGTTATAGGTGCGCCACGAGTAGCGGGAACCATTGAATCAAGCATGCGTTGAGTGATCTTGAGGTCAAATAAGGTGTCAACCAACAAAGAAGCACCATCGCCAACAATTAGTCCGGCGTTAGACCAGCCCCAACCACCATCTGGTTGTAGGTATGCATGACAGCCATCACCTAGTTCGTGTAGTCCAAGCGTGTAGCTCATGCCAATGTCTCCCCTAATGTCCGCGCAATCCGTGCGGCTTCAATAACCACTGGCCCGGCTGGTGAGCACGGTGGCACACTGTGCAATATAGACGAATCAGCTATGTACAGATTTCCGATCCCTCGCACCTTTCCATCAGAATCCACAATCTCGTGGCATGAAGAGGTTGCGTGAGACACAACGGTCAAATGGTCTGCGATCCATTCATCTAATTCAGCATTCTTCATGGCATCAAGTACTTCCACCGACGTTCCGTCAGAATCAACCAGAACCTGGTCTGTAATTGCCGAGAATGGAGCGCTCATAGCGGTAGCAATCAATTCACGAACCGCCTCGCGCATTGCCGTTCTGTCGCGGACAGTTGCCAACATATTGAAATCGTTCTGCATGGCCGTATTTGAACGCCATACTCCGCCACGAGACTCGGGATCCATAAGCGCAACAGACAGTAACCCGGTGGTCGAATCGTCCGAGTCAGTTCGTTCGTAGGCAACGGTGAGCAATTCGGCGCCAGACGATGACAGTGTTTCACGTACCACCGCAGCATCGAACCGCTGCGAGATGCTCTTCTTCAATTGAAGAGTAAAAGTGATGGTGGGATGATTCTGTAAACCATCACCGATTCCAGACACGGCGCGTTCAAGCGATGAGTGCAGTAACAGCGCAGGAGTCGAAAGCGCACCAGCGCACATCACAAACACTGATCCCTCAATCGCTTCAATGGTGGTGTGAGCAATGGTGATTACGCGCTGAGCATGTTCCAAATACGTCACAGAGTCAGTAATAACTGTCACTCTGCCTTCGTCGACCAAATGCTGAACGGCACGACCCGGGTTCCAACGCCCACCGTTCCACCACAATCTGCTGAAACGGCCATTCTCTGCGAGTAGAGCAGTCCCGACTTGGCCACAGTCTGCTTCTGTTGCCATACGTGTAAGTCCTGCCAAGAAGGCCGGTTCTTCGCCTGTCAACAACAATCCGTTAATGGCACTTCCACCACCGAGAACCTGAGCCTGCACATACGGCTTGTCATCGCCGCCATCAACCAAAGTTGTCTGCACTTCACGCGACAAAGCCTCATCAGAGAGCACAGAAAAGAACGCCGATTCATCATCGTGGACACTGGGCAACCCAGGTTCAATAAGAACGATCGGCAGAGTAGTCATGGCTGCAAGCGTGGATACAACAGTGCATCCAGCCGTGCCGCCGCCAATTACAACAATCGGCAATTGCGTTGCCATATTTACGACGCCGACGAATCAGGCGAAGCAACAGGCTGCAAAGTAGACAGATGAGCTGCGTCGTTGTATCGAACGAGTCTCCACTTAGTTCCTTCGACATGAACAAGCTCAGTAATAGATGTGTTCAGAGTATGAAGTTCGAATTTGCCAGTTTGATGCATCTGCAAAGTATGTCGCATGACAGCGTCAACTACTCCCCCATGACAAGCAACAACAATTGTTCCTCCTTCATGACGTCGAACTGTCTCTCGCAATGTACGAACAACCCTTGTGTGAAATTGGCCAACAGTTTCACCGCCTGGAAACATGACTTCATCGGGGTCAGACCAGGTTGGTTTTCCAAACTTGGCTACATATGCGTCAAACGGCATTCCATCTAGGTCAGGACCAGGGTCGTGTTCTCCCCAACCAGCATCAATACCAATAGGCATTGAACCAAGAGCCGGCGCCAAAATTTGCGCCGTTTCGACAGCGCGCGGAAAATTACTGGACATCAAAACAGTTGCAGAAACATCGCGGCCAGAAATCAAGCGATCTCGCAATGCTTGGACCTGCAGCCGACCAAAATCAGTAAGACCAGTACAGGATCTCGATCCGCTGAGAAACCGTTCTACCGTTGCTCGTGATTGGCCGTGGCGAATAAGTACAATTCGAGTGTTAGACACAGCGGCTTACGCCAACTTCTCGACAAATGCCTCTAATTGACGCAGGTTGCGACATTCATAGACACCATCGGTATGACTGCCGTATTCACCGACAATAGAGTCGCCGGTATTCCAGTATGAACGCGGTTCAGGATTCAACCAGTAGACATGACGCGCCTTCTGGCGAATCTCCTTGATTACCCACGCTTGAGATGCGTGGTAGTTGTTGCGAGCATCACCAAGCAACAGAACAGTTGACTTCGGATTGATTTCTTTTCCGTACTTATCCCAGAACACCTCGAAAGCGTGACCGTAATCAGAGTGGCCATCAACCCAAATGACATCAGCTTCTGTGTTGATGCGGTGAATAGCCTCGGAAATGTCTTCGGTCTTTTTGAAGTATTCAGTGACTTCATCAATTCCGTCAATGAAAACAAACGAGCGAACTTTGGAGAATTGGCCCGAGATTGCGTACACAAGCATCAATGTAAAACGCGCGAACGCAGCAACCGAGCCAGAGATGTCAGCGATAACAATCAACTCTGGTTTTGCAGGGCGCGGATATTTGAACTTTGGTTCTGCGGGTACGCCACCATAGGCAAGGCTGTGGCGAACAGTGTTACGGAAATCGAGTGGACCCTTGCGACCATGTCTACGCTTACGCGCTAAACGAGCCGCAAGTTTGCGAGTCAAAGGTTGAAGCGACTTCTTAAGGTTCTGCATCTCATCACGGCTGGCATGCATGAACTCAACATCTTCAGGCAGCGGCTTGCGCAATGTCTTTGCCATTGCCTCTGCACCACGATCAGCTACCAAGCGACGACGAATTTCTGCTTCAACTTCTTGTTTGAACTTTTCGATTCGGTCGTTGTACTCGTCCTTTTCAAGACGCTCTTCCAATTTGGTGAGCTCGCCGCCCACTTCTTTCTTACTGGCTTCCATGAGCTTGTCGAGCATGCCGTCAAGATCAAGATTGCGCAGTGTGCGATAGAGGTAATAGGTGCCACCAACGGGGCGACCAGGCTCCATGCCCGCGAAACGCTGTACGGCTTGGCGAGCCAATGCACGCATGAGGGCTTGGTCGCCGTTCATCAGAGCATTCATCAGAATGTTCATCAGTTCTTCCGGAGTGAGCGAATCCATTCCGCCAGCGCCGCCGTTGCCTTCGCCCTTCATCTGGGCATCTTGCATCTGTTGCAACAAGTCGTCGATGCTGCCTTCTCCGTCACCATCGGTGATGGAGTATTCAGGCCCGCGCAAACTGAAGTAGACCTCAAAAACAGTCTCGAAAGAACGCCAGTGCGCCTGGTTCTTCACCAGGGTTGCACCTAGTGCGTACTTAAAAGCCTCGCGGTCCTCTAAAGGAATATGCGAAATGGCATGCATGGCGTCCAAGTTCTCCGTGAGACTCACTGGCAAGCCAGCACTTCTCAACTCGATGATGAACCCCGACAGAAGATCGAGCATGCGTCAGCGCCGATCTATTCAGTCGTCAGACAGCTCTTTGGCTGCCTTGGCGATATCTGATTGGTACTTCAACAGAACGTGGAGAGTTTCCTTCGCCTGCTCAGCATTAACTGAGTCGAGTCCGAGCAGGACCAATGTGCGCGCCCAGTCGATTGTCTCACTGACTGATGGAGCCTTCTTCAGGTCGATCTGACGAATGCTGCGAACGATGCGTGCGATTTGATCTGCAAGCATTTCGGTAACTCCAGGAACCTTTGTAAGAACAATTTCCTTTTCGCGTTCCATTTGTGGGTAATCAACATGAAGGAACAAGCAACGACGCTTGAGGGCTTCCGACAACTCACGAGTGTTGTTTGATGTCAAGAACACCAAAGGAATCTGAGTTGCAGTGATTGTTCCGAGTTCAGGAATTGATACTTGGTATTCCGAGAGAATTTCGAGCAACAGGGCTTCAGTTTCAACTTCAACACGGTCAACTTCGTCAATCAAGAGAACAACTGGTTCTTTTGATGTAATTGCCTCAAGAAGAGGGCGAGTCAACAGAAATTCTGAACCGAAAATGTCATCGTGGATATCGCTCCACGCGTCAGAGTTGCGGTCAGCCTGAATACGCAGCAACTGCTTCTTGTAGTTCCACTCGTAGAGCGCCTTCGATTCATCAAGTCCCTCGTAGCACTGCAAACGAATCAGCTTGGCACCGATCAATTCGGCAACGCTCTTGGCCAATTGGGTCTTACCTGTACCGGCTGGACCTTCAACAAGAATTGGCTTACCGAGACGTTCAGCGAGGAATACAACTCCAGCTATCCCATCGTCTGCGAGGTAATTGACGTCCTTGAGGCCGTCGCGGACAGATTGAACAGATTCGAAGCGGTTATCCATAAGTTTCCAATCTAGTGGGGGGTGCTCAAATTAAAAGCATTGGGCAAAAGTCCGTGTACCCACTACTCCTGCCCACAGCACCTAACCTTCCAGTCATGTTCAAGGACACACTTATTGTCGCAATCGGGACTGCCATGTCTCGCCTGACGGGGTTATTGCGAGTCGTCGTGTTCGGAATCATCATTGGACAAACCGCTCTTGCTGACGCCTTTGATGGTGCCAACAATTCTCCGAACTCAATTTACGAACTTCTTGTCGGCGGTCTTCTTGCTGCAAGCCTGGTTCCCCTATTCACACGTTTCGCAGAAGATGACGATGACGAGGCAACGAATGCTGTGGTCTCTGTCTCGCTCATCGTTCTCGCTATCGCTACGGCTGTGGCTGTGGCAGCTGCGCCATTAATCTTTCGATTGTTTTCTCTTCAGGTCAGCCCGTTAGTTGATCCGGAACAATTCCGTCATGTCGGCACCGTGATGTCGCGCATTTTTCTTATTCAGATTTTCTTCTACGGACTAACGGCAATCGGCTCAGCGCTTCTGAATTCACGGCGACACTTCTTTGCCGCTGCGTGGAGCCCTGTCCTCTCAAACGTCATCACCATCACGATGCTTCTGATCATCCCGTTCACTCGCGATGGAACACCTGGCCTAGAAACAGTTCTTTCAGACCACACGTTCTTCTGGCTATTCACTATGTCTGCCACAGCCGGAGTGATGGCAATGGGACTAGTACTAATCCCCGCCCTGAAACGCGCCGAAATCAATATTCGGTTCACACCGAATTTCAGCCATCCGGCAGTGCGAACAATGATCAAACTGTCTTCGTGGACGTTTGGCTATGTCGTTACCAACCAAGTGGCGCTCGTCGTCATCAAGAACCTTGCTGAACCCGGCAGCGGAAACCAAGACGCGTATAGCAAGGCCTTCACGTTTTTCATGTTGCCTCACGGTCTTCTTGCAATTTCTATCGCAACCACGTTTGTCCCTGAACTTGTTCGACGCGTACGTGCCGGCGACAAGGCTGGTTTCAAATCATGGCTCACATCTGGAGTGCGCTGGATCAGCATTTTGACAATCCCAGCATCAGTTGCAATTGTCATTCTGGCCAACCCGATTATCAGCACAATTTTGGAACATGGTCACTTCAACTCCATCGCATCACACAACACCGCGCGCGCGCTCGCCGGTTTCTCTATTGGATTAGCAGGCTTCTCGGTTTATATCTTCTGCCTGCGTGGCTTCTATGCACACGAAGACACACGCACGCCGTTTTATATCAACCTGTTTGAAAACACGCTGAATATCATCTTGGCCCTGTTCCTCGTTAAACGACATGGAGTTCTCGGTTTAGGTCTCTCCTTCGGTATCGCTTATCTGGTCTCGTCGATTCTCGTCTTGTTCCTTCTTCATAAGAAATACGAAGCAGTCCAATGGCTCAGTCTTCTTTCGCTTATCTGGCGTGCCACTATTGGTAGTGCTGTAATGGGCATTGCTGTTTGGGGTCTTGAATATGTCCTACATCCGCGTTCCGGCATGTCTCAATTAGCTGAATTGTTCCTGTGCATCGGTGCTGGTCTCATTGTTTACATCATTACGCTGTACGCACTTCGCGTACCTGAGATGCACAATTTGGCGTCAGTAATGCCAACGCGCGGCTCGGATCACGAAACAACGCTGTAGTTACTGGTTCGTAAGAACGACAAGATCGTCGCGATGCACGGTTTCAACAACCGCAAGATCAACAAGGTCTGCTGTGCGCTTGCCCATGCTCGTTGCAACAACGTCAGATGACATTGCCGTTAAACCACGAGCCAACAACTCGCCTGATTGTGTTACAACTTCGACAACCGCACCCACGTCAAATGACCCTGTGACAGCAGTAACGCCAGCTGGCAACAATGAGGTTCCGCGCAATACCAATGCGTCACGAGCACCTTCATCCACGACAATGGAGCCTTCAACCTCGGCAGCGAATGCGATCCAAAGTTTTCTTGCCGACAATTGGCGATCATGAGGCAAGAATCGTGTACCAACTACATCGCCATTGATTGCGGCCATAACAGCTGATTCAGATTCGGCTGCAGCGATAACAGCTGTCACGCCAGACCACGAAGCAATACGTGCTGCTGCAAGTTTCGATGCCATTCCACCGCTACCTCTGTCAGAACCTGCGCCTGAAGCCGACACAGACAAGAGAGGATCATCTGCTGCAACGACCGAAATTACTGTTGCGTCAGAATTTGTTCGAGGGTCAGATGTGTACAGCCCTGCAGTATCTGTCAACAGCACCAACATGTCAGCTGATACAAGGTGAGCGAGAAGAGCTGCAAGATGATCATTGTCGCCATAGCGAATTTCATTGTTGGCTATTGCATCATTTTCATTGATGATGGGAATGCACCCCAACTCCAACAACCGACCAATGGTGTCACGAGCATGTAAATACTGTTGGCGATCAACAAAGTCATGAGGCACCAGAAGTACTTGAGCTCCGACAAGAGAAAACTTTTTAAGAGCATTGTTGTATGCGGCCATCAACTGTGGTTGACCCACTGCCGACAACGCTTGAAGAGAGAGAACATCGTTCGGACGTTCTGTTAAACCGAGTCCGGCTACTCCCGACGCAACAGCGCCAGATGTCACCAATAAAACCTCATGACCCTGTGCACGTGCAGCAGCCAATTGTTGTGACACAAGCTGAATTACTTCAGTCTTGATATGACCCTCTGTGTTGGTGAGGGAGGAAGTTCCGACTTTGACGACGACGCGCATCGCTACAGCATCACACTTCTGGCACGAATTCGAAACTGAATTGTGCAACCCAGACGACATCACCCTCTCGGACCCCTGCTTTTGACAGCAATTTGGGTATTCCGAGCTTGGCGAATTTTTCGTCAATGTAGTTCAAGGCAACGGGGGTAGTGACGTCGTTCAGAGCCACAACCCTCTCGGCATTGCGACCATGAATGCGGTATTCGTTCTCCCCCATTTGCTCAACCCATGCGTGTTCTGTGTCAGGACGCATGATAATTGTGGCTTCAACTGTGGGCTCAGCTTGACGTGCATATTTCACTTGTTGTGCAAGAGAGCCGATAATGGTTCGCACGTTCGTCATAGTGATTGCCGACATCGACGGATGTGGCCAAGCAGCCAAAGTGTCAGCATCAATACTGTCGGTCTTTGTTCCCACGATAATGAAGGGTCGTTCGAGAAGGTCTGGACGATAGTTTCCCACTTCATGCTGCAAGATGCGCAGTTGCTCATCGGGAGCTATGCCGTCGAGCGCAACAAGATCAATGAGATAACACAAGACGCGCGCACGCTCGATATGTCGAAGGAACTGATGACCTAACCCACGGCCCTCACTTGCACCTTCAATAAGGCCAGGAATATCAGCCATAATGAATTCTGTTGTGTCATCAATGCGCACAACACCAAGGTGTGGTTCAAGCGTGGTGAACGGATAGTTAGCGATCTTTGGTTTCGCTGCGGACACTGTGCTGATGAACGTGCTCTTCCCGGCATTCGGAAAACCAACCAACGCAACATCAGCCATCAATTTGAGTTCTAGTTTCAACCAACGCTCTGTTGCCTCTTCACCTTGTTCAGCAAAAGTTGGTTCACGACGTCGGTTGTTAAAGAACTTTGCATTGCCGCGACCACCACGACCACCAGGAGACGCCATCCACTTGTCACCATGATTCACGAGGTCCGCTAAAACTTCACCGGTGTACATATCGCGAGCAACAGTTCCCTCGGGTACTGCAATGACCAAATCCTCGCCGCGTCGCCCGTGAAGGTCTTTTCCTCTACCGTGGACTCCGTCTTTGGCGCGACGATGCGGGTGATCACGAAACGCTAAAAGTGATGCAACGTTGCGGTCAGCCACAAGCCATACATCGCCACCCTTGCCGCCATCGCCACCGTTTGGGCCACCCATTGCTTCTGGGCCCTCGCGACGGAAGGCCACACAGCCAGCACCGCCCTGGCCACCTTTAACGTTCAGTTGGGCTTCGTCGACAAAAACACTCATAAGACTGTTTCAAGGCTACTGGCGCATTGTTGTTCATCTCGGCGACACACCACTCACCTATCGTGGAGACGTGGAAAAAGAATCAACTACAGACCGAGGCGTGACCTGGGTCTCCACCATGTCGGGGTTTGATGCCGCTTTGGGCATCACCGTGGCGCACGCTGACTCCTGGGCTGGTATCGGCACCACAGACATTGCTGATCGCTCATCTCGAGAACTGTCTCTCTCAGGCACCCTTGCCCCGCTCGCTACTCATTCAGTCGGGCCTGGCCACCGAGCAATCGCAGAAGAAGAAGACCCGTACCGCACGTGTTTCGAACGCGACCGTGACCGCATCTTGCATGCTTCATCCTTTCGCCGACTTGCCGGAAAAACTCAAGTTTTTGTCTTTCCTGACGACCATCAACGCACACGACTCACTCACGCACTCGAAGTCGCACAAGTAGCAGTGTCCGTTGCGCGTGTGTTGCGCCTCAATGTTGCACTCACTGAAGCAATGGCGCTTGGCCATGATTGCGGACACGGTCCAGGTGGTCACGCAAGCGAAGATGCACTGTCTCCATACATTGATGGCGGCTACGACCACGCGGTGTGGGGTGCAGACAAAGTTCTGGTGCCTCTGAACTTGTGCATTGAAACTCTTGACGGAATTCGTAATCACAGTTGGTCACGACCCGCGCCACAAACCGCAGAAGGCGAAGTCGTTAGTTGGGCTGACCGTATTGCTTACGTGTGCCACGATTTTGAAGACGCAGTAGATGCAGGAATTGTCACCCCTGATCAGTTACCCCGCCTTGTACGTGAACGTTGCGGCAGCACCCGTCGCGAACAACTGGGTGCTTTCATCACCGGCATGATCAATGCAACTGCGCACACCGGTCGCATCGGCATGGTCCCTGAAATTGCTCAAGCCTTGTCGCTCTTTCGTCAGTTCAATTACGAACGTATTTATGACCGTCCCGAATCTAAAGCGCAGGCAAACAGCGTCATCAGCATGTTGCGCACTCTGATCGACCATTACATTGCGTCACCAATGTTGTTACCTGCTTGGCATGACACCCCGTTTGACGCCGGTTCACAAACGGCAATCACAGAGGCTGTGTCTTATGTGGGCGGGATGACCGACAGCTTTGCATGCCGCCAAGCAGTCACACTTCTTGATTACCCAGCAGACAAACTGCCACAGGGAATCGACACCCTCTTGTCTGACTATTAAGTTCCGAAAACGCAAAAGGCACACCCGAAGGTGTGCCTTTTGAAAAATATGTGCAACTTAGTTATTCAGCAGCTGGCTCAATAGGAAGAACGTCAACAATTTTGCGGCCTTTACGCTCGCCAAACTTTACGTTTCCATTGACCATTGCAAACAATGTGTCATCTTTACCAATGCCAACATTCTTACCTGGATGGGTACGAGTGCCGCGTTGACGAATAAGAATTGTGCCTGCTGTAATGAGTGTTCCGTCGAACACCTTTACGCCAAGTCGTTGTGCATTTGAGTCGCGGCCGTTACGTGTAGAACCGCCGCCTTTAGTCTTTGACATGGTTAATCAGCCTTTCGCGATGGATGTGATTTCAACAAGAGAATATTGCTGGCGGTGACCAAAGCGACGACGCTGGTTGGTGCGCTTTTTGTATGTGAAGCCGTTGATCTTCACTCCCTTTTCGGTGCCGATGACACGTCCTTTGACAGATGCGCCTTTCAGTTGGTCGGGAGTTGAGAGCACCGTGGTGCCATCAACGAGGAGAACGGGTATGAGGGAGACCTCGGTACCGTCTTCGACATGCAAGAGCTCAAGCTGGACCTTTTGGCCCTGAGAGACTTTTTCTTGTTTGCCACCTGAGGCGATTACTGCGTACATAGCGGGATTAAACCTATCTGCGGGTTGGGGTTACGACAATCGCCGAACCAATGTTTTAGGGGGATTAGAGAAATTTCTTAGTCGAGAAGGCCGAAATCGACCTTGAAGCCAAGGCCAGTACATTCTGGGCACTCGATGGCAAAGGCCGTGGACAGGCCCTCCCCGATTCGTTTACGGGTCATTTCGACCAGGCCGAGCTCTGAAATATCAAAGACCTGGGTGCGGGTCTTGTCTCGACTGAGAGCCTGACGGAATGAATCAATAACTTTGCGGCGGTTGTCTTTGATCTCCATGTCGATGAAGTCAATAACAATGATTCCGCCAATGTCGCGCAGACGTAACTGACGCGCCACTTCTTCAGCGGCTTCCAGGTTGTTCTGGAACACCGTTTGTTCGAGGTTTGACGTACCGACGTTCTTGCCAGTGTTTACGTCGATCACCGTAAGGGCTTCAGTGTGCTCGATGATGAGTGAACCACCAGATGGCAACCACACCTTGCGGTCTAAGGCCTTGTGCAGTTGCTCATGAATGTGCTGTGTTTCAAACAATGAGATTGGCTCGACTTCACGATCGAAGAATTCGATGCGATCTGCGAGTTCTGGGTTGAATGCGGATACGTATCCATGCACTTCTTCATACAGCGCCCAGTCATCAATGAGAACGCTGCGGTATTCCGCGTTGAATTCTTCTCGAATAGTGCGGACAGCGAGTTCTGGTTCGCGATACAACAATTCAGGACCAGTTGACTTGGCAGCCGCTTCTTCAATCTTTGCCCACTCTTCCAACAAGCGAGTCATGTCTGCAGTGAGTTCATGCTCTGTTGCATGTTCTGCTGCTGTACGCACAATGACGCCGTGATGGGCAGGCTTCACGCGATCAAGAATGTGGCGCAAGCGACGACGTTCCGTATCAGCTAGACGCTTTGAGATGCCGTAGGTCTTTGAATTGGGAATCAACACCACGAATCGGCCGGGAAGCGAGACTTCCTGGGTGAGGCGTGCGCCTTTTGCACCAATGGGGTTCTTAGTGACTTGGCACAAGATCATTTGACGCGAACGCAAGATGTGCTCGATACGGGCAGTGTCTTTCGTTTCGACGTCCTCTGGGTCGTATTGCACGTCACCGCGGTACAAAACAGCGTTCTTTGGTGTCGAGATATCAACAAACGCAGCTTCCATACCAGGAAGGACGTTTTGCACGCGACCATGGTAAATATTTCCGTGAATCTGGCCCACATCATCTGATGGACGACTGACATAGTGCTCCATCAGGCTGCGGCCTTCCATAACCGCTACCTGAGTGACTCCATCACGAACCTGTACACACATTTGATACCGACCGACCGGACGACCATTACGTTCACGGCCTTTGCGACGCTCGATGATTTCGGCATCCACCTCTGGTCCGCGCAACGCTGGACCACCGCCGGAACGAGACTTTCCTCGGCCACCGCGACGACGCTTCTTATTGCCAGAGGATTCCCCGTTTGAACTAGCAGCCGGTGCTTGTGCAGCCGACGGACGGGTGTCACCAATTTGAGGTTTGCGATTCGGGTCAGCTATCTGTCCAGCAGGACGCGCACCCGGACCTTTAGGTGCTTGATCTCCGCCAGCTGCACCATCTGGTGACTTTGTACGATTTTTTCCACCACGAGAACCACGGCGGCGCTTCTTCGGACCTGATTGGCCCTCGCCTTGCGTGCTTCGCTGATCTGAGTAATCGGCTGTCGATTTATCGGCAGAACCGTTCGTGTCCATGAAATTCCCTTCTCACGTCGCGCAACGAGCGCGCCATGCGGATCTGGCTGCTGCCATGGGTGGCGCAACCGATCCTCGGCCAAGTAACAGGATAGCCCCGTTCGTTACCTGAAGCGCCGCATATGGACGCTCTGGACCAACCCAATCATGATGGCGAAGGCCACGGTATGGGAACCGCCGTAGGAAACAAATGGCAATGGCACCCCTGAAACAGGCGTAATTCCCATAGTCATACCCAGGTTCTGGAAGGCCTGCCAGAGAATGATGGTGAAGACACCAGCGCACAGCAAAGTGCCGAGACGGTCTTGGCACAGCTGAGCAGTCCGATAAATACGCCACAGAACCACGCCAAATAACCCAAGTACTATGCCCCCACCCAACATTCCGAACTGCTCGCCAATGGCAGAAAAGATGAAGTCGGTTGATTGAACAGGGATAAAAGATCCGTTCGTCAAGGGTCCGGACAGATAACCCTTCCCAAAGAAGCCGCCCGTCGAGACAGCACGCTTAGCGAAACGAACCTGCAAGATCAGTTGCTGCAAGCTGGCTGAATCCGAGTTCTGGTTCAGGAATCCGGTGATTCGTCGCAATTGGTAATCCTTCACCAATCCAGAGACCACTCCGCCAATGGCAGAAAATACCGCAATAGATGTGATCAACACGATGTATCTCAAGCGAGCTCCGGCCACCAACAACACCCCCATTGCTGACGCAACGAGAACCGAGGCTGAACCAAGGTCGGGTTCGATGCCGACAAGAAACACCGGAATACCAATAATGAACAGAGCTTGGATGAATCTCTCATACGCAAGATCATCACCATCTTCTTCAGATAAGAATCCGCACAAAAACAACAGAGACGTTGCCTTTGCCAATTCTGACGGCTGCACAGCTATGGGCCCAATATCGAATGACAATCGAGCTCCACCTTTCACGGAACCCGCGACAAACACAAGAATCAATAAGAGCAGCGTGACGGCATAAAACATCTCAGCATTACCTCGCAGCTGCACGTAATCAATCCACATAATGACCATCATCGCCACGATGGCAATCATCACAAAGACAATTTGTCGCTGAACAACTTGATAAGGATCAACACCACGATTCATCAACTTCATTCGAGTGGCTGAATAGATTATGAATGAACCAATGATGGTTAACGCCCCCACAGCAGACATCAGAATCCAGTCAATGTTTCGCGTAGGCGCCGCAAAACCTCTCTTGATGTTTCCCAAACCAGAGTCAGGACGACGTGAAAACAATGTTCTACTCATTAGTCACGCACCGATGATCCAACACCAACCAAGCACAACGGGTTCGGCAACAACTGTGGAGATGCCACTGCAAAACTTGCAGTGTCTAATGGGTCTGCTGGAACCGCCTTAGCAACCGTGGTTTTCCCAGCGAGTGCCGTGTACACACACTTCACAACCGGCGCCGCAGCACGTGATCCGTATCCACTCTTTTCCAAATACGCGACAACCGAGTATGGCTGCTTCGGATCTTTACTGAAAGCACCGAACACAGACGAGTCATTCCATGGAAGATTGCCTGCACCTTGTGCTGTCCCCGTCTTTCCTCCAATAGGCAAAGACCTGCTGGGGTATGAACGGAATAATTTTTCGCCTGTTGTTGAGTGATAAATATCGGAACGCACACCTGGCCCCTCAATCACTCGCGTCAAACCGCGAACAATGGGCTCCAGAATCTCAGGTCGTGCACCCACGTCGCGAACAACTTGAGGTTCAGCAAAGCTTTGCAAAACAGTTCCCTTGGAGAGATTTACACTGCCTGATTTTCCGTTAGGAGTTCCGGGCGCCAAAATTGCATGAACCACGCGCGGCCTCATGACTTTGCCACCGTTTGCCAGAGCACCATAAGCAACCGCCAACTGCAGAGGCGTCGCAGACAACAGACCTTGACCAATTGAAAACTGAACGTTGTCTCCGACGTAGAAGCCTCTACCCTCATCCTTCGCGATAGCACCACTTGCAGCCAGACGCTGTTTCAAAGATTTGCTCGGGATTGTTCCAATAAATTCATATGGCAGATCTATTTCAGTGGGAGACCCAAATCCAAACAAGCGAACTTGTTCTTCAAGCACTGGCTTGTTTCCTCGTTGAGTAAAGATTTGTTCACCGATTTTGTAGAAGAACACATCAGAAGAAATTGCTAAAGCAGACACGACATTAATGCGACCATATTTACATGGCACGCCATTTCCGCACACAGCATTCTTAAAGACACATTTAACGTTCAATTGACAACGTTCTTTTGGAATGCTCTCCAGCTTGTACGTTCCTTCGTCCTTCAAGATGTACTTAGTTCCGCCAGCCAATTGACCGGTGTTCAAGGCCGCAAAAGCTACAAAGGGTTTAAATGCGGACCCCAAGTTGTAACGACCAGAAATTGCACGGTTCACCAAAATCGAGAGGTCAGGATCTTTTGTAGTTGGGAACAACTCAGCAAACTTTTCCGATGAGATTCCAGCATTAAACCAACGGTTATCAAAGTTTGGGTAGCTCGCCATCGCTACTACTTCGCCGGTCTCATGATTCAACACGACAGTCGAACCAGCTGGTGCTTTGTAATAGGTGATCTCAGGGTAAGCAGGGTCAGGTTGACCAAACGACAACACTGTTGGTGCTTCTGTACGACGACGCACCAACAATTCATTCTGAAGTGCTTGTTCTGTGAATTGCTGAATATCCAAGTTGATTGACAACTGAAGGTCGTTGCCCGGAATCGGCTCTTTACGTTCGATCAAACGAAGTATTCGACCGCGTGAATCCACCTCGTATTTCACGTATCCCGACTTACCCCGCAATGTCGACTCATAGGTTTGTTCAACACCGAACTGTCCGACACGTGCGTCTGGGTCATAACCGAGATTCTTGTAGTAGGTAGTTTCGCTTTCACGAATGGCACCGAGAAACCCCAACACATGGCTTGCCATAGGGGCATACGGATACTCACGCCGCCAATTTTCAACGATGTCAATGCCTGGATAATCCTCCGAGCGCTCCCGTAGGAAAATAGCTAAATCTTCGGAAACGTCTTCCTTCAGTGGCACCGGTTGCAATTGGTTGTATCGCTTCGACACATATCGATCTTCTAATTCCTGAACAGACATGCTGAGTGCGCCAGATAAACGATTCCACATTTGCTGGCGTGCCAAAGGACCAGAAATGACTGCCCTGTCCAGTGTGATGGTGAGCAATCGTTCATTGTCGGCCATGATTCGGCCTTTGATATCAAAAATTCGTCCGCGTTCAGAAGTCAATTTCACAGTACGCGTTCGTACTTCTTGTACTCGCTGTTCCAGGCCTGGCGCATCAACAGCCTGTAAGAACCACAACCGAACGGTGAGCAATGACCCAAGAAGCATCGCCACGGTTGCAAGAATCGCCAAGCGCGACATTCTGCTTTCGCGTGGCATCAGCGAACAGCCGCCGGTTCAGTGAGCGCCCACCGACACAGTCTCTCTGCCGGAATACTCAGTACTGCGTTGAACAGCCCAACAATGAGTGCCACAAACAAAACATGAGCATTAAGAATTCCAGTAGCACCCGTAACGGTTGAAGCTATTGGCAGCAGAATCATGCCGATAGCGCTTGCGATAGAGCCAAGCAGCATTCGAGTCCACCACGTAGGTTCGTACACCAATGACTGGCCAACTCCGGCCAGGTAGCCAACAATTGCGAACACTGCAGCACATAATCCCATGGGTGTCGTAAGAACCAGGTCATACAACAGTCCAATAATGAATCCGGCGATTGCGCCAACATCAGACCCGCGCGCAAGCCCAGCAGATGCCGCCAGCAACACCATGACCTGTAGGCAAACACCAAATGGACGCATGTCATTAAACACAGTTGTTTGTAACGACAACACCATCAACCCGACAAGAACCAGACGTGCGTAACGATTCTCCGCGAACAACAGCACTCGTTCGATCATGGCGCGATCACCCGTTCAGAAGATGGTTGATACAACAAGATGCGAACAAAGTTCAGGTTCTTCAAATTCGCTGCCAAGGTCACTTCAAGAATTGGCCCGAGCGTTCCGGTTCTATTGACGACGCGACTCACAGACCCAATCACGATGTCAGGGGGCGCTAAAGATGTTGCACCACCAGCAGAGATGATTGGAGAACCAATTCGTACTGCACCGAATCTCGGTTGATTTTCTACAAAGCGAACTATGGGGGGTCGCGAAATTCCTCTGCCCTCCAACGCTCCTGTTTCAC
>JBBANJ010000001.1:110068-202802 GCA_040402055.1 Ilumatobacteraceae bacterium
CGCAATGGAACATCAAGACCTGGTGGCACCGTAATTTCTGAACTCGTTGATTTACCTGGCTGATTCGGACCAACATCTCCGACAGGCACTGTGACCTCGCCTGGCAGTGGCGCAAGTGTTGATGACGTTGCAATGGTGACCCCTGGTACAAACCCTGGAATCCCAGTCGTGGTGGTAACGCGCGGCAATGTCGTGGTCGTAGTCGTCGAAGTTGTCGTGGTTGTGTCCCCTACTGGTGTACCTGGCGCCGCTGTAGTCGTTGTCGTAGGGGCAGGAATATTCACCACCTTCACAGCCAGTGAATAACCAGGGTCCGTCAACAACATCACGACAGATCGCTTGTTATAGACGTCAGTAATCTTTCCGATCATTCCGGCTGCATTGAGAACAGGCATTCCAACTTTCAAACCACATTCTGAACCGCGGTTGATTTCAACAGTTTGCGTGAAGTTAGACGGAGATTGCCCGACCACTTGCGCAGTACACGAAGCAATTCCGGCCAGCGTGGGTAGTCCGTTCAGTGACAACAACTCTTGGGCTTCTCGCACACTCGCAATTGCAGAGATTGTGGAACCTT
This sequence comes from Ilumatobacteraceae bacterium, assembly GCA_040402055.1. Taxonomy (GTDB): domain Bacteria; phylum Actinomycetota; class Acidimicrobiia; order Acidimicrobiales; family Ilumatobacteraceae; genus UBA2093. Next base: position 110,646 of record JBBANJ010000001.1, read on the forward strand.
CACTGTAGGCCACAAGGTCATTTAGGCGATGATTTTCCTTCACAACATCGTTGTAATGAGTCATGCCGTTCCATGCGTTACCAATAGGACGAGTGACAACTTTTGTCGCACTCTCAATTGGGCGAAAGACCACTCCAAAAGCAGAGCGAGTGAAATTGATGATGGAGCTTCCTCGAAGGTCCATCGTGATCAGAATCACAGAAGTAAGCGACAGCAGGAGAATCGCCCGACGACGCGTGAAGGATAAGTCCGCCACGGGATTAGTACTACAGCTGGTCGAGTCCTGGGAAGGACATCATTCCGCGCATCGCTTCGATGTTTTCAAGCGCGCGGCCTGAACCAATAGCGACCGCATACAACGGATCGGGGGCTATGTAACACGGCATACCTGTTTCATGTGTGACGCGTTGTGTCATTCCGGACAACAATGCACCTCCACCCGACAGATAAATACCGCGGTCCATAATGTCAGCTGCCAATTCTGGTGGCGTGCGATCGAGAGTTGACTTCACTGCATCAATAATGGCAGCAATTGGCTCTGCGATGGCGTCGCGAACATTCGCTGACGTGATCTCGATAGTGCGAGGCAAACCAGAAACAGTGTCTCGCCCACCCACATCTCCAGTGAGTTCTTGCGCAAGAGGCCATGCAGAGGCCATTTGTATCTTGATTTCTTCGGCCGTATTGATTCCGATATCCAACGAATATTCCGCGCGAACGTACGCAACGATTGCTTCGTCTAATTCGTCTCCAGCTACTCGAACACTTTGAGCGACAACGATGCCACCGAGCGAAATAACTGCCACTTCAGTAGTTCCGCCTCCGATGTCAACAATCATGTTTCCACTTGGTTCATGAACGGGAAGATCAGCACCGATCGCAGCTGCCATTGGTTCTTCAATAATGTGCACTGGACGACGAGCACCTGCATATTCAGCAGCATCTTGCACAGCACGTTGTTCAACTCCGGTAATTCCAGACGGAACACAAATCACCATTCGTGGTTTACTCCAACGACTTGTTGTGACGCGCTGAATAAAATAGCGAAGCATTTTTTCACACACATCGAAGTCTGCAATAACTCCATCTTTCAATGGACGAATCACTTCAATATGTTTAGGCGTACGGCCAAGCATTCGCTTAGCTTCCCAACCGACTGCAACCGGTTTCCCGTCGCGCATATCGATAGCAACCACAGAAGGTTCATTCAGAACAATTCCCTGACCGCGCACGTACACCAAAGTGTTGGCGGTGCCGAGGTCGATTGCAATGTCACGCCCCATCGACAAAGGATTATTCCGATTCATAAAGAGATCTCCCTGAGCTGGCGCGTAAACGACAACTCTGCAGAAATGCTAACTACCCGCGCCTTAGAGGGCGGGAAAGAAGATTCCGAGCTCGCGTGCGGCTGATTCGGCTGAATCAGATCCATGAACAAGATTCTCTGTAAACAAGGTTCCAAAGTCACCCCGAATGGTTCCAAGGTCTGCCTTGCGTGGGTTAGTGGCGCCCATCATTGTGCGAACAATTTCCCAAGTGTCTTCTGGGCCTTCGATTGCCAGTGCAACGACTGGGCCACGACCCATGAAGGCAACAAGTTCTGCATAGAACCCTTTGCCAACATGCTCTTCGTAATGACGAGCAAGGATGGCGGCATCAAGTGTGCGCAATTCCATTGCTGCGATACGGAGTCCTTTGTTCTCGAAACGAGACAAAATGGCCCCGACAAGTCCGCGTTCAACGGCGTCGGGCTTCAACAAAACAAGTGTGCGATCTGACATGCCCTACAGGCTACGCCAGGAGCCTTCGATTGCCCCCGAACTCAAGCCCCGTCAGGGTAAAACGCGACGAAGATGGGTTCTGGCAGCTCCAACGACATACAGAGACCCGGCCACCAAAATGGCGTCGTCGCTCGTTGCATCCGCCAAAGCGATATCGCAGGCCTTTTCCACGGTGTCAGCCACCACTACTTCAGAGCACCCCATACCGCGGGCCACATCGGCAATTTCTCGACCCGAGCGAGCGCGGGGTGAAGGCGCCGTACAGCAGATGACCAATTCGTACTCGTCAACCTTCAGAGCTGACAACGTATCGCTGATGTCTCTACCGCCTAACGCACCGACAACAAGGATGCGTCGACCATGCGGGTCAAAGTCTTCGAAGAACACGCTGGAACACACATCGGCACCAGCCGGGTTATGAGCACCATCAAGAATGACAAGTGGTTGATGACCAACGACTTCAAAACGACCAGGCATTAACACTCCGGCCAAACCTTCTTGCACGGTCTCAGCATCTAGTGCAGAACCAAAGAACGCCTCAACAGCCGCAATTGCTACTGCCGTGTTATCGCCTTGATGCCAACCATGAAGTGGCACAAACAGATCGAGATACTCAGCACGATGTGTGCTGATGTGAACTGATCGGCCACCCAACGCAAGATGATTATCGACAACGTCAAACTGTTCGCCGCGAATCAACATTTCTTCACATGGTTCTGCAGCAAATATTGAACGAAGTTCTTCATTCTCTTCGCCAATGACAGCAACACAACCGGGCTTGATAATCCCGGCCTTCTCCGTTGCAATATGAGCCAAGGTTGGCCCAGCAAATTCAGTGTGATCTAGTGCAATATTCGTAATGACCGCAACATCTGGGTTCACTACGTTTGTGGCATCCCAACGGCCCAACATTCCAACTTCAATAACCGCAACTTCAACCGCATCATCAGAGAACCAACGAAACGCTGCGGCGGTCATAATTTCAAAGTATGAAGGCCGCACGGTGCCGATTCCCTCTGCATTTGCGACTGCAGCAATCGAATCAGCGAAATCAATCTCCGCAATCGGTTCACCATCCACTTGGATGCGCTCGCGAACATTTTCAAGATGGGGACTCGAATAGGTACCCACCTTGAGACCGTGAGCCATTAACAACCGGGTAATGATCTGAGACGTAGACCCTTTGCCGTTTGTGCCTGTCACATGGATAACGCGAAAATCGTTCTGTGGGTCACCCAAGACTTCAAGAAGTCGTTCAATATTTGCGGTTGAGGGAGCATCAACGCGCCCTGTCTTTTCATACGAGGCGTGCTCGTCGAGATACACAAGCGATTCTTGATAATTCATGTGGTCCTAAGAGGCTGCGCGGCGCTGACGAGGTGCTCGTGCAGCAGTCTTTGTCACAAGTTCAGGCATTGCCTTGTTCTTGACACAATCTGCATTAACAACAACACGAGCAATATCTGTACGACCAGGCAACTCATACATCGAGTCGAGCAAGGTTTCTTCAAGTAAGGAACGCAGCCCGCGAGCACCAGTTCCACGAGTCATTGCAAGTTCTGCGATTGCTTCCAACGCTGCTGGCTCGATGTCTAATTCAATGTCATCGAATTCAAACAACTTCGCATACTGCTTGACAAGAGCATTCTTTGGCTCAGTAAGAATTTGCATGAGAGCCGGCTTGTCGAGTGCATGCACAGCACCGACCATTGGCAAGCGACCAATGAACTCAGGAATCATTCCGAACTTCAACAAGTCCTCAGGGAGAACTTGTTCAAACAACTCGCCAGGGTTTTTGTCGGCTTTCGACGCAACTGTGGCGTGAAAGCCCATGCCCTTGTGCCCAATGCGTTGTTCAATGATTTGCTCAAGCCCCGAAAATGCTCCACCACAAATGAACAACACGTTGGTTGTGTCAATCTGAATGAATTCTTGATGCGGGTGCTTACGACCACCCTGTGGCGGTACCGACGCAACAGTGCCTTCCAAGATCTTTAACAGTGCTTGCTGTACGCCTTCACCTGACACATCACGTGTGATGCTGGGGTTCTCAGCCTTGCGGGCAACTTTGTCGATCTCATCGATGTACACGATGCCTTGCTCAGCGCGCTTCACATCAAAATCTGCTGCTTGAAGAAGTTTGAGCAAGATGTTTTCAACGTCTTCACCGACATATCCGGCTTCAGTAAGCGCTGTTGCGTCTGCAACTGCGAACGGAACATTCAACATACGAGCAAGAGTTTGAGCCAAGTGAGTCTTGCCGCAACCAGTAGGTCCAAGAAGAAGAATGTTGCTCTTTTGAAGCTCTACTTCATCACGACGAATACCTGTGTTTTGTTGCATGTACTGCAAACGTCGGTAGTGATGAAACACAGCGACAGATAGCACCTTTTTTGCGCGCTCTTGCCCGACTACATACTCATCGAGGAATGTACGAGTTTCAATTGGAGTCGGAAGGACATCAAGACGCACATCAGAGCGCTCACCTACTTCTTCTTCAATGATTTCATTGCACAGGTCGATGCATTCATCACAGATATAGACACCAGGTCCTGCGATGAGTTTCTTGACTTGCTTTTGGGACTTACCGCAAAAGGAGCACTTCAGAAGCTCTCCTGTGTCACCAAACTTGGCCACGAAGGCCCTCCTCGAACTGTGTGTTAGCGAATAGGACCGGAACGGTCCGTTAATTCGCGTGATGAAATCACACTGTCGATAATGCCATACTCGACGGCCTCATTCGCTTCAATTACGAAGTCACGGTCAGTATCGGCATGAATTCTTTCCATGCTCTGGCCCGTGTGCTTGGCAAGAATCTCTTCCAAAAGGTCACGCATACGAAGGATTTCCTTGGCTGCGATCTCAAGATCGGTCACCTGGCCGTAGCCAACCTGGCCATATGGCTGATGGAGAAGGACACGGCTATGAGGCAAAGCAAGACGCTTTCCCTTGGTGCCAGCGGCCAAAAGGACAGCAGCTGCAGAGGCTGCTTGGCCTAGGCAAATAGTCGCAATGTCGTTCTTAATGAACTGCATCGTGTCGTAAATAGCAAAGAGGGATGTGATGTCACCGCCAGGGCTGTTGATGTAGATGTTGATGTCGCGATCAGGGTTTTCGCTCTCCAAGTGGATGAGCTGTGCGCAGATGAGGTTTGCCACGGTGTCATCAATAGGCATTCCTAAGAAGATGATGTTCTCTTTCAACAACCGCGAGAAGAGGTCGGAAGTGCGTTCTCCCCTACTTGTCTGCTCGGTGACGTTTGGTACGTAGTAATTCTGGAAGTTCATTCTGCATCCTCTGCTTCGTCTTCATCGTCGTGATCGTGGTCGTGGTCGTGGTCATGTTCTCCGAGCACCGTGTCGGTGGGAAGAACAGTTCCATTCTGGTCTACGAAGGTGGAGTTATGGAGCAACCACTCGAGAGCCTGAGATTTGCGCATCTGGGCAACCAGGTCAGCAATGGCATCGTTCTGCTCATAGGCCTTACGTACCTTGGCTGTTTTCTCATTGACGCGAACGCCAATGGATTCAAATTCGGCTTCAAGATCATCATCGCTAACAGTGATGGCCTGAGCTGCCGCAACAGCACGCAATGCAAGATCAACCTTGACAGCCTTTTCTGACTGCTCTTTCATGCCAGCAATAAACGACTCTGTGTCTTGACCTGTTGCTGACAGCCACTGATCAAGAGCAATGCCCTGCTGCTGAAACTGCTGAATGGTGTTCTGAACACGCGCTTGCATATCTGCGCCAACCATTGATTCTGGTGCTTCAATTTCAACAAGCTTTGCAAGCTCGTCAGTAAGACGATCAACAACAGTGCGACGCATTTGGTTAACACGCATCTCGGTGTAACGGTCACGAAGTGACTGGCGCCATTCAACAACTGTTTCTGAGTCTGCAATGTTTGCTTCAACCCATTCGTCAGTGAGTTCTGGAAGTTCCAATGTTTGAACACGGTTCACAGTGACTACGAAATCAGCTGCTTCTTCAGTGCCATTCGGAATAGCGTTGAAACGAAGTACATCACCCTTCTTTGCACCGGTAAGTTGTTCGTCAAAGCCCGGAGCGACCCAAGCGCGCCCAATTTCATAGGTCCATTCGTCAACATTGAGTCCGGCTACGGGCTCTCCGTCGCGAAGACCTTCGAGATCAATAACAACGTTGTCGCCTGTTTCTGCAGCGCGATCAACATCAACCAATGAACCAAAACGACGACGCTCTGTAGCAACGGCTTCTTCAAGTTCTTCATCAGAAAGATCAGGGCTTGACAATTCAATACGCAAACCGCCGTAGCCAGGAACACTGACTTCAGGACGAATCTCGCAAATTGCTTCGAACATAACTGGGTATACGAACTCTGTTGGAACAGGATTATCTGCGTCGACAGGATCGTTGTTATTTGTCAACGTGACATCTGGTGTCGAGATGATGTCAACATCATGCTCACGCACTGCCTTGCTGAGATATTCAGGAATCGCATCTTGCAGTGCTTGGCCCCGCGCAGCATCAATTCCGATACGTGCCTCAAGCACGCGGCGGGGAGCTTTGCCCGGCCGAAAGCCAGGGAGACGGACTTCATGAGCGATCTTTCGGAATGCAGCATCCAAGTTGCGGTCGAATTCCGACTCGTCAACTTCGATGGACAGCTTGACTTTGTTGCCCTCTAGGGCTTCGAGAGTGCTTTTCACAGATTGGAAAGTGTATCGGCGCGCCTGACTGACTGTTCTTTTGCCGTCTGATTCACGGGTTCGCTTCTCTGGTGCTGTTTCAGGCAATAATGGAGCCATGATTCTTTGGAAGCCCCACGCTCTTGCCAACCCACACAAGGGCCAAATCAACTTGCGCAACGGCGACAAGGTCGTCACCACGGTTGATCTTGATGGCGTAGCTGCCGGAACAGAGGGCAAGGTCATCTTGTCGAACGGTTTCAATTGGCTTCGCTATCGCGTGCTTTTTTCAAATGGCATCGAAATAGGCGACCTCGACCACCGCCATCTTTCGCCTATTGGTCGTACCGCAAAGCGCCTCGCTCGCATTGCAAAGAGCGCCAGCTAAAACCCCCGATAGCATTACCGAAACACCGCGGGGTGTGGCGCAGTTGGTAGCGCGCCTGGTTTGGGACCAGGAGGCCGGGAGTTCAAGTCTCCCCTCCCCGACCAATAGTTGTCAGTCTTTTTTCTGAAGAGGATTTTTATGCCTGCAGACCTTGATGCCGCCAAATACGTGTCGTTTACGACATATAAGAAGAATGGCGACCCAGTCTCATTACCTGTGTGGGTCGTGCCTTTTGATGGCGGTTACGCCTTCACTACTGATCATGATGCATTCAAAGTCAAGCGCGTTCGTCGCGACTCACGTGCCACTTTGGCCGTGTGCACTTTCAAAGGCCAAGTTACCCCAGACGCCACTATGCACGTCGGTACCGCAGTCGTTTTAGATGGTCCAGATTCAAAACGAGTTGCCGATTTAGTGCGCAAAAAGTACTCAGTCATGTATCTCGCGATCATTGCCCAATCTGCCTTGAGGCGCTTATTCGGCAAGGCCTCCCACGCAGCTGATACTGCGATCAAGGTCACACTGACAAAATAATTTGAGATATCCCTAGGTTTTCCACAGGGGTACCGCTAGTCTGCTCAAGCGCTTCGAGTGCATCCATGGGTACAAACCGGTATCTATGGCCCTTACAAGGGAGATACCCCCATGGACACCCGTCCTACTTTTGCTGACCTTGGTCTGCCCACGCCCCTGGTTGATGAACTGACCTCACAAGGTCTCATCGAACCATTCCCTATCCAGCAAGCAACCATCGCAGACGCGTTGGCTGGTCGCGACACCCTCGGCCGCGGCCGCACGGGATCAGGCAAGACGCTTGCATTCACATTGCCGTTGTTGGCTCGTTTGCTCGAGAGCAACAAGCCACGCGAGAACTACGCACCACGTGCACTGATCTTGGTTCCAACTCGCGAGTTGGCAAACCAAGTGTGTGACGTTCTTGCACCTCTCGCACGTCGCCTCGGCATGCGCACCACCACCGTCTACGGCGGCGTTGGTTACCCAAAGCAAATCGAAGCATTGCGCAATGGTGTTGACATCGTTGTTGCTTGCCCAGGTCGTTTTATTGACCTCATGGAATCAGGCCACGTAGACCTCGATGCAATCGAGATCACAATTCTTGACGAAGCTGACCACATGGCAGAACTCGGGTTCCTCGAGCACGTCACACAGATCTTGTCAAAGACACCACGTGAAGGACAGCGCATGTTGTTCTCTGCAACTCTTGACCGCGGAATCGACAAGCTTGTTCGCAAGTTCTTGAACAACCCAGTAACTCACGAAGTTGAATCAACTGACGAGAACGACGCAATGATGACTCATTACTTCTTCAACGTGTCACAAGCGAATCGCTTTGACGTATTGCAAGATTTGTGCGCAGCACCAGGCCGTTCACTTGTATTCACACGCACCAAGCACGGCGCACGCAAGCTCACCGAAGCACTCATCAAGTCCGGAGTTCCTGCCGTTGAATTGCACGGTGACTTGTCACAGAATGTTCGTGCACGTAACTTGGCTGCCTTCTCAGGCGGAAAAGCAGACACACTTGTCGCAACAGACATCGCAGCACGCGGTATCCACGTTGATGACATTGCACTTGTTATCCATGCTGATCCACCAGAAGAGCACAAAGCTTTCCTTCACCGTTCGGGCCGTACCGCTCGCGCCGGTGCAGAAGGCACAGTTGTCACCATGGTGACCGAGAACATGCGTCGTCATGTCAAGCGTCTTGCAAAAGATGCAGGTATTGATCCAATCTCAGTAAACGTTGCTAAGGGCGACGCCATCCTTGAAGAAATCGCTCCAGGTGAGCGCGAATTCAAAGAGATGCCATCAATCGAAGAGCGTCGCGGTGGCGGCGGAGGTCGCAATGGCGGAGGCGGTCGTGATCGCGATCGCTCACGTTCAGGTGGCGGCGGCCGTTCATACGGCGGCGGCGGAGACCGTGGTCGTTCAGGCGGCGGCAAGTCATACGGTGGCGGAGGCGGCTACGGCGGCGGACGCGATCGTCGTGATGACCGTGGCCCTCGTGATGATCGTCCACGCGACGACCGTCCACGCGAAGATCGTGGCCCTCGTGATGATCGTCCTCGCGACGACCGTCCTCGTGAAGACCGTGCCCCTCGCAGCGACGCACCTCGTGGTGACCGTGATTTCCGTGACCGTGCCCCACGTAGTGATGCACCTCGTGGCGATCGTGATTTCCGTGATCGTGGCCCACGCAGCGATTCACCTCGCGGACCTCGTCCAGACTCACGCGGAGGACGCCCAGGCGGACCTCGTGGTGAGCGCTCAAGCAGCTCACGCCCAGCGCGCAGCTACTAAATCAGATCTGAGTGGTCTGGTCTCATCCACTAGACCACTCACCTTCTGCCCCCACTAAGGTTTCGTTTATCGAACACCGTTGGGGGGCCTATGGAACGTTCAGTTGATATCGCCGTAGTCGGCGCAGGTTTTGCTGGCATGTATATGGTGCATCGCGCCCGTGCTGCCAAACTTTCTGTTCAAGTCTTTGAAGCTGGCACTGATGTCGGTGGAACTTGGTATTGGAATAGATACCCAGGAGCACGTTGCGACATTGAAAGTGTCGAATACTCATACAGTTTTGACAACGACCTGCAACAAGAATGGGAATGGAACGAGCGGTACGCCGGTCAGCCTGAAATTCTTACCTATGCACAACATGTCGCAGACCGATTTGATCTGCGCAGCGACATTCAGTTCTCAACGCGCGTCACGTCAGCCATCTTCAACGAAAAGACAAACAACTGGCGTGTCACCACAGACCAAGGTGATGTTCTCACAGCTCGATTCGTCGTATTCGCTACCGGTTGCTTGTCTTCAACCAATGTCCCCCACTTCATCGGTGCAGACTCATTTACTGGCGCTACGTACCACACAGGCGAATGGCCACATGAAGGCGTTGACTTCACCGGCAAATCAGTTGGGCTAATTGGTACAGGATCTTCTGCCATCCAGAGCATTCCCATTATTGCGGCCCAAGCAAAACACCTCACAGTGTTTCAACGCACTGCTACCTATTCGGTTCCTGCCCGTAACGACACCATCGACAAGGACTATGTCAAAGACGTTAAGGCAAACTACAAAGAATTTCGTGAACTCAATAAACAGCAGACAGCTGCCTTCGGTTCAAGGATTCGACGGGGCGAACAATCTGCACTAGAGGTTTCTGACGCGGAACGTCGCCAAGAATTTGAACGCCGTTGGGAAGAAGGTGGCTTTGCATTTCTTTCCTCGTACAACGACTTCCTGCTCAACAACGATGCGAACGAAACTGTTGCAGAGTTCGTACGCGAAAAGATCTACTCAATTATCAAAGACCCTGAGACTGCGAAAAAGCTATTGCCGAAACAAGTCATTGGCTGTAAGCGACTGTGTCTCGACTCTGGTTATTACGAGACATTCAATAGACCTAACGTCTCTCTCGTCGACGTCAGCACAGACCCAATTGAGCGCATCACAGAACACGGACTTGTCGCCGGCGGCGAAGATCACACATTTGATGTCTTGGTCTATGCGACCGGTTTTGACGCCATGACAGGTTCGCTATTGAAGATTGATATTCGTGGTCGAAACAATCAACCACTTGCTGAAGCATGGGAAGCAGGCCCTGTCACCTACCTCGGTCTCAGTACCGCTGGTTTCCCCAACATGTTTATGGTGTCTGGCCCAGGCAGCCCATCGGTGCTTACCAACATGATTATGTCCATCGAACAACACGTTGAATGGATCTCTGATTGCATCTCACACATTGTTGCTTCTGGCAAAACCACCATTGAGACAACTGATACAGAACAAACACAATGGGTTGCATTCGTCAATGCAGTTGCCGATATGACCTTGTATCCGTCATGTAACAGTTGGTACCTCGGCGCAAACGTTCAAGGTAAACCTCGGGTGTTTATGCCGCTACTTGGTTTCCCTACCTATGCAGACAAATGTTCAGACGTTGCTGCAAAGAGCTACGAAGGTTTCGTACTGACCTAAACGATCGGTACTCCATTTTCCAGCACTGCAATTCCTCGCGGTTCACTGTCGATGCCATGAGAACCTGTGGCGGCGCCAGCATCTGCGTTTCCTTCCAACACCCGAGCATCTGACGATGCATACTGCACGATGTAGGCCTTGCGTGTGCTGTTCGTGAAGTTCGGACCCGTGAGGTGAGGCGTCAACGATGAAAAGAACACTGCTCCCCCGGCTTTCACTTCCGCAATGATTGGCTCCGACGGTGGTTCTTCGAAACATTCGTAGCCCAGCGTGTCGACGTAATAGTGCGCAAGCGTTCCATCTTTGTGAAGCCCAGAAACTACTTGTGGGCAACCATTTTCAATCGTTGCGTCCGTGAGAGCTATCCAACACGTCAGGTAGTGCTGCGGCTCTACATATAGATAGCCATTGTCTTGATGCCAGGGAAACCGACGTGGCTTCTCAGTCATCTTGTACACAGCTTGATCGTGGTACATCCGCACATTCGGACCAATCAAATCCGCGCAGACCCCAAGAACTTTCTTATTCCGAACAAAGGGCCGAATCTCTGGCTTTTGCCGCACGATCTCTGACGCAAAAGTGATTGCACCATTCTCTGAAATAAGAAACCGTTCATCAGCTTGCTTCTTCAGTTCTGCGATTGCTTCATCTTCCGATTCATCGGCAATTCGAGTTAACTCAGCCAGCTCTTCAGAGGTGTAGATGTCGTTCAGAACAAAGAATCCCAATTCATCGAATTGATCGATCTGAGCTTGAGTCACTACCCCACTCAGCGCCGTGTGGTTTTCCCACATGAACGACTTATTCCATGGATGAGATTTCATCCACCGATTATGACACCGTAAGAGTGGTGTACATCCCATTGGCGTAGTGGCCAGCGATATTGCATAACAACTGATAGTTGCCCGCATCTAATTTCAGCGTCACAGTGCCAGTTGTACCTGGCTGCCACTCCGAAATTTCACCTGGCACGAACACTCCTTCACCATCTTCGTTGAAGCGGTTATCAGGACCCAATGGAATCTTGCCCGGAGCAAACTCAGTCTTTACGATGATGAACTCATGAGGAACTGCGCCCTCATTCTTCATCGTGAATTTCACGTCACCAGCTTTTGCTTCAGCGGCATCGATGGCGACAGCCCATTCTTTGACTGAACCCGAAATATTGTTGCTAACGACAGCAGGCGTCGGCATTGTTGTCTCGGTTACCTTCACCGTGCGCGGCACTACCGTAAATGTTGTATGCATACCAGCTGCGTAGTGCCCCTCGAGATTGCACAACAATTCATAGGTTCCCTCTTCAAGATCGACCTTCAGTACCTTCGACTCGTTTACTGCCCATTCAGGAATCTCATCTACAACAGACAAACCCTTGTCTTCTTCGTCAAACCTGTTGTTCGAGCCAATGGGAATCTTGGCTGGCTCATACGAAGTCTTTGTTACAAGGAACTCATGCTGAATGGATCCGTAGTTGGCCATAGCGAAGATGACCTCGCCAGCTTTTGCAGACTGAGCACTGACGTTCACTTTCCACTCCTCAACACTGCCCGTCACCTTGTTCGAGATGAGTGAAGCCGCATCTGGCCCGCCCCCAGCCGCCCCGTCTGTCGGGTCCGTCCCACAACTAACAAGTCCGAGCGTTGAAATAGCCAACGCGGCCGTGATTGTGAATGAGGTGAATTTCATATGTCCCTGCGGTTAAATGTGACTAAGGGCACACTAACCCCTTTAGGCTCCGCTATTTCCCAAACGCCCCTATTACCCCTAGCGTCTAAGCATCAACCACACCGAGTGGCACCAATAAGGGGTATGCACCATGAAGAACTACGACAAGATCTATATCAACGGCCAATGGGTCGCTTCTGAAGGTTCAAAGACAATTTCTGTTTTTGACTCAACCAACGAAGAGGTCATGGCGACAATTCCTGAAGGAACTGCGTCAGACGTCGCAAAAGCAGCAGCAGCAGCAAAGGCCGCATTCCTTTCATGGAGCTCGTTGCCAAAGGCAGATCGCGCAAAGTATCTGAACGCAATTGGTGATGCACTCGTAGCTCGCATGGACGAAATCTCGTCAGCCATTTCACGCGAGACCGGTATGGCAAAGGCCTTGTCGAACATGATTCAGGTGGGACTTCCCATCAACTCGTTCAAGCAGGCAGCAGCTCTTGCAGAGTCATTCGAATTCGATAAAGAAGTCGGAAGCTCATTGATCGTGCGCGAGCCAATCGGCGTTGTCGGATGCATCACTCCATGGAACTACCCATTGCACCAAATCGCAGCCAAGGTTGCCTTCGCAATGGCTGCTGGTTGCACCGTTGTATTGAAGCCAAGTGAGGTGGCGCCAATTGACGCATTCATGCTTGCCGAGATCATCCACGAAGCAAAACTTCCTGCAGGCGTGTTCAACCTTGTAACCGGAACTGGCCCAGTTGTCGGTGAAGCAATTTCTGCAAGTCCAGACATTGACATGATCTCGTTCACTGGCTCAACACGCGCCGGAAAACTTGTTATGCAAACCGGTTCAGAGACCGTGAAGAAAGTTGCACTTGAACTTGGTGGAAAGAGCGCAAACATCATTGGTGAAGACCTTGATGACGCGACATTCGCAAAAGCAATCATGGGAGGCACTGGCCAGGCATTCCTGAACAGTGGTCAAACATGTTCACTCCTTAGCCGCATGCTTGTTCCACGTGCCCGCCTTGCAGAGGCCGAAGGCCTTGCAGCAGCAGTTGCTACTGGCATCAAAGTCGGAGACCCATTTGCAGAAGGCACCAACGTTGGACCTCTTGCTTCTGCGGCACAACGCGACCGTGTAATTGGTTACATCAATAAGGGAATCGAAGAAGGCGCAAAGCTTATTGCTGGCGGCCTTGGTGCACCTGAAGGATGCGAAAAGGGTTACTACGTGAAGCCAACCGTGTTCTCCGAAGTCAACAACAAAATGACAATCGCTCAAGAAGAAATCTTTGGGCCAGTACTCGTTCTCATTCCTTACGATGGCATCGATGACGCAGTGGAAATCGCAAACGATTCTCCATACGGACTCGCTGGTGCAGTATTCGCAGCTGACAAAGAAACCGGCATTGCAATCGCGCGCCGCATCCGCACTGGTCAAGTAACAGTAAACGGTGGAGCCTTCAACCCGAACGCTCCATTCGGTGGTTACAAGCAGTCAGGCGTTGGTCGCGAACTCGGTGAATACGGGTTCGAAGAATTCCTTGAGATTAAGAGCCTTCAGCTCTAAGACTTCTCGTTAGTTCATTTCTTGAATTAACTGCGACAACTCAGAATCGCCGATTACCCCTACGCGTGTAGTGGCGGTTCCGTCTTTGGCTATAAAAACCCATGCTGGTTGATACGGCACTTTGTATTTGGAATAGATGTCTCCGGGCGTGTCATCAAGGTTGACAAATGTCAATCCGTGGCGTTCAACGAATGACTGATACGACGATTGGTCACCAGCCCACGCCACTCCGACGATGGTGACTGACTCTGCAAATTTCTTTCGTACCTCCTCGACCGAGGGGGCTTCGGAATTACACGTGCCTCAACCAGGCGCCCAGAACCACAACACCACAGGCTTTTGAGCAAGAGCGTTTGACAACACGAAAGTTTCACCACTGACTGTCTTTGCAACAAAGTTGTCAATGTTCGAGCCTGGCTGAGAATCGACACCTTGTGAAGAAGTGCCAGTTGTTGCGACAACGGAACTGGTGGAAGACGAATCTGCACCACATGCTGATAGCACAATAACCGCTGCCACTAATGCCGCTGCACTTCTCAACTTCATATTGTCAGCCTAACGAGAACACAAGGCGCGCCATGCACATCACTTCGTCAAGAACATCCGTGGGCGATTCATCTACTGGCACTGTCAATACTGTACGCAAATGTTCAAGTGTCGTAGGGAGTGCTAGCGTGACCGCACTGCAGACTTCCCCGTTGCTTGCCGTTTCCACCAAGACTCCTTGATCAATGCGGTACACAACGCCTTCATGCGTGATGTCCTGTAGTCCAGCGTCACGTAGTGCGTTGGCCTGAGCTTGGCGATTAAGGGTCTTGCCGAGCGTTTCAATGCGATCGCGCACAAAAGCTGCTTCCTCGAATCGTTGATTCTGGGAATGCCCATTCATTCGTTTAGTGAGGAGACCAACCACTTCTTCAGCATCTCCATTTAACGTGCGAACAACAGTGTCAACAATGGCGCCGTATGCACTAGCAACGGCAGATCCTGAACATGGGCACTCAGCCAACCCCAAGCGAGCCGCAGAACATACAGGTGCATCAGTGGGCGCGACATAATTACGGCCCATTCGCACCGTGCATCGGCGCAGCGGAATAACTGACTCAATAGCGTCAACAACATCGCGCGCCATGCCTCTTGTCCGTATCGGGCCAAGAGTGATTCCCTTGGATGATGCCGTCTTTGTGACAACAAGACGAGGCCACTCTTCTTCTGTTGTGAGGCGTACATAGCAATACTTTTCACTGCGGGTACCGGCGTAGTTGTATCGAGGTCGCAACCGCCGAATGATGCGCAGTTCAAATACTTCTGCAGTGACAGGATCTGGGGTCTCAATGCACTGGATGCTGTGCACCAACTTCAGCAGTGACCCAACTTTTTTTCGAGATTCACCAATACTGAAATAACTGCGGACGCGAGCTCGAACATTGGTTGCTTTGCCCACATACAAGACTTCGCCTGCGAGATCGAGAAACAAGTACACACCTGGTCCGCGCGGAAGATCTTCTGTCATCTTCAGCTTCCGCGATTCAGGGTGAGCGCCGATGGATGGCAATGCAACCAAATCTTCAATATCAAAAACGCCAAATGCAGCAGCACGTTCAATGAGGTAGTGCAATAAGTCCCCTGTTGCTAACACGTCATCCATCGCGCGGTGAATGGGCTGATGAGGGAAATTGAAATGCGCCGCCAACGTAGAAAGTTTGCAGTTCGGCACTTCACTACGTACAAGTCGACGTGCCAACGTGACCGTGTCAACAACGGCGTTCGACAATGGGTCATACCCATGGCGTTCAAGTGCTGCGTTCAAAAAGCCAACATCGAATCGAGCATTGTGCGCAACCAACACTGTGCCCTGAACAAAATCAAGAAATACATCAAGCACCTCTTCAACACGAGGAGCGTCAGCAACCATGGATGACGAGATTCCTGTCAGCATCACAATGTTCGCGGGAATCGGCTGACCCGGGTTAATGAGAGTGCTGAACCGCGCAACTTCCTCGCCTCCCCGGTACTTCACAGCACCAATTTCGGTAATGCCTCCAACGGCGGTTGAACTACCCGTGGTTTCAAGGTCGACCACACAGAATGTGACCTGGGATAGCAAGGTGCTCTCTGAGGTAAACGACCAGGACTTCTTCACCCCATTTACTGTAAACGACAGGTGCTTCACCCTCATTCACTACGCTTGCTTCAACAACACAAGGGGACAATCATGATTCACGCAGTAATCGAACAATGGCAGGCACACATGCGCGGGGAACTCAAGAACGGCCTCGACATTTTGCTCGACGACAATTGCGTATTCTTCTCCCCCATCGTGTTCACACCGCAAGTCGGTAAAGAGATCACAAAGATGTATCTCATGGCCGCGGGGCAAACCCTTCCTGGCGAGAAATCGAACTCCGGTGAAACAAAAGATGACTCAACCAAATTTCGCTACACCAAGGAAGTGCTCGATGGCAATACAGCAGTGTTGGAGTTTGAGACCACTATTGAAGGCAAATACGCCAATGGAGTTGACATCATTACTTGCAACAACCAAGGAAAAATCGTCGAATTTCGGGTGATGATGCGCCCATTGCAGGCCATCAATGCGGTCCACAGACAAATGGGTGAAGCTTTAGAACGAATGAAGTAGCAAACGCCTCTCGCGTGTTCTAGAGTTATTGCTCCGTCTACAACGACTCCGAAAGAGTGATACTTCACAACACAACCGAGAGGATTTCCCATGAATGCCTTCGAACAATTCGAATCAAATGTCCGTTATTACTGTCGCCGCTGGCCCGTGGTCTTTGCGACGTCACACGGTTCCACAATTTTTGATGAAGACTCCAAGGCATATCTAGATTTTTTCGCAGGTGCAGGTGTGTTGTCGTATGGTCACAACAACCCAGAACTCGTTGAAGTAGCCCTCTCGCACTTACGTTCTGGAAAGCTCCTCCACAGCCTCGACACATTCACAGTCGAAAAGCGTGAGTTTCTCAACACCTTCGAAGAGCTCATTCTGAAGCCACGCAATATGGACATGGTTGTTCAGACAGTCGGACCTACTGGTGCTACAGCCGTAGAGGCAGCATTGCAATTGGCCCAACGCCTCACAGGCAAACGTGCAGTCCTCGGCTTTGCTGGCGGTTACCACGGCATGTCATACCGCGCTGCGTCAGTCTCAGATTCAATGGCTGGTCGCGAGACTGTTGCCCATATCGGTGACTTTGCAGCACTTCCATTCGTGAAGCAGATGACCAACGACGATCTTGACATGCTCGACCGCACCTTACGTGCTGGTGTTGACGGCCAAAAGTTCGGAGCCATCCTCATCGAAGCAACTCAAGGCGAAGGCGGTGCACGCGCATTCGACCCCGCCTACCTTGCAGCGCTTCGTATGAAAGCAACTGAACTAGGAATCATGATTATCGCTGACGAAGTACAAGCCGGCGTTGGTCGTACCGGAACCTTCTTTTCATTCGAAGGATCAGGCCTTAACCCGGACATCGTGTGCTTGTCAAAGGCAATCAGTGGCCTTGGTCTCCCCATGGCAATCAACCTGATTAAGCGCGACCTTGATACATGGAACGCCGGCGAGTTCACCGGCACGTTCCGCGGCAACAACCTTGCATTCGCAACATCCACCAAGATGATGCAGATGTACTGGAGCGACAGCCTGTTTGAACAAGACACTAAGTACAAGGGCCTCTTTGTCCGCGATGCATTGCAGACAATTGCCGATACATACGAGTCGCTTAACTTCGCAGTCAACGGCAACGGTTTGCTCTGCGGACTCAATGTCAAGAACACCGAGCTTGCAGACAACGTCACCCGTGCAGCATTTGCTCGTCAACTCATCGTTGAAACGTGCGGCGCTGGTGATCAAGTAGTAAAACTCTTGCCACCACTCACCACAACAGACGAAGAATTGCGCATAGGTCTTGAACGCCTCAGCGATGCCTTTGCCGAGGTGTGCGTGGCCTCAGTGGCATGACCGCCACACCATGGCGCGAAATATTTGTCTCGCTTGATGAACAAGGCCGAGCACAACTCGCAGACGCTGCACAAGCAGCTGTTGAAAGCATTCAACGACCTGCGGGACCACGCAGCGCACTGTCCCCTACTGAATTACACGACCTCATTAGGGCGACGGATGTGTGCCCCGACGCCGGAACTCCGTTGACTGAGGTCCTACAGGAATTCGGTACTTCAGTGTGGGCTAACAGTGTTGTGCCTTTTGACCCTGCATGCGTCGCACACCTTCATCCGCCAACAATGATTCCGAGCGTTGTCACGGAGATGTCTATCGCCGTGATGAACCAGTCAATGGATAGCTGGGATCAAGCACCTGCAGCAACAGAAGTAGAACTGCATCTCACAAGCTGGCTTGCCAATCTCATGGGCATGCCAGCCACAGGCTCCGGAGTTATGACTTCAGGCGGAACTGCATCAAACGTTCTCGGCATCACCCTTGCTCGTTCATGGGCAGCGTCACTCATCGGTGTTGATGTTCTCAAAACGGGACTTCCACCGCAAGCAGCAAACTGGCGCATCTTGTGTTCCGACCAAGCTCATTTTTCCATTCAGCGCGCAGCAGCCCAACTAGGCCTTGGGCGCGATTCTGTTGTCACTGTCGCCAGTACACCCAGTGGCGCTATGGACATCAACGCACTTGATTCAACCATTGCAGAACAAATCAAGGCGAAGCACACCATCATTGCAATCGTCGGCACAGGCGGAACCACAGATCTTGGAGTCATTGACCCACTTGATGACATTGCGACACGATGCGAGCAAATCAACGCCTGGTTCCATATTGATGCTGCAGTCGCTGGCTCATATCTCATGTCACCACAACTGGCCCCAATGTTGCACGGAATCGCTCGCGCCGACTCAGTTACCATCGACTTTCACAAACTATGGTTTCAGCCATTCAATGCAAGCGCACTCATTGTCAAAGACGTTGAACGATTTGACCTGTTACGCGTGAAGTCAAAATACCTTGACCGCGGTGACGAAGTACCTGGCATGATCAACCTTGTCGGAAGATCACTCGATACCTCTCGTCGTTTCGATGCAGCAAAAGTAGTTGTCTCATTGCGCACAATTGGTCGCACTGCATTCAACGAAATGCTTCATCGTGTAGTCGAACTCAGTGCCTATGCCGCTGACCAGATCAACAAGTCCCCCGTTCTTACGCTTCTCACTCAACCAACCGGACCCATGTGTGTCTTTGACGCTGTTGGTTGTGACGCAGATGACCTACGACGTGCGCAACAGAACCTACTGATGGCCGGAGACATGGTCCTTGGCCGAACCGAAATCAATGGCCGCGCCGCCTTGAAGTTCACGTTCATGAACCCACTCATCAGTTTCAACGATGTTGACAGATTAATCATCGCCGCTGAAAGCGCACTCCAAAAGTAACGACCCGAAGCCCATTTTTATGGGCACTGAGTGACCCGGACCGATACCAACAGGTTGATTACAGTTGAAGAGGCTTCTGTCAAGGAGTATTAATTAAGTGGGTAGACAAATTGGACCAACAATTTCAACACATCAGTCACAAGTTCATTGACACTCTGAGTGACGGTGTCTATTCCATTGCTCTGACACTCTTGGGACTCAACGTCGTTGAGTTAGTTACTAAAATCAGCAAGAGCAATGACATCAATGCAGCGGTGCTCGACAACTGGCCCACCTTCTTTGCATACACATTGGGATTCATAGTTCTCTTTTCCACTTGGTACGCCTACCACGCACAAACCCAATACGTAGACGGCACCGATGCCTGGATTGTGTGGCAACACGGAATAAGCATGGCATGGGTGGCTCTTATGCCATTCGGTGTTGCACTTCTCGCACAAAGCCTGAACGGCCCTAATCGCAAGTGGGGCGTCTTCTATTTCGGCATCTGTTTGTTCGGCACCTATTGGACAACCCTGATTCTGTTTGCGCTACGTAAATTCAATTGGCCCATTACATACAAAAATTCATTTCCAATCACACCTGAACAGATGTTGAAGGCAACCAAAGTGTTCATCACTACTACTGCCTTGATCGGGCTAGTGCTAGTTGCCATTTCGCTGGCGTTTCCGTGGATCGCCCTTATCGGATACGGATGCTTCATCGCATCGAACTTCGCACCGGTTGCGATGTTGAATTACACGGGCCGCGCATTAATGATGCTGCCACAGACCAAAAGGATTTAGAAACACTAAAGGCACCTGTTCAAGTAAAACTTGGACGGGTGCCTTTTTGGTGGGCGTTGAGGGACTCGAACCCCCGACCCTCTCCTTGTAAGGGAGATGCTCTAGCCAACTGAGCTAAACGCCCGAATGTTTCGGAGACAACAGCATATAGGGGTCCTTGGCCAGCCCCTACATGGATATGACGCCGGAGGGCACCCAACTGCCGTGTGCGCCATAGGGAACGCGTTGCGGCAAGTGAATCGTTGCAAGGGGCGGCCCAGTGAAATTCTGGGCGTCGATGATGATTAGGCGTGATTTCTCGGTTGCGGTGTCGTGCACGATGGTCATTACATAGCCGTCGTCTTCGGCTCCAGCTGTAGAGGACGGAGCAAAGACTGGCTCTCCCCCACGAGTTGTTTTACCAAGGTGATGTTCCCAACATTGGCCAGTTGACAAGTCGTACTTCCACAATGACGATCCGTATACGGGCTCTTCAGAGTTTCCTTCCCCGCCCAAAGACATGAGATACGCAAACTGAGCTTTCGAACCTACGTAGGCATCATTGACGCGACCAAAATCTCCTGGGCGATCATCAACCATTTCTTCTGTAACTTTTCCAGATACGGGGTCAATAGTCCACTTGTATAGACGACCCACCTCGGCATAATCATCAGAGCTAGAACCAAACGCCTCGTTTTGTCGCGATACATGCATAACGATGTTGTCACCGTCGTCATAGGCGTTGACAGAGTGAAACACGTAACACGGATCAATTTCAAACCATCGGATGTCACTTCCCCGTCCATCGCGCGGCATGACACCAAGACGGGCGCCAGCGTCTCGATTGAACTTGAACGGAATACCTGATGCAATTTCACCCAGGTCAAACTGCAATGGCAAATCCATGAAGATGACATTCTTCTCGGTGACGCTGAAGTCATGCATCATCACCATGTTTGGAACTTCAATAGGGTCGAGCTGTTTCAGTTTGCCGTCTGCACCAATACGGATGTAGTGCACATATGGTGGCTGAAATGAGAAATAGCTGAAGGCAAGTAAGTCACCAGTGACAGGGCAAATCTTTGGATGCGCTGTCATTGAACACGTCAAAGCTCCATCGAAATTTTCATATCCAAGAGTTTGTAGATTTCCATCAATCTTGAAAGGCCAATGTCCTTCTTCAAGTGCAAGTAATGATCCGTTGTGGGGCATCACGTGTGTATTGCCAGTACCACGCGCGAGTTCAGGCACGCGGTCGTATGGCAGTTTTCGCGCTGATGCAGAGCTCGGCGTATTGACGTATTGGTTGCGGTACCACTCGGCCTTGCCGTCTCTGATGTGCACTCCATGCAACATACCGTCGCCAAAGAACCAATGCGGTGAAGTTCCACTTGCGGGGTTCGGACCAGTGCGCACATACAGGCCATCTAGTTCTGGTGGGATTGTTCCTTCGACGCGCAGATCGGTGCTGGTGATTTCAACCTGCATTGGCTCCCAGTTATCACGAAGGTGCCACGGCGTATGGGCGGAATTCTCGGCGGTCTCTAAACGGCTCATGGTGCGAGCCTAATTCATCAATAAATCAGCCGGAACAGCTGAAGCACCTTCACTACGGGACAGATGAGGAAGTAGTGGTCGTTGGCGCGACCGTGCTCGTAGTTGTGGTCGTAGTCGAGGTGGTTGTGCTTGTTGTAGTGGTCGTTGGCGCAACCGTTGTAGTCGTCGTGGTTGTGGTCGGAGCAACCGTGGTGGTCGTAGTAGTGGTGGTTGACGTTGTGGTTGTGGTCGGAGGCGGGATTACGAATCCGTTTGCCCAGCCCCAACGAATATCCATTGGCGCACCAAGGGGCATGCCGGCAGTTGCGGGAATCGCATCAAGCGCCCGACGCAATTGCGCCCATGCATCCCACGCGGAGATTCCCGTTGTTGGGCAACCGCCCTTTACCTGTGTGCACGCAGCAGTCTGAACAGTGAGCGCTGCAAGACGTAGTGGCATTTTCATCTCTAATGCTCGAGCAGCGAGAACTGCCCATTGCCTAGAGAGAGCGCCACTCTTCGTATGAATTTGTGGCATTGCATAAATGTTCGGTCCAGCGTGAGCCGATACCCACAACACGTCATCAATAGTCCAGCCGTTATTGCATGTGAGATCTGCACTGACTGCTTGTGGGCAACCATCAGCAGAGCCGAAATTCCATAAACGAGAATTTGTTGTACGAACGTAACCGTCCACCCATGCACGCGCCTGACCTGGTGGCCCCCAGCCAGGCTCTAAGTCAACAGAACCAGATACCACTGTTCGAGGATCTGATGCAGTTTGAGCGGCTGAAACTAACTTTGCCCACGCAATACCGCCCATGTAGCCGTTGAAGCGAGTGACTGCACCTGAGTTACTTGTGCCAATAGATACTTCCCACGGCCCGCTACCGCATTCTGCAAGCCCAGTTGCCCACGCCGACGTTGTAGCAATGATTTGTTCATTGGTAATTGTCTTGCCGAAGCCTGTTGTACCTGTGGCATTCTGCGAACCGAAAGACAGCATCACGACTCCGCGAGGAACCTTCTTTGCTTGATCACATGCAGCAGCACGAATAACTGGAACCGCTGTTTCGATTGGCGATACATCTTGACCACGCACATAACTTCCAATAGCTACAACCCACTCGCGTGAGGTTGATGCTGGAACAGCAGACGGGTACCACACTTGATCAGTGCCTGTTATTTCGACCTTGCCCGGTACCGAGTGCGGAATGGGCGTGCGAACACAACCCTTCGCACAACGCAGTGCATTAGGAGAAAACGCATCCACAGTTACTTTCTTGCCCTTTGATCTCGTATTTCTGGTTGACAAAGCAACAACCATCACCGTGTTCGTTGCTTTCGCACGGGTCATCACCACTGCACGACGAATGGTCTTTGGGGCGTACTGATCAACGATGCGCGAGCGCTTCCCGTTCACATATACGGCTACTTTGCCGTTCTTCGGGCCCGCCGTGAACCACATTGCAAAAGACTTGCCTTTCACTGTGAAGGACAATGCAGCGCCGGTAGTAGATGTAGCCCAGACGTTTCCGCCATACGCAACTTTGATGGGCGCTTTCTTCCACGGAGCTTCAACAGTGATGGCATCGGCCGATGCTGAAGTCATTACGCCCGCAAGAAGGACAGCCACTACAGCCAGTGCGCGCTTCGAGAAATGCATGACCCCACCGTACTTGCCACTGATGAACAACAGAGGCCACTAGTTATCCGAAAGCGCGTATCGCACGCACTCGTAGGGCTTTCACACCATTAATTGTGTCTGGTAGCAACCATTTTTCTCTGTCAAATTGTTGGCCATCTTTGAAATTAACGGTCCAAGCATTATTGAAGTCATACTCACTTGACGACCAATAAAAACTTCGAGCGAATGATCCGATTCCAGGAGACGCAGTGCCAAGTACTGAATACATTGCATTGAGCTCATCTTTAGACGGTAAGAACCAATCGTCATAACCACCCAAGACCATCGCATGTGCGTAACGAGCGGCATAACGACCGCGACCATAGATCTTTACGATCCTATCTGTGTTGATTTTTCCCATGCCGATTTGAGTAGCGAGGACTCGCTGAGTCTGCGCTTTCACTTTCAATACATCGCGATAAATGGGTCGCTTCTGATCAATTGCAGTGAGTCGTTTCCATGGCAGGCCGACTCCTTCGGTTTCTACTGGCGCAGCTTCGAGATATCTGCCCCAAGTTTTTTGTTCGCCTGCGTCGTAGAACACAACTCCCCCGGCCGGACCTAAGTCACCAATGCTGCACGGCCCGTTGGCACTACAGGACACTCCAGTTAGTGCAGGAGCGGACACAGGCGGAACAATGCCAGAGCCCACAGGAAAGGCGCGCATCGCTACTAATCGAAACGGAAGAGAAGGAAATCCGGAACCACGATGAAGTCGGTTACGGGTTAGTTGCTTGATTCCCGTAATGGCGCCAACGCCGCTTTCATCAGTGAACTGTGTTCCGTCTTGAAACAATTGGTACCAGGCGTAGTTTGCCGAGTTCTCACTGGATGTCCAATATGGAACAGCTGGCATTTTCGGAACACCTTTCACGGCTCGCGTGAAATACGTTGCGTTCAACTCATCGACAGATGGCAAAAACCAATCGTCGTAATTGTTAACAACAAGACTGTCTACATAGGCCGCAGCGTATTGGCCTGGACCGCTCTGGGTCACAATGTTGGCGGTATTGGTGCGTCCCATGCCGATTCCTTTGGCATCTATGTGCAGGCGCTTGGTTGTGTCATTTGGGTACAACGATGTGGTTGGTTTGAATGACCACGGAAGCCCAGTTCCCGTTGCCAGCGGCAGAGCTTCGAGGTACTGCCCCCACCACTGCACAGAACCAGCATCGAACACGATGGTGCCACCGCCTGGGCCCTTATTGCCAACTGCACATGCGCCACCCTGCGCACATGAAGCCGCCTGTACCGGCTGTTGTGAGACGGCAAATAGTGATATTCCTAGTGTGCAGGCAAGGAGAATTTTGCGCATGTCCTTGTTTAGCCCATAGGGCGGTCAATATGACCTCGGTTAGAGTTGGCCATGGCTTCTCAAGCATTTACCAATGACCGTAAACATGTTTTTCACTCATGGTCAGCACAATCCCAAATTTCACCTCTCGTAGTAGCGCGCACCGAAGGGTCGTGCTTTTGGGATGAAGACGGAAAGCGTTATCTTGATTTCTCGAGTCAATTGATCAATGTAAACATTGGGCATCAGCACCCGAAGATGCTTGAAGCCATCAAGGCGCAGGTCGACAAGATGTGCACGGTTGCACCGTTTCATGCGAACGAGGAACGCGGAGAAGCTGCGCGCCTGATAGCCGAACTTGCACCTGGTGATTTAAACATGGTGTTTTTCACAAATGGTGGTGCTGAAGCAACTGAGAATGCAATACGTATGGCGCGTCTACACACAGGTCGCAATAAAGTTATGTCTACATACCGCAGTTACCACGGCGCAACAGGTGGTGCTATCCAACTCACTGGCGACCCTCGTCGTTGGCCTGCAGAACCTGCAATGCCTGGAATCATCAAATTTTGGGGGCCATACACCTATCGGTCGGCATTTCATGCTCAGAACGAAGCGGAAGAACGTGAGCGTGCACTGCAACATTTGCGCGACACCATCATGGTGGAAGGTGGCAATTACATCGCTGCCATCATCTTGGAAACTGTTGTAGGAACGAATGGAATTCTGGTACCACCAGCTGGATACCTACAAGGAGTGCGCGACATCTGCGATCAACACGGAATCGTCATGATTGTGGACGAAGTAATGGCGGGCTTTGGTCGATGCGGCGAATGGTTCGCAGTGGATCATTGGAATGTCACACCTGACCTCATCTGTTTCGCAAAAGGCGTCAATTCTGGTTATGTACCTCTTGGTGGCGTCATCATTTCTGACCGTATTGCTGATTCGTTCCGCGAGCGCCAGTTTCCTGGAGGACTCACCTATTCAGGTCACCCGCTTGCATGTGCATCTGCGATTGCTTCCATCAATATCTACAAAGAAGAAAAGATCATTGAGAAGGCCCGCCGTCTTGGTTCTGACGTTATTGCGCCTGGATTAGCGGCAATTCAGGCCAAACACCCAAGTGTTGGCGACGTGCGCGGCCTCGGATGCTTCTGGGCAATAGAGCTTGTACGCGATCGCGATACACGTGAGCCACTAGTGCCATTCAACGCAACTGGTGCAGATGCAAAACCAATGGGCGAAATTCTTACAGCTGCGAAGGCTAAAGGTTTGTGGCCATTTGCACACTTCAACCGGATACATGTGACTCCACCACTGACAACTAGTGATGCGGAAATCGCTGAAGGCCTTGCCATCATCGACGAAGTTCTTGATATCGCCGATACGTACTACGCCGGCAAATAGGTTTTAGCGGTTCTGCGGGAACCCAAGATCAACACTTGATGTGCGTGGGTCTGGCCAGCGCGAAGTAACCACTTTGCTGCGCGTAAAGAAGTTGATTCCTTCTGGGCCGTACATGTGGTGGTCTCCGAACAAACTGTTCTTCCAGCCACCGAATGAGTAATACGACACAGGTACCGGAATGGGCACATTGATGCCAACCATTCCCACGCTGACATCGAATTGGAACTCACGAGCTACTCCGCCATCACGAGTGAATAATGCAACTCCGTTTCCGAACTGGTTGTCGTTGATCAACGCAACGCCATCGGCATATGACTTCACACGAACAACGTTTAGTACTGGTCCAAAAATCTCTTCGTCGTAGCAACGCATGCCTGGCTTCACGCCATCGATGATGCTGGGGCGAATAAAGAAACCATCTGCTGGCACATTGGTACGCCCGTCAACGACAACGGTTGCACCTTCGGCTGCGGCACCAGCAAGGTAACCCGCAACTTTGTCGCGATGCTCTGCGGTAATTAGCGGACCCATTTCATTCTTTGAATCACTGGCTGGCCCAACTGTGATTGCAGGAATTCTTTCTTGCACCTTTTTGATAAGAGCATCTGCAACTGAATCAACCGCGAGCAACACTGAGATTGCCATGCAACGCTCGCCTGCTGAACCATATGCCGCACTTACTGCCGCATCAGCTGCCATGTCTAGGTCTGCATCTGGCAAGACCAACATGTGGTTCTTTGCGCCTCCAAGGGCCTGAACGCGCTTTCCATTCTTGGTGCCGGTCTCATAGATGTACTTTGCAATTGGAGTAGAGCCAACAAATGAAATGGCTGCAACGTCAGGGTGTTCAAGCAAACGGTCAACTGCTACTTTGTCGCCGTTAATGACATTGAATACGCCATCCGGAACGCCTGCTTGCTTGAGCAAATCTGCCAGGAACAGAGCAACCGACGGATCCTTTTCGCTTGGCTTCAAGATGAACGTATTGCCACATGCAATTGCACTTGCAAACATCCACATTGGAACCATTGCTGGAAAGTTGAATGGCGTGATGCCAGCAACGACACCAAGTGGTTGACGGATGCTGTACACATCAACGCCAGTAGCGGCTTGTTCGCTGTAGCTGCCCTTGAGCAAGTGCGGGATACCGCATGCAAATTCGATGTTTTCAAGACCACGTGCAATTTCTCCAAGAGCATCGGTAATAACCTTGCCGTGTTCGGCACTCAGAAGGGCAGCAATTTCGTCTCGGTTACTCTGCACCAAGTTGCGAATGTTGAACATAATTTCAGCCCTACGAGACAAGTTCGTTGCTCGCCACGCAGGCAATGCTGCAGTAGCCGCGGCAACAGCCGAATCGATTTCTTGGACTGATGCGAAATCAACAGTTGACGATTGCACACCAGTAGCGGGGTTGAAGACTGCGCCACTTCGGCCTGATGTGCCAGCAACATGGGCGCCGTTGATCCAATGTGAAATGTGATTCATGCCTTCACATTAGGGGCGCAACGCGACGCACCCGTAATGGCCCTAGTGGCGATTAGCGCGAGCAGTATCCATCAATGAGTCAAAGAGGGCCTGCGACGAAGCCACCACGGGACTACGTCTCGCTAGCGGGTCAATAGTGAGCAATTCTTTGCCGTTTACTTCGCCAACAATGGCTCCGGCTTCCTGGCAAATCAGCACTGCTGCCAAGTAATCCCAAACACCATGATCATGAAAATCGACATAGCCATCAAGGCCGCCCGTTGCTACCAGTGAGATATCAAGAGCCGCTGCTCCAAGGGTGCGGAACTGCCACCAGCCGTGCGGATATGGCGGCGCACCATTGGTGCCTACAACAGCTTGCGACACGTTGGCAATGGGGTTGACGCGTACAGGTATCCCGTCGCGATTTGCTCCCCCATCACGCGATGCACCGTAACGGGTCTCGCTTCCCGACTGCTCTGCCACTAGAGCTGCGCGTAAACCGTGGCGGTCGACGACACATAACGAGGTGGCAAACCACGGAAGACCTTTGCTTGCATTTGTTGAACCATCAAGAGGGTCAACAACGACCAGCAATCTGTCATCGGTAATGGGCCACACAATGTCCGCAATTCCACTCTCTTCTGACAGAACTTCAAAACCAGAAGCCTGCAACAAATCAACGATGACGTCATCAATTACAACGTCTGCTGAATACTGGCCTTCACGCTCGCCAGACATTGACCAGTCGGCAATTTCGTCCAGGGTGTCAGCGGCTGCATCAGCTACGTCATGCAGAAACCCCAAAATATCGCGGTCTGCAGAGTTGTAATCGAAATGGGGCACCCCTGAACGGTAGTGTCCATGACGTGGCCGTTATCGACATTGCCGGATTTGTCACCGATTTAAAGAGCCATGCCGTCGACCATGGGTTTCACGTTCATGACGAACGTCATTTTGTGGAGACGTATTCACTGCGACAGCTATGGGAAGTGGACCTTCACCCCGAAGAGGCCTGCAATGGCCCTATTGACCTTCATGTCAGCCTAGAGATCGATCCGCGCACACTTCTCAGTTTTGAAGACGCGGTTCTTGCCATGGATGACCCTGACGGCGACCCACCAGAGGGGTTTACTTTCCCGCTCGTATTTACATGGACGTTCCCACCGCTTGTGAACCCACCGGACTTGTTGGTCCTCGCAACCGAAGTTGCCGGGCTTGGTGGAGTTGAACTACCTCTTGAGGTTTCAGCAATCGATTCATTTCACCAAGTGACTGATGCCCCAGAACGAAGCCTCACCGTTGTGAGTCGCGTGCCGGTGTCCCTAGCAAACGTCTATAAAGGCGATAATGACCCCGTGTGTGCAGTTCTTGATACGTGCCGGAACGTGAGTCTGAATTTGCTTGAACGCGTACCGTTTTGGATTGGTGACATTCTCTAATATGCGTTAACGCGCGAGCAGGGAAATACGCGCAATCAAACCGCGTTTACCGTCGGCACGCGGCAATAATTCTGCAACGCCTCCGCTTGCAACAGCCAGCTGACGAACAATTGATAACCCGAGACCAGTACCTGGTGCATTTTCAATATCAGTTCCACGCCAGAAACGCTCAAACGCAATAGTCCGTTTCTCTTCTGATAATCCTGGACCTTCATCTATGACATCAACATGAATATGACGATGAACCCGATGCACCTCAATAGTGATTGTGGAATTGTCAGGTGCGGCAGTCAATGCATTGTCGATGTAGTTATCGACAATCTGCTCGAGCGCGCCATCAAGAGCGACACACGGTGCTGTTTCTAGGCCAACCACTTTGAGCGTGATGTGACGTTCTGCCGCAAGTGATTCCCACACGGCAACTCTGCTGCGCGCGATGACAGAAGCATTCACTTTCACAGTGACAGTAGAGCCACCTTCTAAGCGAGAGAGTGCTAACAATTGTTCAATCATTTCTTGTAAACGATCAGTCTCGACTCGTGATGCCTCAAGCGCCATCGCCACTGGTGACGTACTGTCACCCACGGCTTCTTGTGCCTGATCAAGGCGTAGACGAAGAGCGGTTAATGGCGTACGCAACTGATGAGACACTGCACCAGAGAAATGTTGTTGACTTTCAAGCATCAGCCCTATGCGCCCAGCCATTGCATTGAATGAACGAGAAAGTTCTCGAACTTCAGGCGGACCCTTTGTATCGTCTGCCTGAACGGAGAAGTCTCCGTCAGCAAGGCTCTCAGTGCTTGTCTTTAGTCGGCTAATCGGGCGAGCAATTGTCAATGCAAGCGGAATTGCAACAAGCGCAGCAGCTAGCAACGTAATGAGGCCAACAGCAACGATGCCCATCACGTGATCTTGAACTTCTTTGTCTACCTGTGACTTTGGATGAGAGAAACGAACCACACCGAGTACTTTGTCGCCCAGCAGCACAGGAACAGCAACATAAAGCATTCGTTCGCCAAGTGTTGCGGAATCGCGCTCGCCCACTGCAGGCAAACCTTTGAGTGCGCCAGCCACTTCGAGCCGATTTGAGAAGTCAGATCCGAACGCAATATTTACGTCACTTGTGGCCACCACCAATCCGGCTGAGTTCGTGACAACAATTCGTGCATCACTTGATTTGCTGTAGCTGTCGACATATGGCTGCAGAGATGGAAGAACAGCCCCTGCTGTGGTGTTCAATGTCTCTTTCGCATGACCCGCCAAAACGAATGCGTCGCGCTCGAGGGCTGTCACTAATCGTTCACGCTCGACCTGTGCAACAAATGATGTGAGAGGAATACTGAACACGAAAAGAATAAGAACTGCAACAGTTACCAGTGCGCCGATGAGTCGAATTTTCATTGTGGAACCTCTACGAACTTGAAACCGACACCACGCACGGCCTGAATCCAGTCTGGGCTTCCCAATTTCTTTCGAATCGATGCGATATGTGCATCAAGTGTTTTAGTAGTGCCGTACCAATTCGTGTCCCACACATGTTCCAAAATGTCATTGCGACGAAACACAACGCCTGGTTCTGACGACAAGAACGCGAGAAGGTCAAATTCTTTTGCAGTGAGCACAACTTCTTCACCATCAAGAGTGGCACTATGAGTTCTTTCATCTACGACCACACGCAATGAAGTTCCACTCGGTTCATGAGGTAATTGATCATGTCCACGACGAGTCACTGCTTTTATTCGAGCAAGTAATTCACGTTGACTGAATGGCTTAACGACATAATCATCTGCACCAAGTTCTAAACCAAGCACCCGATCTAATTCATCTCCGCGCGCACTAACAATAATGATGGGAACTGTTGAAAATTCGCGAATACTTTTTGAAACGTCAAGACCATCCATGTCAGGTAAACCAAGATCCATCAGAATGACTTCTGGCGAAAATTCTTTTGCAGCAGTTATTGCTTCGGCACCTGTGGCGGAATGATGCACGCTCATGCCAGCATTCGTTAGCGACGTTGTCACCGAGCCCGCAATTGCAGGATCATCTTCAACAAGCAGAACCTTCACAACCCCATTGTGCCTCCTTCACGGCTCGTGACCTAACGCTCGGCTTTGGATTTGGATAAATCTTGGATAACACCACACCATTCCATGCATTTCGAGCCCCTACCGTGAAGAGCAAGGGCCACCGGCCTACAAAGGAGCACATCATGAAGGTAGGACTAACAACCGCCCTCTCCATCGCAGGGGTACTTGCCGCAGGGGCAGCCGCCTATGCCGTTAACTCCAGCGTTCTCAGCACCACTTCCTCAATCGCTTCGACAGTTGTAGACCCTTCTGGCACGCCAGCAGTTGATGCGACAACCACGGTCCCTGGTCAAGTGGCTGAACAGTCCACACAAGTTCAGTCCTCTGTGTTAAGCAATAACACCACGACCTACCAGGTCGGAACATCTGGTTCCGTTGTCATCGACATGAGCTCTGGAGCAATCGCCGTCAGCAACGTACTTCCTGCGGCAGGCTGGTCTTCCGAACCAGCACACGCCCAACCGAATGGCGACGTTAAAGTTCACTTCATCTCCGCTAACGCACGGATTGAATTCCTTGCTCACCTCACTGGTGGAAAAGTGTCCGCCAAGGTGACATCAGAGCCAATCGCGCCACCAAACACCATGAAGTCGCCTACAAATCCGACGAAGCCAAGTGTTCCTTTTTCAGGAGACGACGATGACGACAAAGATGACGACTAATGGTGGGCCCAGCAGGACTCGAACCTGCGACCAAGGGATTATGAGTCCCCTGCTCTAACCAACTGAGCTATGGGCCCGGAAGTCGACCAAGGTTAGAGGTGCGACTGGCTCCGGGGGTGGGGCTCGAACCCACGACAAACGGATTAACAGTCCGTTGCTCTGCCAACTGAGCTACCCCGGAAGGGAACCCAAAGGCTACCAGCGAGGGCGCCCAGTGCCCAAGGCCATAGGCGCTAGTCAGATTCGAGGTAACTGCGCAATCGCTGGCTGTTAATTGGGTGGCGAAGGCGGGCAAGGGTCTTTTGTTCAATCTGACGGATTCGCTCTCGCGTCACGCCCTCTTGCTTAGCCACATCATCGAGAGTTTGTGGTTCGCCACTTGAGATCCCAAAGCGCTTGTCAATGATGCGACGATCACGGTCTGGCAAATGATCAAGCTCGAGAGAAACCGCGTCGACCAGTTCACGACGCTGCGCCACGTCTGCTGGTGAGTCTGTGGTGTCGCCACCAAACTTGTCGCCCCATGTTGTGGAGTCTTCGTCGCTGCTAACTGGTTCATCAAGACTGATTGTGACGGAAGAGATTTGTTTTAACTCTTCGATCTTCTCGGCTGGAATGAGAGTTCGTTCAGCGAGTTCCGCATACGTTGGCTCACGCTTCAGTTCAACGTTCAATTCACGATCGGCTTTCGTGATGCGATTCAGCATTTCGACTACATGACTAGGAACGCGAATGGTTCTTCCTTGGTCCGCCATGGCTCGCATCATTGATTGGCGTATCCACCAAGTGGCATATGTAGAGAACTTGAAGCCTTTTTCCCAGTCGTACTTCTCCGCTGCGCGCATGAGGCCGATGTTTCCTTCTTGTATCAGATCAAGAAGTTGTAGTTCGCGACCGTCGTACTTGCGAGCGATTGAGACAACAAGGCGCAAGTTGGCCGTAATGAGGTGCTCGAATGCTTCTTCGCCTTCGCGCATGATGATGCGCAGTTCACGACGCTGAGTTGCAGACAATGTTCCCTCAGTTGATCGAGCCTTTGCTTCCTGCATGGTACGAATTGCGCGACCCAGTCTTTTTTCATCATCGGCTGACAACAACGCCACTTGACCAATTTCACCGAGATACATTCGCACTGCATCGCCCGCGTCTCCGGCAAGTACTCGTGGAGCCACGACCTTCGGCGGCACCAGTTTCAGCGGTCGTGGAGCGGGTATTTCAATTTCGCCTGAGATATCAGGCTCGATTTTGGCGATGGAGATTTTTGCTTCAAGTAACACTGATTCGATATGACGAATCATTTCCGGATTCAGTTCCACGTTTCTGAAAACATGTGCCACCGTGTTCGGATCAACCGTCCCGTCGTCTGACCGCGAGGCAAGCAATGTGGCCCACTCGGCGGCATCCACAGACGGATGTGGCAGCACGATGGTGGACCGGCGGGTCATGTGGCTGCCTGAGCCACCTGGGCGAGCCACTGCAGCAGAATCACCGCAGCGGTTTGTGCTTTGTCATGTCTATTCAGATCTTCGAGGGCGTTTCGCACCATTCGATCATTCTGAATTTGCTCAATGTCAGAGCCAAGTCGACGGCGAGACAGTTCTCGTCTCACAGCAGCAGAAATGAGCGCACGAGATTCCACTAGTGGATCAGCATCTATGTCGTACACCGCTGCTCTTTCAATGATGTCGGCGGCATCTGGCTGAACTGACTGCAGAGCTACGTGAACATCACCATCTGCGGACGCGATGGCACGAAATGCTTCGCGAGATGGATCGTCGGGGAAAAGCTCTTCAATCAGCCATGGCGCAATGGTGTCCCACTCGTGAATGAGAAGCGACAATGCGACAAACCCAGCGCCCTCTGTTGCTTGCTGAACAGGAGCTGCAATGACGACTGGTGCAGAGCCTCCCCTGTCAGCAACTTTCACTAAATCAGCAGCCGAGACGCCAGTGTGGCTTGCCACTTGACCCGCATACAACCGACGCACGTTTGCATCAGGATGCTCGTTCACCAGTTCCATAGCCTTGCCCGCTAGACGAGCGCGTGATTCTGGTGAGCGCAATGGGTTCGCATCGAACAATCTCTTCAATCGGAAACCAAGAAACGGCATGGCGTCATTAATTGCCCGCGTCAATGCTTCAGGGTCAGAACTTGCTAGTTCGCCAGGGTCTTTCCCTGCTGGAAACTGAGCAACAGAAACAGAGATGTCATATTTCTTCTCCCATGCATAAAACTTGTCCGTTGCACCTTGCCCTGCAGCATCAGCATCGAATGCCAACACAACGTTGCGTGCGTATCGCTTCATAAGTTTCACGTGATCTTCGGTCAGAGCAGTACCGCATGTTGCCACGGCCGTAGCAAGCCCACTGCGATGAAAACCAATGACGTCGGTGTAGCCCTCACACACAATGACTTGATCTTCTTTCACCACATTGCCTTTTGCCCAGTTCAGGCCATACAACGTGCGCGACTTTATATACACCGGTGTTTCAGTAGAGTTCTTGTACTTGGCTGGGTCTGTTGATCCGGGAAGAATTCGGCCACCAAAGGCAACAGCCGCGCCGTTTTCATCGAAGATTGGAAACATGACTCTTGCGCGGAAGGAATCTTGCAATCGGCCGGCTTTGTTGACAAACCCGAGGCCTACTTCAGCCAACATTGCTGGTGTTGCGCCGAGTGATGTGCTGAGGGCGTCCCATTCATCTGGTGCCCAACCAAGTCGAAACGACCGAGCAACGTCACCTGCCAAGCCGCGGTCGCGTAAATATTCGCGAGCTGCTCGTGCATCGGGAGATTCAAGAAGTCGTGCGTGATACCAATCAACCGCACGTTCCATCAGTGCTTGTAATTCTTTGCGATGTTTACGTTCACCATTCCCAGCGCCCGATGTGTATCGCAGTTCGATTCCTGCTTTACTCGCAATGCGTTCAACGGAACCGACAAAGTCCAGATGTTCCATCTGTTGAACGAAGGTAAAGACATCACCTTTGGCTCCACAGCCAAAGCACATGTACCGGCCTGTTTCATCATTGACACTGAATGACGGGGAGCGCTCGGAATGAAATGGGCATAGTCCAACTTGGCTGCGACCGGTGCGGCGCAATTGGGAATATGGCGACACTACGTCTGACAAAGTGACAGAGGACCTGACCTTTTGAATGTCGTCCTCAGCAATGCCCATGGCACGACATTAGTGCCCCGTGAGAGGACCTACGACTGCGTCTTTGGCGTGGATCGAAGCGAAGCAACAATCGAGACCGTAAGAATCATGGCGATGACCGACAATGACGCCGCGATGGGCATATGCCACCAATACGACAAGGTCATTTTGATGCCGACAAACGCCAGGATGACTCCGAGACCAGTCTGCAAGTACTGGAAACGGTCCCGCATGTCAGCAAGGAGGAAGTACAGAGCTCGTAGTCCCAAAATTGCGAAGGCATTCGATGCAAAAGCGATGTATTGCTCATTAGTCACGGCCAATACGGCCGGCACGGAGTCAACGGCAAAAATCACGTCGGTTATCTCCACGAGAACGAGAACAGCGAGAAGGGGTGTCGCCAACCGCTTGCCATTTTCCCTTGTAAACAGTTTCTGCCCATCGAGTTTGTCTGTCGATGGAACGAAACGATGAAAGATCTTCATTGCCTTGCTCTTTGAAGGGTCAAAACCATCGTCGTGGGTCTGAAGCAATTTGATACCGGAATACAGAAGGAAAAGACCAAACAGAATCAGAGTGATTTTGAATGAGTTAATGATGGCTACGCCGGCGAAGATAAATCCAACGCGCATGGCAAGGGCACCAAAGATTCCCCAGAAAAGAACACGGTGTTGATACATCTTTGGTACCTGAAAGTGCGCAAAGAGAACAGCCCAGACAAACACATTGTCAACGCTGAGGCTTTTCTCAATTAGGTATCCACCCATGTATTCGCCCGCTGCTGCCGAGCCGAACTCCCACAACATGACGAGACCAAACAACAAACCAACGCTGATCCACACAGCAGATTCAATGGCCGCTTCTTTTGTGTGGATCTCATGTGCGTTCCTGTGCACCACCAAAATGTCAATCAGCAGCATTGCCCCAATGACACCCAGAAGAACTGGCCAGTGCCAACCCTCAATAATGAGGTCAACCTTGCCACTGGATGAACCAGCACTAGACGAGACAAGTGAACCGAGGGAGAACATTTGAAAGATAATAGTTGCCTATTTCGTCTCTGTCTTGGCACCACCGATGACGGCCTGAGCAACCGACAACCGCGCAATGGGCACACGGTACGGAGAGCAACTGACGTAGTTCAGCCCGGCGCGATAAAACATGCCGATTGACTCTGGGTCGCCACCATGTTCTCCACAGACTCCAAGCTTGAGTCCGCGCTTCACTTTGCGACCTCGTTCGGCAGCGATAAACACCAGCTCACCCACACCATTTTGATCGATTGTTTCAAAAGGATTGCGCTTCAGAAGGCCAGCCTCCAAGTACGCAGGCATCGTGCGACTCTCTATGTCGTCACGGCTGAATCCGAAAGTCATTTGCGTCAGGTCATTTGTCCCGAAACTAAAGAAATCAGAAACTTCGGCTAATTCATCTGCGCGCAATGCAGCTCGTGGAGTCTCGATCATTGTTCCGATAGATACTTTGGGTCGCTTGATTGACTTCTCGCCCTTTTTTGCCTTTGGAACTGGTCGTGAATTGATATCAGCAAGGACATCTTCCACCCAGCTACGAGCTAGCGCTAATTCTTCGCGCGTCACGGTGAGCGGGATCATGATTTCCACAATCGGTTCATACCCCTTTGCTGCGACATCATCTGCAGCCTCCATCAGTGCACGCACCTGCATGGCGTAGAGACCAGGCTTGATAACACCAAGACGAACTCCGCGAGTTCCCAACATAGGGTTCACTTCGCTCCACTCATGTGCGGCCCGCAACAGAGTTTCTTCTTCTTCATCGAGGAGAGTTGTCGCCTTCTTGATTTCTAATTCGTTGACATCTGGCAAAAATTCATGCAACGGTGGGTCAAGCAGACGCACCGTGACGGGCAGCCCAGACATTTCCTTCAACAGAACTACGAAATCCTTTTTCTGAACTTTTCGAAGTTCCTCGAGGGCAGCAGTTTCCTCTGCTGGAGTGCCAGCAAGAATCATTCGACGAACGACTGGCAATCTGTCTGCAGCAAGGAACATGTGCTCTGTACGACAGAGTCCAATTCCTTGGGCTCCTAACTCGCGAGCCTTCTTAGCATCTTCTTTGGTGTCCGCGTTAGCACGAACATCCATCTTGCCTTTGCGGACCTCATCAGACCATTTCAGAATGGTGTCAAATTCCTTTGGAGGTTTAGAGGCCATCAACGCAAGTTGTCCGAGCATTACGTCGCCAGTTGTTCCATCAAGCGACAACCAGTCGCCCTCTTTCACTGTGACTCCATTTGCTGTGAATGAACTGCCAGAAATCTTGACTGATTCAGCACCAACAATGGCTGGAGTACCCCATCCGCGAGCAACTACTGCCGCGTGACTGACGAGACCCCCACGTGAAGTGAGAATGCCCTTAGCAACCATCATGCCGTGCACATCTTCAGGGCTAGTTTCCGCACGAACCAAGATGACATCTTTGCCAGACAATGCTGCAGCCTCTGCATCATCAGCAGTGAAAAATACCTGACCCACTGCAGCGCCAGGAGACGCCGCTAATCCTTTGGCAATACTCTTCGACTTTGTTGCAAATTGCGGATGCAAGACCTGATCAAGATGGTCAGCCGCAACCCGCATAATTGCCTCAGTCTTAGAAATCTTCCACGCCTTCTTGCCTGTGCCTGTTGGCTTTGTCATCTCGACAGCCATTCGTAAAGCAGCAGCACCGGTGCGCTTGCCAACTCGCGTTTGCAACATCCACAACTTGCCCTGCTCGATTGTGAACTCAGTGTCACACATGTCTTTGTAGTGACGCTCAAGACGAGCAAAGATTTCCATCAATTCAGTATGGATTTTGGGAAACTTCTTCTTTAGTGCGTTGAGGTCCTCGGTATTGCGAATTCCTGCAACAACATCTTCGCCTTGAGCGTTTACCAAGAAGTCTCCATAAGGCTTCGAGTCACCTGTTGATGCATTACGCGTGAAACCAACACCGGTACCTGAATTCTCATCACGGTTACCGAACACCATGGCTTGCACGTTGACCGCGGTACCGAGTTCATGACTGATCTTTTCTCGGACTCGGTATGCGATGGCACGTGGACCATTCCACGAACGAAAGACTGCCTCTACTGCCCCGCGCAGTTGCTTGGCGGGGTCTTGAGGAAATGGCTTACCTGTGGCTGTCGCAACTGCCTTCTTGTAGACCTCGCATAGTTCTTTCAGAGCGGATGCTGGAATATCGGCATCTGTCTTTGCATTTGCGACTTCCTTAGCTGTTTCAAGAGCATGCTCAAACACTGCACCATCAAGACCAAGAACAATACGCCCGTACATTGAGATAAAACGACGATACGAGTCGTACGCAAATCGTTCGTTCTTAGTTTTTGCGGCCAACGCAACGACGCTCTTGTCGTTAAGACCAAGATTCAATACCGTGTCCATCATTCCGGGCATTGAAAACTTTGCGCCTGAGCGAACTGAAACAAGTAGCGGGTCTTTAGAGTCCCCCAACTTGCGCCCCATCTTTTTTTCTAACGCTGCAACGTGCTTTGTCATTTCATCCGAAAGACTCTTTGGCCATCCACCGTGCATGTAATCGCGACACGCATCAGTACTGATAGTGAAACCATGTGGAACAGGCAAGTTCAACACGCTCATCATCTCTGCCAGATTGGCACCCTTTCCACCGAGGAGATCTTTGTACTCCATAGGCGGGCGACGGTGTTTGTGATCGAAGGCATAAACGTATGACACGGCGAAAGTCTAGGCGCATAGGGCTTTAGGGCTCTCTTCAATACACTTGGGACATGAGAAGCCCCACACGCCATTCTGTGCGCAATGTATTCAATGTGTTTGGCTTCCCCACAACCGTTAAGCCAGGTTTTGGTGTGTTTCTTGCCTTTTTGGTTTTCCTCTATCCGTTTCCATTGGGACTCTGGATGGCAGGTGCGGTCGGCATATTCACGTTGATTCACGAACTAGGACATGGGCTGGCAGCTCGTATGTCTGGCTGCACCGCATCAATATCACTCGATTTCATGGTCGCCTATGCTGCGTATGAACCGCGCACTCCCCTGACATGGGGGCAGAAAGCCCGCATTGCAATTGCCGGGCCATCACTACAAATTATTTCTGCAATCGCAGTGTTGTTACTGAACAGCACCAACCCGTTCAGCAGGGCAGACATCACCATCAGTGATGCAACTATTTCCATCTGGTGGGCCGGCATCGCATTGGGTGTGCTGAACCTTGTGCCACTCCTTCCCCTTGATGGTGGAGCATTCGTTGCGAGCATTGTTGAACACTTCATGCCGGGCCGGGGCAACGACATTGTTCTGAAATCGAGCGCGGGAGTAACTGCACTGTTGTTTGGACTCTGCTTTGTGACCGGTAATACGGAGATTGCTCCTCTTCTGGTGTTTATGTTGTTCATGCAGTACCAGACCCTTGCGGCACCACAACGTCAAAAGAAGTTTTTGCTTAATCCTGCGCTTGCCCCTGAAGGAGACCCTGAGTTCGACGCGATGATTTCAGCCAGCCTTCTGTCTGCAGGAGACGCAATGAAGGCTTTGCGATTTGCGACAGAGGCTTATCGACTATGCCCTGCTGACACCAATGCATTTCTTGCTGCGCGGAGTGCCATGAAACTTGGAGACCATTTATTGGCAGTGCGCTGGTTACACATTTCCGAACAATCACAAATCGATTCGGGTCGCTTTCAGATTCTGTTCAATCACGCCCCCGAATTTGCTCAATTACGGGGGCAAGATGACGTATCAGACGAGTGGTTCACCAACCGTTGAAGTACGTGCAATGCGTGCGAGTGCAATGTGCGCACCAACTGAAGTGACCGTTCCGACCGATTGTTCATCTTCCATCACGCGAGCACCAACTCCGAGGCCTTCACGAGGTAAAGCGCGAACAACGACAGGTGCCATTGTTCCGCGAGAATCCATTCGTTCGACAAGTTCTTGACCTGGGTAACAGCCCTTAGTAAAACTCACGGCAACAGACAGAATTCCGGTAGTTCCTGGAATGTCACCAACTAAAACATCAACACCAAGTTTTGGCCAACGAGAATCTGCGCGGGAATAGTCAATCTGTTCCGGCTCTGTCTGCTCCCCCGCTGTTGGCAACTGCGATGCATCGCCGACAATGTCAACTTCATCTTCTGAACCCCAATACGGCACTGCACGCCCAGGCCCTACGCCTATTTCGCTCACAGCATCAGAACCTCGAAAAGCCCTGACCACCCAATCACTACAACGCATAGTGACTTTGGCACGCAATACGAATCGCTGCAACCGCACAATTACTGCATCTGCGAACCCAGCATCAACATCAAGGGTGAACACTGTGTCTTCATGACGAACCACTCGAACAATGGCTGATACATGGCCCGTTGGTTCAAGCAACAAACTATGCATGCTCGCGCCAACAGCTAATGATGTGATGTCATTAGCAAGTTGCGAGTGCAAGAACGCTTGAGCATCGTCTCCCTGAACAATGATCACGTCTTTGGCGATATCAGCCCACACAATGCTGGTCATGCTGTTGTCCCCGCTTCTTTGCGACGTTGTGTCATTCGTTCAGCAGCGGGAATGGTCGCTAGCAACGCACGTGCCTTGTTTTCACACTCCAAATCTTCATCTGCAGGGTCGCTATCAGCAACAATTCCGGCACCTGCCTGCAAGCTTGCAAATTTAGGACCAACAAACATTGTGCGAATAGCAATTGCGGTGTCAAGATTTCCTGAAAAGTCCACGTACCCCACGACACCTGCGTATGGTCCACGCTTTACTGGTTCTAATTCATCGATGATTTCCATTGCGCGCACTTTCGGCGCACCGCTTACCGTGCCGGCAGGCAACGTTGCACGCAACACATCAATTGGCCCAAGGCCGGGCTTTAAGTCACCTGATACTTGTGACGTGAGGTGCATCACGTGGCTGTATCGCTCAAGCGACATGAGTTCATCCATTTGTACGGAACCAAAAGTGGAAACTCGACCAACATCGTTACGGGCCAGGTCGACCAACATGATGTGTTCGGCAACTTCTTTCGGATTTTCTCGCAATTCACCGGCAAGTCGCTTGTCGTGTTCGTCATCAATTCCCCGCTTGCGTGTGCCGGCGATCGGGCGAGATACCACTCGCCCATTGACCAACTGCACGAGAGGTTCTGGGGACCCACCAACGATGGTGAGGTCAGGTTGACGTAAGAAATACATGTACGGGCTGGGGTTCACCTGACGAAGCACTCGGTACACATCAAATGGGTCAGCAGTGAGGTCGATATCAAACCGTTGAGAAAGAACTACTTGGAAGATGTCCCCGGCACGAATGTATTCCTTGGCAACATCGACGGCAGAGCGATATGCACCATTAGGCATTGACGACCGAGTCTTTGGTAAGTCCTCACCAGCAACAGGAGGCTCTACTGCGACATACGCAAGTGGGCGTGCAAGATCAGCCACAGCGACGTGCACACGAACAACAGCGGCATCGTATGCATCACCGATTTGTGCATCGGTCAACCCTGCAACTGGAACACTTTCCAGCATGTACACGCGCTGACGCCAATGATCGAATGCTGCAAGTGAACCAATGATGCTGATGGAAGCATCTGGCAAGTCGCGATCATCACGTGGAATGTTCGGCAGGTCTTCAATCTCGCGAACAACGTCATATCCGAGGTGACCCATAAGCCCGCCCTGAAGCGGTGGAAGATCTGGAAACAGCGGTGCACGATAGATACGCAACAATTCTTCCATTGCAGCCAACATGCCCTTGTCTAGGGGAACGCTTGCTGGCACATCACCAGAGACAGTCAACATGCCGTTGCGCAGTGTCAATGTTCCACGGGGGTTACGACCAACAAAGGAATACCTGCTCCAACGCTCGCCGTGTTCGACTGATTCAAGCAGGAAGCCGTCACCGTCACCGACCAATTTGATGAATGCTGCAACCGGAGTTTCGAGGTCAGCCAAAATCTGAGTCCACACAGGTACAACCGTGTGCAGTTTTGCCAACTCTATAAATTCAGCACGCGAAGGCGTGATGGCAGTACCCGTCATTCGTCTTCACCAAATGATCGGTAGAAACATGAGCGCTCGCCTGTATGGCAAGCGCCTCGGCCTTCTTGGTCAACCTTGAACAACAATGTGTCGCCGTCGCAGTCGTAATACGCCTCGCGCACAAACTGTCGGTCACCGCTTGTGTCACCCTTGCGCCACAACTCGCTTCGGCTGCGGCTGTAGTAGACCATGCGCCCTTCTGCAAAAGTCATACGCAACGATTCGGCATTCATCCAAGCCATCATCAAGATGTCGCCTGTATCTACGCACTGCGCAATTGCCGGGACCAGACCATCAGCGTTATAAACCACGCCGGACAACTGATCGGCGGTGGCGAGAATGATGCGCCCGCGTGAATTGTTTGAAGTCTGGTCGTTGTTGCTCACCGTAAGTACGGTACCGTCTTGCCCCGTGGGAGTGGAAACTATTTACCTAGAAACCATTGACGGCATCAATGTTGAAGCCGATTTGGTGCGTACTGATGCTGAACTCGTGCGTGCAGTTGTGATTATTGGCCATCCTCACCCGCTGTACGGCGGAGACCGTTTTAATCACGTGGTGAGAGCCATGCAGGAAGTGGCGTTGGGGCTCGATTGTCATTCCATTGCCGTTGATTTTCGCGGGGTGAATAACTCTGGTGGATTTCATGATGATGGTGATTCTGAACGACTTGATCTTGCAGCTGCATGCCACTTATCTGATCTCATTGCAACCGAAGTGCCGATCATCATGACCGGATACTCATTTGGTTCAGTCG
This sequence comes from Ilumatobacteraceae bacterium, assembly GCA_040402055.1. Taxonomy (GTDB): domain Bacteria; phylum Actinomycetota; class Acidimicrobiia; order Acidimicrobiales; family Ilumatobacteraceae; genus UBA2093. The sequence continues at coordinate 153,473 of JBBANJ010000001.1, forward strand.
TTGGGCTCAATGTCAGTAACCCGTGGATTGCCGGATGGATTGCTGTTGCACCGCCCGCCCAAATGATGAAGTCACTTCCCTCTGCGGCAAACAACCCTCGCCCGAAAATTATCATTGCTGCAGAACATGATCAGTTCACAACACCAGACGAAATGGCAGCTGCAGTATCAACGTGGAGTAACGCTGAAATCATTTTGGCTACAGGTGTAGATCATTCATTCGCTGTAAACGCTGCACATCTCTGCAACTCAGCTCTGTCACAACTGTTAGCGACAATTTCCTAGCTAGGTATTGCGCACGCGAATACCGCGCGAGGCCATATCGCGTTTGGCATCACCAATTGTGTGTTCGCCAAAGTGAAATATTGACGCAGCAAGTACGCCTGTTGCGCCACCTTCGATGACACCTTCGGACAAATGACCAAGCGTGCCCACACCGCCACTAGCGATGACTGGTACACCAACAGCGTCCGACACCGCGCGAGTGAGCCCAAGATCAAAACCATCTCGCGTGCCATCGCGATCCATAGAGGTAAGAAGAATTTCACCGGCTCCAAGCGACACTGCAGCCACTGCCCACTCCACAGCATTTAATTCCGTAGCGGTGCGACCACCGTGGAGAAACACCATCCACTGATGAGTCGCTGCATCCCATTTGGCATCGATGGCGCAGACAACACACTGTGACCCGAATTCATCTGCAATGTCTGCAATCACCTGAGGTCGCTGCACAGCAGATGTGTTGACACTGATTTTGTCTGCACCAGCGCGCAACAACGCTCGTGCATCAGACAATTCGCGAATACCGCCGCCAACCGTGAATGGAATGAATACCTCTTCTGCAGTGCGAGAGACAACATCAATCATGGTGTCACGCCCATCAGATGATGCGGTAATGTCCAAGAACACCAATTCATCAGCGCCCTGTGCGTCATAACGTGCCGCTAATTCCACTGGGTCCCCTGCGTCGCGTAAGTCAACAAAATTGATTCCCTTGACAACGCGACCATTTGTTACGTCGAGACACGGGATAACACGGGCAACGAGATCTGGATTCATGACAACACTTCCAATGCCTCAGACACGGAGAACTTGGATTCATACAAGGCTTTACCAACAATGACGCCGTTCAATCCGATGACCGCGGCCAACTCTGCAATATGAGACAAAGAGCCAACGCCCCCGCTTGCGACAATGGGAACTGACGTGAGCGACACCGCGCGTGCAAGCCCTTCAGCGTCTGGGCCGGTCAACATGCCATCGCGAGAGATATCTGTAATCACAAAGGCTGAAGCTGTAGGAAATTGACTCAGAAGGTCGTCGACGTGCACTCCAGATGATTCTGTCCATCCATGAGTTGCTGCGACACCATTGCGATGATCAAGACCAACAGCAACCGCTACAACCTCTGACACTCGACGAACAAGAGCAGGGTCTGCAACGGCGGCAGAACCCATAACAACGCGCGTGACTCCGGCGGTTGCTAAAGCCTCCGCGTCGGCTTCTGTACGAACCCCTCCGCCAACCTGCAGTGATGCACGGCCAGCGATGGCGCGAGCAACAGCGGCAATAACGGAACGATTAACAGGTTCGCCACTGCGTGCCGCATCTAGATCAACCATGTGCACCCATGTTGCTCCTTGGTCGACGAACGACAGAGCCATTGCAACCGGATCAACCCCATACACGGTGCTGTCGTCATACTCACCTTGTCGCAAGCGCACTACTTTGCCACCAAACACATCAATTGCTGGATACAGAATCATGATGTTGTTACCGACTTCACAAAATTCTCAAGCAACTGCAACCCGGCCGTTGCCGATTTCTCGGGGTGAAATTGCGTCGCAAACACATTGCCGCGACGAAAAGCAACATTGAGTGTTTCGCCGTAATGAACCGTTGCTGCAACGTCATTGCTGTCTGTGGGAACACCGTGCAACGAATGGACGAAATACATCCATGGCTTTTCATCAAGATCAGTAAACAAAACATCGCTCTTTGTGATGTTGAGTTGATTCCATTGCATCTGTGGTCGGGGCACGTCAGCAGAGAGCCACTGCACTGACCCAGGAATGATGCCAAGCCCAGTTGCTGTCTCGTCTTCTTCGCTTGAATCGAACAACATCTGCATACCGACACAAATACCCATGAACGGCACCCCACGGCCTACGGAATCGTGCACAACAGATTCAAGACCGGCAGCACGCAATGCATTCATACATGCGCCGAATGCGCCGACGCCTGGCAAAACAACAGCATCAGCGGATGCGGCAATACGCGCGTCAGCAGTAAGTACAGCATCGGCACCGACACGTTCTAACGCTTTCTGCGCAGAGCGCAAGTTTCCGATTCCGTAATCAAGCACCGCAACGCGCGGGCGTGATGTCACGAAAGAACACCCTTCGTCGAGGGCACTCCCGCCGATTCAATGCGGACTGCATCGCGTAGACAACGCGCAAGTCCTTTGAAGGTTGCTTCAATGATGTGATGCACATTGTGACCTGCGCGCAAGTTGACATGCAACGTGATTGCGGCTGCATTGGCAAGCGACGACACTGCATGTTCTGCAAGAGAAGGGTCAAACGCAGGATTTCCTAGCGGCAGGCATTCAGGCAGTTCAACATTCCACGCCACAAAGGCGCGACCACTGAGATCTAACGCAACTTCTATGAGTGCTTCGTCAAGCGGGTACAAGCCGCTAGCAAAACGTCGTACTCCGGCTTTGTCACCGAGCGCTTCACGTATTGCTTCACCAACACAGATTGCAACGTCTTCAACTGTGTGATGCGTATCAATGTGCAAATCACCTTTGGCTACGATGGTGAGGTCAAACCCGCCGTGACGTGCCAACTGCTCAAGCATGTGGTCATAGAACGGAATACCGGTCGAGATAGACGCAGTCCCCGATCCGTCAAGGTTGATGGATACATCTATAGATGTCTCTTTTGTGCTGCGTGTGACCTGGGCTGTACGTGCCATGTCTCTATTCTCGCCGCTAGACACCCTTCTCGGACTGTCAATTACGTGATTTTTACTTAATTGACTGACATGGCGGTCGACAGTGCACCCAAGAAGGCCGAGTTCTCGTCCGCCGTACCCACTGTGACACGCAAACAGCCAGACAATCGCGGCCAGGTGCTGCAGTCACGCACCAACACCCCAGCGTCGACCATTCGTTGCCACACAGCAAAGGCGCCAGACGACCGAGGCCGAAATAGAATGAAATTTGACCCGCTCGGCCAGACATCGCAGTCCATGTCGCTGATCGCAGCAAAGATGCGAGCGCGCTCGGATTTGATGAGCTCAACACGTTCTTCCATCTCGGATACAAAGCCAAGTGCAGCAATGGTTGCTGCTTGCTTGAAAGAATCCAGATGATATGGAAGAACTGCAATCTCCAAATCAGCGATCATTTGCTTCGGCGCCACCACATAACCCACTCGTAATGCCGCCATTGACAAAGTCTTTGAGAATGTTCGCGTAACTGCCAGAGGCCTGTCTTCAGACACCAAGTCAATAGCTGACCATTCAGAGAATTCTGCATAGGCCTCGTCAACAACGACCACTCCTGTCGTGTGCGCAAGCATCGCCTCTAGGTTTTCTCGTGGCTCAATAATTCCCGTCGGATTGTTCGGATTGCACAAGAACGACACGGACGGTTTATGACGAGTGAGCACGCGCTCAATTTCTAATGAATCAAGAGTGAGGTCAGCTTTGCGCTCCCCTTGCACGACATCGGCGCCGGTGACGCGCGCAATCTGTGAATACATCTGATACGTGGGTTCAAACGTTGCGACACACCGGCCGGCACCGCCGTACGCCAACAGAATTGTTTGAATGACTTCATTGGAGCCATTAGCCACGAAAATATTTGCTGAGTCGACATTGTGCCGGCGCGCAATTGTTTCGCGCAGTTCAGTTGCTGCTCGATCGGGGTAACGATTCCATTGAATTGACCGTGCAATATCTGCGACCGCATCAAGCCAGGCATCGGGCGGTGGAAATGGTGACTCATTTGTATTCAAACGAACAGGAACATCAACTTGCGCAGAGTGATATCCACTCATCGCCTGAATTTGTTCTCGGGGATTGAATGTGGTCACAACGGCAACTTAGTCAAAGAAGTCGTGAACTAACGGGCAATTTTTTCAGCGCGAATCAGCAAACGCTCAGCTGACAACAGAGCACGCTCTGCTTCATACATTGCGCTGACGAGATCTTCATGGTTTGCACCAATGTTCTCGATGAGCCCCGCCACTCTCATTCGGTAGCGGTTTACGGCGTCTGCTGCTGCGCCCAGTTCGGCACAAATGGTGGCTGTCATCGCACAGACGCTACTTGAATAGCGTCACTTCGCCTTTGACTTTGATGGCATCAGACTGGAAGGACAGATGTCTTCAAACTCACAAATGCCACATTTCGGCTTCTTTGCATCACACACACGACGTCCGTGCAAGATGAGGCGCAGTCCGAAACGGCCCCACTCCGGCGGGTCAATGAATCCGTTGAGGACCTTTTCCACCTTCACAGGATCTTCTTCTGTGGTGAGCCCGAGACGGCGCGACAATCGACCAACGTGTGTATCAACAGCAAGCCCCGGCAAGTCAAAGACAACACTGCGCAACACATTGGCGGTCTTACGACCAACACCAGGAAGCGTTACCAAGTCCTCCATCTCATGAGGAATGACGCCGTTGAATCGGTCAACAACGTTGCGACCCATACCAATGAGATTCTTTGCTTTGCTCTGATAGAAGCCCGTTGAACGAATGATTGTTTCAAGCTCCGTTGGGTTCGCCTCAGCCAATGCCAGTGGAGTCGGGTACTTGGCAAAGAGCGCCGGAGTCACCATGTTCACCCGCACATCTGTGCATTGCGCCGACAAGATGGTGGCTGACAGCAGTTCATATGCGTTCGAATGGGTCAGCTCACACTCGGCTTTCGGGTACAACACCGCTAGACGAGTGGCTATCTCTTTCGCGCGACCAGCTGGCGTTCTCGGCTTTCCCATGGCCAAAAGGTACCCTGACAGCCGTGCGTTCACTCGAAATCAAGAGACAGATGGACCCGTCCAGCATTGACGAGGTCTCAGCACTGATTAATGACACGTGGCGGGCCGATGGCGTGCGCCCCCTGAATGACCATCTCTGGCTCGATTTGCGTGAAGGCGGACGCAAAGGATTTGCCGGAGTCATTGTTCGCGACACCGACCATCACCACATTGTGGGGTACTGCCAAATTTCTCGCGGAAACGAGTCATGGTCGCTTGATCTGATTGTTCACCCTCACCATCGATATGACTCGATGGAAATTGCGCCAGACCTGATTACCGCTGCGCTCGACATTGTTGCAAGCGAAGGCGGCGGACATGTGCACTGGTGGGTATTTGAGCCAAACAATATTCACCGACAACTCGCTCACAACGCAGGGCTTGCATCTGGCCGACACTTGGTGCAGATGCGCAGGTCTCTTCCATTGAGCGATGAACAACTCGGCCTCGCCGCCGATTTTGTAACGACGCCATTTCGTACAGGCATAGACGAAGATGCGTGGCTAGCTGTGAACAACGCAGCCTTTGATGCGCACCCCGAACAAGGCGGATGGACTCGCGATGTCGTTGCCGCTCGACAATCTGAGAACTGGTACAACCCAGAGGGCTTCCTAATGCATTGGGATGATTCATCTCTCGCTGCATTCTGCTGGACCAAAGTTCACCGCGACACCGACCCCCAGATGGGCGAAATTTATGTCATCGCCGTTGACCCCGCACATGCCGGCAAGGGCATAGGCCGACGCATGACTATCGCAGGCCTTGCATATTTGGCCAAGCAAAACGTGCCTCTTGCAATGTTGTATGTCGATGCAGATAACGCAGCGGCAATGTCTGTATACACTTCGCTCGGATTCACCCCTCATCACCGCGAACTCGCCTTTGTTGGCGATGTGGCAGCAAAGTAACTAATGACAACTCTCTACGACCCCACCCGCGAAGAAATTGCAGCGATTCTTGAAGGCGAAGCGTCATATCGCCTCGACCAACTGTGGTCTGGCATGTACACACACTTCAAGAAGCCATCCGAGATCCAGACCCTCCCCGCAGCATTGCGCGCAAAACTTGATGCAGAACTGCCCGAAGGATTGATCGAGATTCGTCGCGAGACTTCAGAAAATGGCGACACCGTGAAGTTTCTGTGGCACCTTCTTGAAGGCAACCACCCCATTGAAACCGTTCTCATGTATTACGACGAGCGCGCCACCGTGTGCGTCAGCACACAAGCCGGCTGCGCAATGGCGTGTGGTTTTTGCGCTACTGGTCAAGCGGGCTTCAACCGTCAACTATCACCTGGTGAAATTGTCGAACAAGTTGTACGAAGCGCACGCGAAGCAGCAACCAAAAATCGTCGTATTGACAACATCGTGTTCATGGGAATGGGCGAACCGCTCGCCAATGAGCCAAATGTATGGGCGGCAGTCGAACGCATCCATGGCGATATCGGCATTTCTGCTCGTCATCTCACCATCTCTACAGTTGGCATTGTCCCAGGCATCAAAGCCTTAACTCAACGCCCACTACCAGTGAACCTTGCTGTGTCATTGCATGCAGCCCGTGACGAGTTGCGCACAGAGCTTGTTCCGATCAATGAGCGCTACCCGCTCAAGATGCTGATGGAAACATGCCGTGAATATCTGTTCACAAAGGGACGACGCATCACGTTTGAATGGGCACTTATTGACGCTGTCAACGACGCAGATCGCGATGCGCGTGAATTGGCTGAATTGTGCTTACAGCTCACTCCAGCAGCACACGTCAATCTCATTCCGTTAAACCCCACACCAGGTTGGCCAACTGTGGGCAGTTCGCCAGGACGAGTTGCAGCCTTTCAACGACTGCTGCGAGACCTCGGAGTGAACGCCACTACACGACAAAACCGCGGTACTGAAATTGCTGCCGCGTGTGGACAGTTAGCTGCAGGCCAGCCAGTCACGTTGAACGCATCTCGCGGTCAAAGTAAATAACGCGGGTTCGCCACTCGCACTTTGTCCTCAACAACGGGACGCAATCTGTTAAGAATCTCCACGAGTTTTGTATCAAAGGCGCCCTCACGAATTGCAGCTGCCAATTCTGCATCGTCATTCATTCCAAACGATGACAAAATTTCTTGATGTCGAACTTCTTGATCCGGACCAAGTTCAAGTTCACGACGAATAATGTCAATCATGTTGATTGCTACACGCGTATGGAACTGCAACCGGCCGTCGACGCCGGGTAACAAATCCCGCTCCATCCATTCATGAAGAGCTTCAAGTAGTTCTGAAGCCGTCGGACGATCATGCGGGGCGGTCATTGTGATCCTTTAGTAAGAAGTTCAATCAGGTCATATTCATTTTCACAGACTCGACGACCAATGGCAGCTAATTCATGACTACGTGCAATGCCCATCAGATGTGTTGCCGCTTGCGAAATACAAATGATTCCCCACTTCAACGTGCCAAGTATTTCCCACCATCGCACTACGTCAGGGTCTGGTCGCACACCAGTCACCGATGCGTACGCATCAAAGAGTTCGTCGTATGAACCGAGTCCTGCCGCAGGAAATGCTCCCCCGAAGCGCCATGCGCGTACGCACAACCACCCGAGATCTTCCATCGGGTCTCCGATATGGGCAAGTTCCCAGTCCAGGATTGCAGCAAGCCCCTGATCATTCACCATGATGTTGCCGAGGCGGTAATCACCATGCACCAAACATTCTGATGTCGACTCTGGCCTGTTTATCTCTAACCAGCGAAATGCTGCTTCAAAAACTGGATGAGGTTCGCCGAGATCTCGCAACACAGTTTGGTATCTCTTCATCTGATCATCGGCCACTAATCCGGGAACAGATGAGATATCTATCTGATGCAATTGCGCTGCTGCTGCACCCAATTGGGACGTCAGAACCTTCCGTGCTGTATCAAACGTTTCATCTCTCAGAATCTTGCGGGCAATTGTTTCGCCTTCAACTGCTCGAACAATCATGAACGGTGCGTTCAATTCTTTGCTGTCTGCGCCATCCACAACTAACTCTGCAACCGGCACACCTGCACGATGCGCTGCCGACAAAACGCGCGGCTCAACTTGGAATCCACCGATGGTGCCAGGTCGTACCCGTTGTAGAACAAATGCTTCACTATCAGCTGTGAAACGCCAGGTTTCACGCGACGCTCCGCCCGACAATCGCTGAAGATTTGCGATGCTGGTCGCATTCATGACGCGAGCCAGTCCTTGCTCTAGTTCCTCGTGTGCAGAGCCGACCATGTCTCTACTCTGCCATGCCCGATACCGTGTCTTCGTGCCCAACGACCTCGATGTTTCGCCAGTTCTACAAACCAGCAATGTCAGCATTGTCAGAGATGGCCGGCACATCCTTGATTCAGTATCCCTCTCTGTCTCTCCCACCGACAGATGGGTAATTCTTGGCCCCAATGGTTGTGGCAAGACCACACTTCTTCGTGTTCTGTCGCTGTACCTACACCCATCATCTGGAGACATATTCGTACAAGGTCGCGCATTGGGGACTTTTGATATTCGACCTGTTCGTCCCCGCATCGCATACATGTCAGCGTCCCTTGCCTCAGAGATACGCCCAGTCTTAACAGCGACCCAAGTTGTTATGTCAGCAAAGAACGGAGCGCTCGAAACCTGGTGGCATACCTACTCTGACGAAGATGCGCAACGTGCTGTGAAATGTCTTGACCGACTCGGTGTCGCCTGGTGTGCAGATCGCGAGATTGGTGCGCTGTCATCAGGAGAACAACAACGTGTACTACTAGCTCGCGCTTTGATGACTGACCCTATTGCGCTACTGCTTGATGAACCGACTGCTCGACTTGACCTTGGCGGACGTGAAAACCTCATCCAACTCTTACACACCTTCGCAACAGACAACCCGCAACTGCCATCTGTTGTTGTTACTCATCATGTTGATGAAATACCAACCAACACCACGCATTGCGCGCTGATGAAAGATGGAAAAATCATCACCTCGGGCCTATTGCATGAAACCCTGACATCAGAATCGTTATCTGAGTGCTTTGGCACATCATTGCTGCTCGAACAACGAGCAAACGGCCGATTGACTGCTTACGCCCCGTGAACGACGCGAGCCAATCCGGTCTTTCCCGCTTCAACTTGAGCAGCAAGAACCCTGTCAAGTATCCCGGCAGTCCACAAAGTTCCGCCATAGGAAAGATCAACCGTCACAACACACCCCGCTGCAGCTGGTCGTAGCGCGATAGCCATGGTCCACGGAGAATGTCGCCGTCCATCGATCTCATCACGTTCGAAAACGATGTTTTGTGTTGTGTCCACGGTGCGTTTCATACGCAAACGTTTTGACCGAGCAAACACGCCGACCTTTGCACGCAATTCAACGTTCCACACTCCGTCGCCCACGGCTTCAACTTCATGCACCATCGGCATCCACTCGATATACCGAGCAAGATCAGCAACATAAGGATGCACAACTGCAGGCTCTACGGCCATAGCCACATCAGATGAATACTGCATCTGAGTTACTCTTCGTCTTTCGGCTGTTGGCCAAATGCTCGACCCAACAATCGGCCAAATGTTGGTTGGTCATCGTCTGGTTGAACGGTCTTTGCAAGTCGCGGCGACCAGGGAATTGCTTGTGTTTCATCTGGATCTGGATTTCCCTCAAACAGAGACGGACGTTCCCGTTCTACTTTTTTGGCAGACACCCGTTTCTCGCGAGTAACTGGTGGCGGTTTCGGGTCGTCGCTAATTCGAAACAATTTTGGAACAGCATCACGGCGGTCATCAATGGTCCAGCCGCGTGGAACGCTGAGCGCATTTGCATGACGACGACATAAACGACCTGCTAGTTCACGCTCGGGAACTGCCCGATTATCGACCCACACCAAAAGTTGTGCTTTGTCAATGCCATATGACACTTCGGCAAGACCCGCGCATCCAGGTCTTTCACATAATTTCCGCACCGCCTCAACGATAGTTCCAATTATTCAACATCTGGACCATTTCCATGAGGAGAATTCATTTACGGATGTGCAGTTACCCAGGCACTCCTGGCAATTGCACACCGGGCACTGGTCGTGCAGGCAAAACACACACAACACCCATTCCCTGCCGATCATGAAACTGCCCCATCTCAAGTGGACATGACCGATCAATAGCAATCAATTGCTGAACCACAGCATCGTGTGGCTGAGTACAAGAGATTTCCACTGCAGATAAAGAAGAGTCGATATTCACACAGGAGCCAGACGACAACAACTGGTCGATTGGGCGAGGCACGCTCGGTGATGTGAGCGCATGAGCGATTAACACCAAGACTGCGCCAATGACACTGGCGATAATCATCCCCCGCCATGGAAATCGTGCGGGGGCGTACGAGATGACGGGCTCGCTCGTACAAAAACCAGTATTCACAAATGAAGAATTGGAAACAGAAACCGAAGAATCATAGGCACGACGTAATTGAGGACTAGACAATGTTTTCCATGCAACATTTAGTTCAGTCATTCTCTGTGACCCGTTAGCCGAACCCTCGTTCACATCTGGATGAACAGCCCTCATCCGTTCTCGATACGCACGACGAATTTCATCCGTCGTTGCTTCTGCAGATACACCGAGAACTTGGTAGTGCGTTTTCTCAGTACCCATTGCGCACGTCGACAAGACCAACGAGAATCTCATCGTTGATGAATCGTTTTACATTCTCGGTGATTCGAGCAGACAACAATGGCACTGCCATCTCTGGTGTGTTTCCAACGTGAGGTGTGATTATGCAATTAGGCAGGGACCACAACGGATGATTTTCCGGCAATGGTTCGGGATCTGTCACGTCGAGGGCGGCTCCACCAATGACATTGTTTTGCAATGCCCACACCAAGTCGTCTGTGACGATATGACCGCCACGCGCAACGTTGATTAGCCATGCATGTGGTTCCATCACTTCAAGTTCTGGTTTACCAATCAATCCGACTGTCTCTGGCGTAAGAGAAAGAGCCAAGAAAACAACGTCAGCGCCCACCAATGCATCGACAAGATTTTCCTGCCCAACAACAGTGTCTGCGCCATCAATATCTTCGACTGTTCTGCGTACGACAGTGATGTTGCAGTTAAACGGCGTGAGTAGTCGAATCAGAGACTCGGTAATTCCCCCGCCCCCAACGATGGTTACTGCAGCTCCTAACAAATTGCGACCAGCTGGAGCAGACCATTGAGTGGACCGCGAGTACGCAGCAATGTTTCGCATTCCAGCAAGAGCCAAGGCCAATGCATGTTCTGCTACTGGCTCTGCATATACGCCTTTGCCGCATGTCCAAATTCGATCATCGTCAAGAATCGGGACAAAGTTTTCGATTCCAGCAAAAGGAACTTGAACCCATTCAAGATGATCATTCGCATCGAGAACTTCACGCAAGCCCGATGCATTGCGAGCTGCAGTCCACACGATTGCTGACGCTTCAGCGGGTTCCACGATGTGACCGCCACCGGCAACCACGGCATCACGTACCCACTCTGGCGAGTTGGGTGGCTGTACGGCTATTGCGCGACTACTCGGAGGTTCCATAGGGGTATAACGCTACGTCAACTACCCGCGAGCGTGGCAGCGATTTCACTTGACGAGTTACCAGATCTACGCAAGACAACCGTGACGAACCATAGGGCACCAAGAGTGACGCAGAACAGAATGACTGCTCCGACTCCCCAGAATGGCTTAATACTGCTGCGAGTAGCACCTAATAAGGCCACTGGGAACGTGGTGGACCCAGCTTCACTGATCAATGTCGAAATGACAGCATTGTCGAGACACAATGTGAACGACAACAGTCCGCCCGCAATCAGAGCAGAAGAAATTAGTGGCAACGTGATTTGTCTGAATGCGCGAGCAGGAGGCGCACCGAGATCAGCAGCGGCTTCCTCAAGTGCCTCGTCCAGGCCTGAAAGTCGAGCACGGACAATGAGCGTGACGACTGCGCTGGCGTAAATGGATTGACCAACCCACAGTTTGTTCATGCCACCATTGAACGGACCCCAACCCTGCTTGAACGGGTAACCGATAATGGGGAAATCTGCGAACCGCGGAAACCAAGTTGCAAGGGCGATGGCGTCCATGATTTCAGGTGTCACGAGAATCAGAAACACTGTTGCCATAAAAATCTTGGTCCACACGCCAGGTCGACGTGCAAGCGCAACGCCTGCAAGACCACCAATAATGACTGCCACAATCGTGGCGCCAAACGCAGCAATAAAGGAGTTGCGAATAGCGTCACCAATGCTTGCAAAGTCGAACACAGTTTCGTACCAGTTCGTTGACATTCCATTAACGACAAATGCCAACAAGAAGGCCGCAGACCCTGACCAATTCAACAGTCGACGTGAGATTTTCGTCGTGCGCATCAAAACATTTCGCGCAACAACCGAAATCACAAACAATGCTAGAAAACGAACCAACACTGCCCAGGCAACAGAGCCATCAAATAACTCATCCCACCACTTAACTCCAGCAGTCCCTGACCAAATGGTGAACGAATTTCCGCCGTTAAACGAGTGTAAAACCACGAGTGCGATTGGGATAAATAAGAACACCAACACCAATGCGGTCCAGATACACAATGCAATGGGCAATAGGTCGAAACTGAAAAGCGATGCCTTCCCTTCGCGAGTACGACGAAGAGTCCGTTCGTGAAGTGAATGCTTGATACGTATTGAAACTGGAGTTGGATGCTTAAACACCCAAGCAACGAGCCACACAATTGCAGCGCCAGCAACCATGGACAGCAGAACTGCACCAATCATGAGAATCGCCATTGCCGACCCCAGTGGCCAGTTTTGTGCACCACTGAATTGCGAAGCGATCATCGATCCGATCATGTTTCCTTTTGCACCACCAAGAACCGTGGCCGTGACGTAATCGCCGCACATCGGAATGAATGTCAAGAGAACACCGGCAATGATTCCGGGGCCAGCGAGTGGCAATGTCACGCCAAAGAAAGTTGCAACCCGTCCTGCTCCCAAGTCTTTACTTGCTTCACGCATGCGAATATCAATTCGATCTAGCGCAACAAATAAAGGCAGAATCATAAAACCGAGATAGTTGTAAACAATTGCAACCTGTACGGCAAGAGGCGTCTCGAGGATTTGAATACCTTGCGTACCAATCCAGCCCATGTCGACTAGCCATTTCGAAAAGAGCCCATTTGGAGCGAGCGGAATACGCCATGCGACCGTGCGAATGAGGAAACTAGTGAAACTAGGAACCACCACTAGTGCCAGAATGATAGCTTTCCATTTTTCGGGCACTTTGAAGGCAGCAAAATACGCAACAGGCAAACCGATGAGCAAACACCCAAGTGTCGCGATGGTTGATATTCGTAATGTTGACTTAAAGACCTTAAGGAACGTCTCGTCAAAAACATTCGAGTAATTGGCACCAGACAAATGGCTGTAGTTAACGGGAATTAACTTTGATCCATCTTTTGCCGCAAAGCTGTAGACGACTATAAAGGCAATCGGTACAACAAAAAAGAGCAGGTACCAGATAATCGACGGTAGGGCGAGGGCGAACTTTGGTGCTCGCAGCCGTTTGCGATAGGTAGTTGAGACCGGCGCGGTCACCCCTATCAGGCTCCGGCCTCAGCCTTGGCTTTATTCAAAATGTCGACCAAGCGATCAATTGAAGAATTCAAAACCTGAGTGTGCATTGTCTTCACTTCGTCAGCCTTAAAGAAAATCATGTCACCTTTCTCAAGATCTGGAGCCAACTCTGAGATGAGCGTTTCCATTTCTTTCATGCCCGTGTGAAATCCGTGGTGCTGAAGGTCTGTAATGGAATTCTCAGGGATAAGAATCCAGTTGATCCATGCATGCGCGGCTTCGGTATTAGGAGATCCAGCAGCAATACAAAAGCAATCCATGAATAGTTCAGTGTCGGGGGTTCCGAGAACCCAACGCCAATCCTCTGGGTTGCCACCTGCATCTTTGATTTTAAAGTGACCCAAACGTGCATCGCCATTCCATGCCATAGACAAGGTGTACGCACCCTCTGCCAACTTTGTACTTGGTTGACTGTCGAACGCCTTCACATGAGGAGCAAGTTCATTTACCAGGAACTTTTCAGCCGCATCGAGAGCAGCCTTATCTTCTGTATTCCAGTCAATTCCGTTTGCCCAAAAATATGGACCGGCGTAGTTAGGCGCAGAATCGATCATCGAGCACTGGCCACTTGCTTCGCCCATGCATGCATCAAGGAAGTCCTGCCACGTATTGAGTTCCTTTTTGATCTTCGTGGTGTCGTAGTAGAAACCAGTGCAACCCCAGTTCTTGCACACCGAGTAGTCATCATTTTTGTCCCACGCTTGACCAAGGAAGGCCGGGTCAACGTTGACCATGTTGGGAAGAAGGGTCTTGTCGAACTTTTGAATGAGACCTTTTTCAATCATCTGCACGATGTATGGCCCAGTCGGAACAACGATGTCGAATCCGCTGCTCTTGCCGCCACCAGCTGACAACTTGGTGATGAGGTCTTCGTTGCTGCCGAAGTAGTCAACTTTCATCTTTACGCCCAAACTTGATTCAGCCAGCGCGCCCACCAATTCAGGGTCGTCGTAGTCGCCCCATGTGTACATGGCCAACGTGCCTGAACTCTTGTTGATGACGCGACTCCAGTCACCTGATGCCAATTTCTCACCATCAACTGCTGCAGTTGTGTCGGGTGCAGAATCTGATCCACCACATGCCATCAACACCACTGCCATTCCAGCAGTTGCTGTACCTGCTTTGATAAAGGCACGACGATTTAATTTGTCGCGAAAACTATCTGGGGCAAGAATTCGAAGTTCCTGTGACATGTGATTTCTCCTTGGTTTTAGTTGTAAGAGATTCGGTACAAGGGACAACCTAGTCCGCAGACAGGCATTCCCAAGCGGTTTAGTCCTTGTGTGGTTCAGCCATCACTACCCCGGCTTGGCGGGCCGAGAACAGGTACACCTCTTCTGGTGCCCACGAGCACCAAACAGAGTCGCCCAACGCAGGGCGGTTGGTGCTGGTGCGCGGCGACATCACAATCAGGTCACGGTCTCCGGCGGTAACCACATATTGCAATACGTCACCGAAATGAGAGATACCCGACACTGTGGCTTGCACGACATTGTGCGCTTGTTGCGGGCGTTCCGATGAGAGCACCATGCACTCTGGGCGCACCGCTGACAAAGTGTCTTCGCCATTAGGAACATCTTCTTCTGGTCGTGACGCCACAAACACAGTGCCATCATCTGCGATAGCCCCATCTTCAGTGGCAACACCTGTCCAGAAATTGTTACGACCAATGAACCCAGCAACGAATGCTGACGACGGATGCTCATAAACCGTTTCGGGGTCACCAAGTTGTTCAATGTGACCATCAAGCATGATTGCAATTCGGTCTGACATGGACATTGCTTCTTCTTGGTCATGGGTCACGAACACAAAGGTGATTCCGAGACGACTCTGAAGGAGTTTCAACTCGATCTGCATCTCTTCACGAAGTTTGCGGTCAAGTGCACCGAGCGGCTCATCGAGAAGCAGAACGCTTGGGCGATTTACCAATGCGCGAGCAACGGCGACTCGCTGCTGCTGACCACCAGACATTTGGCGAGGATGACGCTCAGCAAGTTTTGACATTTGCACCATGTCAAGAGCCTCTGCAACGCGAGCAGCAACTTCACTCTTTGGTATGCCAGATTGTTTTAGACCATATGCCACATTTTCAGCAACGGTCATATGGGGAAACAATGCGTAGTGCTGGAACACAGTATTGACTTCACGCTTATACGGCGGAATGTGTTGCACTTCTAGACCATTGATGCGGATATGGCCAGAGTCTGGCTGCTCAAAACCAGCAAGCATTCGAAGTGTTGTGGTCTTGCCGCAACCACTAGGACCCAATAGCGACAGAAATTCGCCGGGATGAACTGAAAGGTTCATGGAGTCAACTGCCACCATGTCGCCGTATTTCTTCGTCACATTGACGAGTTCGACTGACCCACGCTCATCTGCCACTGGACCACCACCTTTACTGTCGTTCCAAATCATAGGCACCTTGAGGCAACTGAGACGGAATTTTGCGGCCGCAACCTGGGTTCAGCTCTCCAAATTGGCCATCACGTGCTTAATACGTGTGTAGTCATCAAGCGCATATGCAGACAAGTCTTTTCCATATCCGGACTTCTTGTATCCACCGTGCGGCATTTCTGCCACGACTGGAATGTGTGTATTAATCCACACACAACCGAAATCAAGATGCTTTGCCATACGCATTGCACGACCAAAGTCGCGAGTCCACACCGATGATGCAAGTCCGTACTCGACTCCGTTGGCCCAGCGCAATGCTTCTTCTTCATCTGAGAATCTCTGCACAGTAATGACTGGACCAAAAATTTCGTTCTGGATCATTTCGTCGTCTTGCTTCAAATCTGCAATGACCGTCGGCGTAAAGAAGTACCCGTAATTGCCTTGACGTTCTCCACCCGTGACAACACGTGCATGCTTTGGCGTGCGATCAACAAAACCTGCAACTCGTGCTAACTGATTTGAATTATTCAATGGGCCAAAGGCTGCCTCAAGATCTTTCGGTCCACCAGTGCGAGTGCCAGCAGCTTGCTCTGCAAGCGCGGCTACGAACTCTGCGTAAATCTTCGGACCACAAACGACTCTGGTTGCCGCCGTGCAATCTTGTCCTGCATTGAAGTACCCAGCTGCAGCAATACCGGCAGCCGCAGCCTCAATATCTGCATCATCAAACACAATGACGGGAGCCTTACCGCCCAGTTCAAGGTGCACGCGCTTCAAACTCTTTGCTGCAGCTTCCGCCACTTCAATACCTGCACGCACAGACCCAGTCACCGAAACCATGGATGGAATGTCATGAGTCACCATTGCCCGACCCGTATCTCGGTCTCCACAGATGACGTTCAGTACGCCTGCCGGTAAAAACTCTGCTGCAATTTCAGCAAGAAGTGTGGTTGAGGCAGGGGTCGTATCTGACGGCTTCAGCACTACTGAGTTACCTGCAGCAATTGCTGGCGCAAATTTCCAAACAGCCATCATCATCGGATAATTCCATGGAGCGACTTGAGCACACACACCAATTGGTTCACGACGAATCATCGATGTCATGTTTGCCATGTACTCAGCCGTGGCTTTGCCTTCCAACATGCGCGCAGCTCCGGCAAAGAAACGAATCTGGTCAACCATGGGAGGAATCTCTTCGCTCATAGTGAGTGCGATTGGCTTACCTGTGTTCTGCACTTCTGCAGCGACAATTTCGTCAGCACGCGCCTCGATGGCGTCTGCAATGCGATACAACGCCAAAGAACGTTCCGACGGAGTGGTCTGACCCCACGTCTTGAATGCCTGTGAAGCAGCCTTCATAGCGTTATCCACGTCTGCGGCACCACTCAAGGCCGCCTCACCATATTGCTGTCCTGTGGATGGATCGATAATGGCGGATGTTTGACCGTCACTCGCATCAACATATTCGCCATTAATAAAGTTCTTGAAACTCTTCATGCTCTAAGGATTCCACATATCGCGCTACGGCGTCCACAAACCCATACTTCAGGCTCGTTCGTTGCGTCGCAAGAACCTGTTAGCGAATAGGTTGTAACGATGGCTTCGCTTGCAAAAGACCTCCAAATCCCCAAAGTCCCCCTGATTGTTGATCAGCAACGATCAGATCGTCATGCTCTTCTGCGAGAGACAGCAAAGGACAGCTGGCTCGCTCGTACCGACATCGGCTATTCCGTTCTCACGTATGAATCCGTCATGGGAATCCTGCGCGATAAGCGTTGGCACTCAGCTACTGGCATGGTTGCACAACTGCAAGGCATTACTGATGAAGCATTTCTCAGTCGTCGCCAAGTTTCCATTTTGAATGCGGAAGGCGAAGTCCATGTTCGCTTGCGTCGACTTGTCGCACCTGCATTCTCACCCCGCAGTGCTGACCGACTTCGTCCATTCATGCGTGACACAGTCAATTCACTTCTCGACCCGTTTACTTCTTCCGGAAAAGCCGAAGTAGTCCGCGATATTTGCGAGCCCTACCCCATTCCCATCATTTGTGAGTTGTTGGGTGCACCCAAAGAAGACTGGAAACTTTTTAGTCGTCTAGCCACAGAGATCTTGCTGATCTTCAGCCAAAATTTGGCAGAGAACATGTCTGTTTTTTTAGCCGCACAGCAAGAACTGGAAAAATACACAGAAGGACTCATCGAGAAACGCAGAAGCGTCCCTGCTGATGACCTCATTACTGACCTCATTGCTGCTGAAGAAGCTGGCGACAAGCTCAATACCGAAGAACTGACCATGATGGTCGACGCAGTCATCGTGGGTGGCACAGATACCACTCGCAATCAATTGGGTCTCGCGCTCGCATTGTTTGCCGAGTATCCAGAACAATGGGCACTTCTTGGCAAGGACCCGTCACTTGCACAACGCGCAGTTGAAGAAGTGTTGCGTTTCTCTGGCGCTGTTGGTGGCACCATTCGTTTTGCATCTGAAGACATTGAGTACAACGGTGTTCTTTTTCCTAAGGGCACTTTTATGAGCACGTCAATGAGCACGGGAAACTACGATGCATCGGTATTCCCTACACCAGAAACGTTTGACATCACTCGCGAACCAGTTGGACAGCCACACCTATCGCTCGGTGCAGGTATTCACTATTGCCTTGGCGCATCACTCGCACGAGCTGAACTGCAAGAAGCATTCACAGTTTTGTCACAACGCATGTTGAACCTGGAACTAGATGGTCCTGTTGTTTACAAACCATCAAATGTTGGCATATTTGGGCCAGCATCACTGCCAGTGAAGTTCACTCCGTCGCGCTAGTCGCAGCAACTATCGCGCCAGCCGCACGTGCGGCACTTGAAGTGCGCGTGTTCTGGCGTGAGATCACCCGTGCATAACGGACACTCAGCGAATGTGCCGTAACGGGTACGGCAACTATCTGCATTCGTTGTTGGGGACGCCACTGTGGTTGGTGAATCTATTTGCACCCTGTCATTATTGTCACATTCAGACCTGAGTGCGTGGACCAACACGCCGAACGTGCGCCACGAGAAGTATCGTCACAACGACCCCTATGACAGATACCGACAGCCAGACGACGAAGAAACGTGCACCTGCCAGACCAGGAACCGCGCGAGCCGCATTTGGGTACAGAGATTTCCGAATTATGTGGTATTCGAACTTTCTTTCGAACATCGGAACGTGGATGCAGAATGTGGTGCTTCCCGCCTACATCTACCAACGCACACACAGAGCGTCAGCCGTGGGTATTTTTGTTTTCGCCCAGCTTGGCCCTCTTCTCCTGCTTTCCATTCCCGCTGGAGTACTGGCCGACAGGTTTGACAGGCGTAAGTGGTTGGTATTTGCTCAATCCATTCAAATGTTCGGCTCAATCATGCTGGGAATTCTCACCATCACACATGCGCCCATACTCGCTCTCTTTCTCGCCCAGATGACCGTTGGCATCGGCAATGCATGTAACGCTCCCGCTTTCTCTGCAGTTCTTCCGAGCCTGGTACGACCAGAAGATTTGGGTGGTTCAATCAGTTTGAACTCCGCATCAATAAACGGTTCGCGTGTATCTGGGCCGATTCTGGTTGCCCTCATGATGAGCTGGGGTGTTACTGCTGGTCAGGTGTTTATATTTAACGCAGCCACGTATTTGTTTGTTACGTGGGCCGTTTTGCACATCACACTTCCTCCTCACACACCACAGCGAGAACAAGGACTGAAATCATTCACTGCAGGTTTCCGTGTTGCACGCGACAGGCCCTCAATTGGTCGCATGTTGATATCAATGAGTTCATTTTCTATGTTCTGCCTTCCGTTCGTTGGTCTGTTTCCCGCTGTCGCAGACCTCACGTTTGGCATTCAACCCAAAACCGTTATGTATAAATGGCTATATGCCACCTGGGGCTTTGGCGCATTACTCGGCGCACTCGCAATCGGTACCGTTCTCGCTCCTTTCGACAAACGGAAGGTCTCACGCGCCGGATTCTTGGCTTTCGCTATTTCGATGACCATGTTTGCATCAATTCGGGGAACAACTCTTGCCTTCATCACTGCCTTCTTCCTCGGCATCGCATACTTCGGCACGACGACCTCATTGATGACCGTATTTCAGAGTCGACTCGAGACAAATATTCGTGCACGCGTGATGGCGTTATGGTTCATGGCCTTTGGCGGAACAATTCCTCTTGGTAATGCAATCTTTGGCCCAGTCATGGATGCAATCGGATCACGTCCTGTTTTGTATATGGGCGCGTTGTGGGCTTTGTTTTTATCGTGGTGGTGCAATATCGAAAAGATTGACAAACGCGTCGACCCTCAACCCATTAATGCTTGAACAACTCGTTCTGTTGCCGCAACGCGCGATCCTTTGACCAAAACAACGGCGTTTGAATCAAGCCCAACCAAGGTGCTTGCAATTTCAGTCAATGACAGCGAAGTAGTCCCGTACAGATCAGTCTCTAACGCCAGCAGTTCAATTCCGAGACGTTGACATAGGTCCGAAATCTCTCGATGTGCATTCTGTGAATCAAGCACTTCGGCCATAACTCCCAACACCGCAAACCTCTGCTTAGCTGACGTTTCTGCAACCGTACGTAAAGCCGCCGCTACAGATATCGGGTTTGCGTTGTATGAATCATCCAGCACACGGACTCCATTACGGCCAGTCACCCATTGCATTCGTTGGCTTGCGCTTTGTGCAGTCGAAAGCGCCTCTGCGCACTGTGCAATTCCAATTCCACAGGTAATGCCAACTGCGACTGCTGATGCAGCATTCGCAGCCATGTGAATTCCGGGAAGCGGGACTATACCGACAGCGCTTTCGTCGCCCGCTGTGAAACGAACAGTGCAACATCCACGGTCATCGGAAGAGACAATCTCCCATCGCACAGAGGCAGACTCGGATGATCCGAATGTCACCACTCGCGCAGAAACACCGTGGATGGTTTTCATCGCATTCACAGAATCTGAATTAACAATCGCAACTCCCGATGAAGGAAGCGCCTGGACTAATTCGGCTTTGGCGCGAACCACTCCCTCAATTCCACCAACTCGCTCGCTATGTGCGTCACCAACCTCGGTAATCACACCAATCTGTGGATGACCAACATCACACAACCTGGCTATTTCACCAAGGCCGCGCATTCCCATTTCCAACACCAATGCGTCACATTCATCGGGGGCATTGATGATCGTGACAGGAACCCCGATGTCATTGTTCAATGACTTTTCAGGCCCGTGCGTATTCGCGTACTTCGATCTCAAGACAGCCAGAACCAAATCTTTCGTGCTGGTCTTTCCTACCGAACCGGTAACACCAATCACACGACCCTCTACAGAACCGGAAAGACGCTCACGGCAATGACGTCCTAGTGCAGTTAATGCCGCATCACAATCGTCAACTTCAATACAAGTCAGAGCGTCGATAGATCTCCCGCGTTGAACAATGGCAAATGATGCACCCACTACAGCAGCTGCCTGCAGATAATCATGACCATCTGCATCGCCTCCCAAAGCCACAAAGGCTTGGCCGTGGCGCAGGGTTCGAGAATCAAAAGCGATGCCTGACGCCTCACAATCAAGCCCTACAAGCGTTCCGTGAGCAACTGATGCCACTTCAGAGGCAGTGATGAGCATGGAACGACCCTAGTGGCGAGTACCGTCTTACCGATGGACACCACCGACCGGCGCACCACCCTTGTGGTTATTTTTGGTGGGCAATCAGCTGAACATGACGTGAGTTGTGTGACCGCGGCACATGTACTTCGAGCAGCGAACTCCGCCACATATCGCACCGTGTCAATTGGTATTGGCCGCGATGGAATATGGCACCTACCTGATATGGCGGAACTGCCTGACGGCGGCGTTGACCCTGCTTCGGTACCTACGCATTTGATTGCCACAGGAACAGTGACTACTTCAACTGTTCTTTCCCTGTTAGCCGATTCCGGCCCGATCGTTGTCATGCCACTACTTCATGGACCCCTCGGCGAAGACGGAACGATCCAGGGCCTCTTAGAAATTCTTGACCTTCCCTATGTCGGCAGTGCTGTTTTGGCAAGCGCGGTGGCGATGGACAAAGGTGTGTCAAAGTCCCTTTTCGCTCAGGCCGGAATTCCCCAAGCACGACATGTCACATTGCGTGAAGACGCGGTAAACCCAGACAGCTTGAACGACATTGTTCTTTCGCTCGGCTTTCCCATGTTTGTAAAACCAGCGAACATGGGCTCTTCTGTTGGAGTTTCAAAAGCACACGACCAACATGAACTCCGTGCGGCGGTAAAAGTCGCTGCGTCCTATGACCAATGGATCGTGTGTGAAGAAGCAATTGTCGGAAGAGAAATTGAAGTTGCAGTAATCGGTAACCGCACCCCTCGCGCCTCCATTGCTGGTGAGATAACTCCCGGAAACGACTTCTATGACTACGAAGACAAATACGTCATCGATGCTGCAACTCTGAACATTCCTGCACCGCTAACGTCTGAACAATCTGACACCATCCGGGCATTAGCGATATCCGCATACGAGGCACTTCATTGTGAAGGAATGGCGCGCGTTGATTTCTTCTTTGAAGAAAACGGTCGCGGTTTTCTCTGTAATGAGATAAATACGATTCCAGGCTTCACACCAATTTCGATGTACCCGAAGCTGTGGGCTGCAACAGGTCTGAATTATCCCGACCTTATCGACGAACTAATTGTTCACGCACTTGAGCGTCACGCTCGACGCAAGCGCAACACAGCGCATTAACTGCCAGCAGCAGGAATGTTGATTACTTGACCGGGCATGAAAGTAACACTGTTCTGGTCCGGCCAATTGTTTGCGGTCAATAACGCACCTAGTGACACGCAGAAATCTTTTTTGAGCTGCCAGAAGTTGTCACCCTTCGCAATTGTGTAGGTGCCTGCAGGCCGAGTCCCACATCCGGGCCCAACGGGCGCTGCGGGAGCATTTGTAGCTCCAGGCGTTGCCGGGTTTGTCACTTGTGTTGCATTCGGATCCACTACAGCTTGCGGCGGAATGCGCAATGTCTGACCAGGGTACGGAAATTGGGCCGGGCTGACCATCGCGTTGTATGCCAACAAAGTTGTGAGTGATATACCGAACTTATTAGCAACTGCTAGAGGAGAATCGCCTGCGACAACCGTGTACACCGTTTCGGTGCCAACAGCATTGGACGGCAAAGTTGTGGAAGGGCCTGGCAACGTACTGGCAACTGGCGGAATCGTTGCGAAGTTGGTGGGCGTCACATTCACGACTGTTGTCGCGACTCCCAATGTGTCTCCCCCGCATGCAGCAAAACCGAAACCAGAAACCATGACAAACACCAATGCCAATGACGTGGACTTTGATCTCGGATTGAGGCGGTTTCTTAACACAGAGAACAACAGTAGAGCCTGTGAGGGTCTAAAGGGTGACGCTTCAGCGCCGCCGTTGTCACACCAAGGGGCGAGCAGTGGGAAGAATCGGCGACGGCAACGATGTTTCGCCCATGAGGTACGAATCAACGCCAGCAGCACATGCACGACCTTCAGCAATTGCCCACACGATGAGGCTTTGCCCACGACCCATGTCGCCCGCCACGAAGATGCCAGGGACGTTTGTCTGGTATTCGTTATCGCGGGCGATATTGCCGCGCTCATCAAGGCTGACACCTAGTTGGTCAAGCCATGAGCCCTTATCAGGACCAACAAATCCCATCGCAAGAAACACGAGGTCAGCAGGAATCTCGGAATCAGTTCCTTCTTTCTTTACGAATCGACCATCAACCATTTCCACTTCATGGATAAGGAGCGCACGTACATTTCCGTTTCCGTCGTCAACAAACCGTTCGGTGTTCACACTAAAGATCCGCTCGCCACCTTCTTCGTGAGCAGATGACGTGCGGTAAATCATGTTGTACTGCGGCCATGGGTTTCCAGCAGAGCGAGTCTCTGGAGGTCGAGCCATGATCTCTAGTTGAATCACTTGCTTTGCGCCTTGACGCAATGCTGTGCCTAAACAGTCAGCACCAGTGTCGCCGCCGCCAATGATTACAACGTTCTTTCCCTTTGCATCGATGTCATACGTTGACGTATCGCCTTCTTGTACTTTGTTTGCGATAGGGAGATATTCCATTGCCTGATGCACACCCTGAAGTTCACGCCCAGGAATCGGAAGGTCACGCCATGACGTTGCGCCACATGCAAGAACAATCGCGTCGTGCGATGCACGGAGGATCTCCATGTCAACAGAGCCGCCAACATCTGCATTTGTACGGAACTCGGTTCCTTCTTCGCGCATCTGCTCGAGGCGACGATCAAGGTGACTCTTTTCCATTTTGAACTCTGGAATTCCGTAGCGCAGCAAGCCGCCGATACGGTCCGCACGTTCGAGAACAACGACAGAGTGACCGGCACGAGTCAACTGTTGAGCCGTAGCAAGTCCTGCAGGGCCACTACCAATAACAGCAATGCGCTTTCCTGTCTGTAACGAGGGAATCTGCGGAGTAACCCAACCTTCTTCCCACGCACGATCAATAATTGATACTTCAATTTGTTTGATGTTCACGGGGTCTTGATTGATGCCAAGCACACATGCTGATTCACACGGCGCAGGACACAGACGTCCCGTGAATTCCGGAAAGTTGTTTGTGGCGTGAAGTCGTTCAATGGCATCTTGCCAATGTTCGCGATACACCAAGTCGTTCCAGTCAGGAATCAAGTTGCCTAGTGGGCATCCGTTATTACAGAACGGTATACCGCAGTCCATACAACGGCCGGCTTGGCTCTTAAGAATCTCACCATCAAAAGGTTCGTACACCTCTTTCCAGTCCTTCAAACGAAGTTCGACTGGTCGACGTGTTGGTCCACTGCGACCCCACTTTAGAAATCCTGTTGTCTCACCCACGGGCAGCCTCCATCACTCGATCGGACGTTTCTTGTTCTGTCAAACCATCAGCCTTAGCCGATGCCATAACAGAGAGAACCAGTTTGTAGTCACGCGGCATTACCTTGCGGAAATTCGTTACTTCAGTATCAAAGTCGTTCAAGACTCGCTGCGCAACTGCTGAACCTGTGAATTCCAAGTGGCGTGCAATTGTTGTGCGCAACCATTCGGCATCAATGCCTTCAACGGTCTCGAGTTCAACCATCTCGTAGTTCACTTTTCCAGAGAATTCATTCTTCGGGTCATAGACATATGCGATACCACCCGACATTCCGGCCGCAAAGTTGCGACCAGTTGCACCGAGCACAACAACGTTGCCGCCTGTCATGTATTCACAACCATGGTCACCAACACCTTCAACAACTGCAGTTGCACCAGAGTTACGAACACAGAAACGCTCGCCCACCATGCCGCGAATGAAGATTTCGCCACCAGTGGCGCCGTAACCAATGACGTTGCCAGCAATCACGTTGTCTTCAGCCACGAATGGAGAATCACGATGTGGGTGCAACACGATGCGACCGCCAGATAAGCCCTTGCCCAAATAGTCATTGCTGTCACCTTCGAGACGCATGTCAACGCCTGACGGCAAGAACGCACCAAAACTCTGACCTGCAGAGCCAGTGAAGTTGATGGTGATGGTGCCGTCTGGCAGACCCTCGCCTCCCCACTTCTTTGTGATCTCATAACCGAGCATTGTTCCGACTGTGCGGTTGATGTTTTTAATCGGCAAAGAAATAGAAACTGGAGTCGCGTCAGCCAGTGCAGCCTTCGACAAAGCAATCAATTGATTATCAAGAGCATCTGCCAAACCGTGATCTTGTGCAACAGACATGTACGGAGTTGATGAATACGGATTCTGTGGGATTACGAGCATCGGAGAAATATCCAAGCCCTGTGCCTTCCAATGATTCACTGCTTTCTCAGCGTCAATCAACTCGACGTGGCCAACAGCTTCCTTCAACGTGCGGAAACCAAGTTCAGCCAAATACTCACGAACTTCTTCTGCAATGTATTCAAAGAAGTTAATGACGAATTCGGGCTGGCCATTAAACCGCTTGCGCAATTCAGGGTTCTGCGTTGCGATGCCTACAGGACAAGTATCCAAATGGCACGCGCGCATCATGATGCACCCACTCACAACTAGTGGTGCTGTGGCAAAACCGAACTCTTCTGCGCCGAGCAGTGTTGCAATGATGACATCTCGACCAGTTTTCATTTGTCCGTCTGCTTGCACCACAATTCGGTCACGTAGACCGTTCAACATCAGTGTCTGCTGTGCTTCTGCAAGTCCAAGTTCCCATGGGGCGCCTGCATGCTTCAGTGAAGTCAATGGTGACGCACCAGTTCCACCGTCATGTCCAGAAATCAACACAACGTCTGCTTTTGCTTTACTGACGCCAGCTGCAACTGTGCCGATTCCGACTTCGGCAACCAACTTCACATGAACGCGTGCCATTGGGTTCGCGTTTTTCAAGTCGTGAATTAGTTGTTTCAAGTCTTCAATGGAATAAATGTCATGGTGAGGAGGCGGACTAATAAGTCCAACTCCAGGAGTTGAGTGACGTGTCTTTGCGACTGCCGGGTTCACCTTGTAGCCAGGCAACTGTCCACCTTCACCTGGCTTTGCGCCCTGTGCCATTTTGATCTGCAAGTCATCGGCATTCACCAAGTATTCACTTGTCACACCGAAGCGACCAGAGGCCACTTGCTTAATAGAGGAACGCTTTGAGTCGCCGTTAGCCATAGGAATAAACCGCTCTGGGTCTTCTCCACCTTCACCAGTGTTGCTCTTTGCACCCAAACGGTTCATTGCAATTGCAAGGTTCTCGTGTGCCTCAGCAGAGATAGAGCCGTAACTCATCGCACCAGTTGAGAAACGCTTCACAATTTCTGACACTGGTTCTACTTCATCGATAGAGATTGACGGACGGGCATCCGTGCGCATGTGAAACAATCCGCGCAATGTTGCGAGGCGTTCCGACTGGTCATCAACATCACGTGAGTATTGCTTGAACACGTCGTAACGACCTGAACGTGTGGCGTGCTGCAAGCGGTACACAGTTTCTGGGTTAAACAGGTGGTACTCACCTTCGCGACGCCACTGGTATTCGCCCCCCAGTTCAATACGACGGTGCGAACGAAGGTCAGGACGAGTCGGATGCGCCAATGCGTGACGTGTTGCCACTTCAGCTGCGATCTCATCAAGACCAATTCCTCCTAGACGCGAGACAGTTCCCGTAAAGAATTCGTTTACCAATTCAGTAGACAAACCAATTGCTTCGAAGATCTGAGCACCCGTGTACGAGGCAACGGTCGATACGCCCATTTTTGACATGACTTTCAAAACGCCCTTGCCAGATGCCTTGATGTAATTCTTCACGGCCTTCAAAGGGTCCATTGACCCGAGCAAGTACATGTCATTCGAGATGATGTTCTCAACAGTTTCAAATGCGAGGTACGGGTTGATTGCACCAGCACCAAAGCCAACCAGCAATGCCATGTGGTGCACTTCACGTGCGTCGCCACATTCAACGACCAAGCCCACTTGTGTACGGCGCTTTTCACGAATGAGGTGATGATGAACTGCACTTGTGAGCAACAATGACGGAATTGGCGCGAACACCTCATCTGAGTTGCGGTCTGACAACACAATGATGCGAGCACCATTAATGATTGCTTCAGTTACCTCTGCACGAACATCGTCAAGCGCTGACCGCAAGCCAGCACCACCGTCGGCCACCCGATAGAGGCCACTGATCACTGCAGCAGAGAGATGTGCGTGCGTGTTGTCATCATTGATGTGAATAATCATTGCCAAATCATCGTTGTCAATAATTGGGAAAGGCAACACAAGTTGGCGGCAACTCTCTGGCCCAGGGACCAATAAGTTTGCTTCTGGCCCAATGCTTGTTCCAATTGCCGTCACCACTTCTTCACGAATTGCGTCAAGGGGTGGGTTAGTGACCTGCGCGAATAACTGCTGGAAATAATCAAACAATAAGCGCGAACGATCTGACAAAACAGCAATCGGAGTATCTGTTCCCATGGAACCAAGTGGCTCAGTCGCGGTTCGTGCAGTAGGACCAAGAATGACCTTGAGTTCTTCTTCTGTATATCCAAACATTTGTTGACGGCGCGTCACGCTGTCATTGCTGTAGACCACATGTTCACGAGCCGGCAACGACGACAGTTCGGTGAGACCCTCTGTCAACCACTGCTCATACGGATGCTGCGCAGCCAAATCAGCTTTGACCTCTTCGTCATCGACAATGCGACCGAGTGACGTATCAACAAGGAACATCTTTCCTGGCTGCAAACGGCCCTTGCGAATAACTCGCGATGGTTCGATATCAAGAACGCCAGCTTCAGATGCAAGAACAACAAGGTCGTCGTTCGTGACCCAATAACGACCTGGGCGCAATCCGTTGCGGTCAAGGACTGCACCAATCAATGTGCCGTCTGTGAATGCGACGTCTGCTGGCCCATCCCACGGTTCCATCAAGGATGAATGGAAGCGATAAAAGGCACGCCGTGCTGGGTCCATGCTGGAGTTGTTTTCCCAAGCCTCCGGAATCATCATCAACAATGCATGTGGCAATGATCGACCGGAAAGGTGCAAGAGCTCCAACACTTCGTCGAAACTTGCAGAGTCGCTCATGTTTGGCGAGCAAATTGGGAAAGCACGCTCAAGACCAGGAATCATGTCGCTATCAAGTAGTGCTTCGCGCGTTGCCATCCAGTTGCGGTTGCCTTGCACAGTGTTGATTTCACCGTTGTGGGCGATGTACCTGTATGGGTGCGCAAGCGGCCACGACGGGAACGTGTTTGTAGAGAAACGACTGTGCACCATCGCGAGGCACGATTCCATGCGCTCATCCCACAAGTCAGGAAAGAAATCTCCGAGTTGAGGAGTCGTGAACATGCCCTTGTAGACCAACGTGCGCGATGACAATGACGAGAAATACGTACGCATGTCGCCGACGAGTGTTGATTCAATGCGCTTGCGAGGAACGAAGATCTTGCGGTCAAGGTCAATGCCTTGTGCGCCGGCTGGGTCGTCAACAAAAAACTGGCGAATGATCGGCATCATTGCGCGGGCAGATGCACCAAGGCAATCAGGATTAACCGGAACGTCACGCCAGCCCAATGGACGCAAACCTTCTTCGGTCATGATTTTTTCAACCGTGGCAACAGCTGTTGCAGCACGTGTTGGGTCAGCTGGCAAGAACACCAAGCCGGCTGCATAAGCGCCAGCTACTGGAAGTGAGAAATCAACTACCGCGCGCAAGAACGCATCGGGAACTTGAATCAGGATTCCTGCACCATCGCCTGTCTCTGCTTCTGCACCTGTTGCGCCGCGGTGCTCCATGTTGCACAGTGCAGTGATACCAAGCGTCACGATCTCGCGACTGCGCACACCTTTAATATTTGCCACAAACGAGACACCACATGCGTCGTGTTCGAAACGTGGGTCATACAAGCCGTGGGCAAGCGGAAGATCTGGGTTCATAAGCGTTATGTCCTTACAGGAACCGTGCAAGCACGGCGGAGAATCAAAAAGTGTTCTCCCGGGACAACGCTGGCCCGAGCAAGTCCAAGACTACCGAGCCAGAAGGCCCCTCACCAAGGGATTATTGGCTTACTTGGCGTCGATATAGGCGGGAGCGCGCTTTTCGAAGTCGCTCATCACCGATTCGCGCTGGTTATGGCCACCAACAAGGCTGCCAATGATGCGACGCTCGGCTGCGAACTGTGCCGCTGCGAAATCAAGGGTCATGCGATTCAGCAATTCCTTTGCCCCCCGAACTGCGTCTGGGCTGCGCTTGCAGATCTCAGCTGCATAGGCAAAGGCATCTTCACGAGGAGTGTCTGACAAACGAGTGACGACACCAATCTCATGTGCTTCACGGCCATCAAATATGCGAGCAGACATAACAATGTCTTTCATGATGTCTGGACGAACAAGTCCCTGGAGCAACACTGTGCCTGCCATGTCAGGCACTAAGCCCCAATATGTTTCGCGCACGCTGAACTTTGTATCTGGATGTGCAAAACGAATGTCAGCACCAAGTGCAATCTGGCAACCGCCACCAAGAGCGTGGCCATGCACTGCAGCAATAACTGGAACTGGCACTTCCTGCCATACCCATGCTGATTGCTGACCAAGGTGCGTGATACGGCCCTCTTCCATGTCAGATGCTGATGGTTGCTTTTCTTGCGTATTGCGATCGCCGCCACCAGCCATCGCACCCATTGAGGCAAGGTCAAGGCCCGCACAGAACGAAGCACCTTCGCCCGACAACACAACAACACGAATATTCTTATTTGTCTTTAGTGACTCACCAGCGTCCACGATGGCCTGAAACTGCTCGCCATCAAGCGCGTTGCGCTTATCGGGGCGGTTGAACCGGACATCGGCAATGCCGTCGGATATGGAGATTGTGACTCTGTCGCTCATTTGCCAAGTTTGGCATGCCTCGGCTGGTCATTTGGTATTCGGCGCGTGGCAGACTGCCTCCTATGCATTTAAACCTTTCAGCCGATGAAGTCCTCAAAACAACCCGCAGTGTGCGCAAGCGCCTCGACTTCGACAAGCCAGTCGAACGCGCCATCGTTGAAGAGTGCCTTGAGATCGCCCTCCAGGCGCCAACCGGATCAAACAGCCAGGGCTGGCATTGGATCATTGTTGAAGATGCTGCAAAGAAGAAGGCGCTCGCTGACATTTACCGCAAGAACTGGGACCTGTACGCAAACATGCCAGGCCGTGAATTCGCAGCTGGCGACACACGCGGAGAGCGCATGCCATTAGTACGCGACTCAGCTGGTTACCTCGCCGAGAATTTCGAAAAGGCTCCGATGCTCATGATTCCTTGCATCGATGGTCGTCTCGACAACTTGCCAGCATTTGCCGGAGCCGGCGCATGGGGTTCTCTTCTTCCAGCAGTGTGGAGCTTCATGCTTGCATTGCGTGAGCGTGCAATGGGTTCAGCATGGACCACTATTCACCTCATGAACGACGGTGAAAAAGAAGCAGCAGAACTTCTCGGAATTCCGTTCGACAAAGTGACACAAGGCGGACTCTTCCCTATCGCGTACACAATTGGTACAGATTTCAAGCCTGCTATCCGCGAACCACTCAGCAAGGTTCTTCACTGGGACAAGTGGTAACACCATGGGCACGTTGGTCACGTACGCGTTGACCGATGGCGTCGCTGTCATCACCATGGATGACGGCAAAGCAAATGCAATGTCTTCAACTTTGCAACAAGAGATTCACGCAGCACTCGACATAGCCGAGTCCGCAGGTGTTCCTGTTGTACTAACAGGGCGTGCCGGAATACTTTCTGCAGGCTTTGACCTAAAGACTCTCGCTGCCGGCGGTCAAGGTGCCGTCGACATGTTGAACGGCGGACTCGAGTTAGCAATTCGTCTTCTTGGGTTTCCGACACCAGTCGTCATTGCCTGCGGAGGCCATGCAATAGCGATGGGAGTTTTTATACTTCTCAGTTGCGATTACCGCATCGGTATCAGAGGCAATTACCGATACACAGCAAATGAAGTTGCGATTGGCATGACAATGCCGTATTCCACAATTGAAATTCTTCGTCAACGTGTCACACCAGCAGCCCTGAATCGTTCAGTTCTGCTGGCTGAAGTGTTCACGCCTGACAATGCTGTTGAAACCGGATTCCTTGACCTCGTGGTTGATGAAGCAGATCTGATGCCCAGAGCTATTGCTTTCGCAAAGTCAACTAATGCACTTAATGCCGGAGCTCATACTGCGAGTAAGAAACGACTGCGTGCCGATGTTCTTGATGCAATTCGTGAAGGCCTAGCAAAAGACGCACAAGGCTGGGCGAAACAGTTCGCTTAATCGACGAGGCGTATTCCGCTTGGAGCAATTGATTGCTCTACAAACGGCAAGTCAACAACAAATTCTGTTCGGTGAGCCGGAAATACATGTCGCGACACGAGCACAGTTTTCCCTTCAACGCTTTGAGTTGTGCGTTGACAACACAACACTGGTGAGCCAACAGGAACTTTTAGAAGTATTGCTTCGTCTTGCGTTGCAGCATCTGCACCAATTGTTTGCGTTGCTCCGGCAAAAGGAATATCAAGCAGTTCATAAAACGGCGAACGTTCAACATCGGCACGAGACAAATGTTGACCAAGTTCTGCTGCGCACCACACCGTGACTATTGCAAATGGCTCACCATCAGCAAGATTGATACGGCGAACACGCAATACCTGTGGGGTTCCCAGGGCCTTCGCGACATCTATCGGCGCTTTTTCAAATGCGAATTCCAGCACCTGTCGTTGCGGAGTCATGCCAGACGCCCGCATCTGATCTTCGATTGTTGCGAGACGCGCAAGTGGCTGGCGCACTGTTTCTCCGGCAACGAACCAGCCGAAACCTTGCCGGGCATCAACAAGACCAACCTCGCGCAACACTTCCAGTGCTTTTCGGATGGTGACACGACTCACGGAAAACTCTGCCGACATGTCTGATTCACTCGGCAGCAACCGACCCGCGGCATACGCGCCAGACATCACCCGACCTTTGAGCTCTTCAGCGATTTGGTGATAGCGAATGGTGCGCACTTGTATTATAGTTGTATACATCAAGACAAAACGCAAGTACATATTTCTTGCCCTGTGAAAGGCCCACTATGACTGTTTCAGCCGGCACTCCTATTTCTCTCGTGAACGCGGTGTACGCAACGCTTCCTGCCAATGCAGCCCTTGGTCGTGAACGGCTCGGTCGACCACTCACATTGGCTGAAAAGATTCTCATCAACCATCTTGTTGATCCAAAGACACAAGAGATGGAACGCGGTCGCAGTTATGCAGACTTCAACCCAGACCGTGTTGCAATGCAAGACGCAACAGCACAGATGGCGTTGTTGCAATTCATGACTGCAGGCTTGCCACAAACATTGGTGCCTTCAACAGTGCATTGCGATCACCTGATTCTCGCAAAGACGGGCGCAAAGCTTGACCTTCGTGATGCAAACGACGTGAACCGCGAGGTATACGACTTCTTGCGTTCAGTGAGCGCAAAATACGGCGTTGGTTTTTGGGGCCCAGGTAGCGGAATCATCCACCAGGTTGTTCTTGAGCATTACGCGTTTCCTGGCGGAATGATGATTGGTACCGACAGCCATACACCAAACGCTGGTGGACTCGGAATGGTCGCAATCGGTGTTGGTGGTGCAGACGCAGTTGACGTAATGACCGGCTTCCCGTTCAACGTTCGCTGGCCAAAAGTAATCGGAATCAAACTCACCGGAACTTTGTCTGGTTGGTCTAGCCCTAAGGACGTAATTCTTGAAGTCGCTCGTCAACTCACCGTTGAAGGCGGAACAGGCGCAATTGTTGAATACTTCGGTGATGGTGCAGACAGCATTTCTGCAACAGGAAAAGCAACCATCTGCAACATGGGCGCCGAAATTGGAGCCACCTGTTCAGTGTTTGGATACGACGCAAACATGTCGGCGTATTTGTCGGCAACAGGCCGTGCAGACATTGCAGCAGCTGCAGACAAGGTTGCTTCTGACCTTCGCCCTGATGCAGGAGCTCAATACGACCAAGTAGTTGAGATCAATCTCGATGCATTGACACCACTCATCAATGGCCCTCACTCCCCTGACCGTGCACACAAAATTGGTGCCAACGGTGTCGGTAAAGCCGCTCGCGAGAATGATTGGCCACTAGAAGTTTCAGCAACACTCATTGGTTCATGTACCAACTCTTCATACGAAGACATCACGCGTGCAGCCTCAATTGCTCGTCAAGCTGCTGCAAAGGGATTGAAGGCTAAAGTCGAACTTCTCATCTCACCGGGAAGTGAACAGATTCGCGCAACAATTGAACGTGACGGCTTACTCGCTGATCTTGAAGCAATTGGTGCAACAGTTCTTGCCAATGCGTGCGGACCATGCATCGGTCAATGGGAACGCGCAGCAGACAAAACGGCAAAGCCAAACAGCATTGTGAACTCATTCAACCGCAACTTCCCTAAGCGTGCTGACGGTTCTGCAAACACGTTGTCGTTTGTGACAAGCCCAGACACTGTTATGGCAATTGCGCTGTCTGGTCGTCTTGACTTTGACCCAAGCGTTGACACCATCACTGCACCAGACGGTTCAGAAGTGAAACTTAATGCACCACGTGGCGACATTCTTCCTGCAAATGGTTACAACGAAGGCGAAGACACATTTACTGCTCCACCTGCAGACGGAAGCGGCGTCACCGTCGCTGTCAGCCCAACCAGCGATCGCTTGCAATTGCTTCAACCATTCACTGCGTGGAACGGCAAGGACTACATCGGTCTTCCAGTTCTGATGAAGGCTCAAGGCAAGTGCACCACTGACCACATTTCTGCAGCTGGTAAGTGGCTTACGTACCGCGGTCACCTTGAGAACATCTCTGGCAACTTATTCATTGGTGCTGTCAATGCATTCGGTGGTGCCGTGGGCGAAGGCCTCGACACCATCGATGGATCACGTCGTAGCTACCCAGACATTGCGAAGCACTACGGAGAATCCGGTGTGCAGTGGTGCGCAATTGGTGACCAGAACTACGGAGAAGGATCATCACGCGAACATGCGGCGATGGAACCTCGCTTCCGTGGTGGCGTTGTCATCTTTGCTCGCTCGTTTGCTCGAATTCATGAGACCAACTTGAAGAAACAAGGTCTTGTGCCTCTCACATTCGCTGACCCGAAGACATATGACCTGATTGAAGAAACTGATCGCATTAATGTGCATAACTTGCCACCCGTGCCAGATCAGCCAGTGAAGTGCTCAATAACTAAAGCCGATGGCACAACAGTTGAGTTCGAAGCAAAACACACATTTAGCCCAGAGCAAGTGGAGTGGTTCAAGGCTGGTTCGGCATTGAACATTGTTCGCGCAAAAGTTGCTGCTCAGAAATAACTAGTCGGTTCCCGGACGTCGTTCATCTTCGGCATTCGGGTCACCTGCATAATTCGATGGGTACGAACGACGTAGTTCATCCTCTGTCGGTTGGTAATACTCACGTCCTTCAGGTGGAAGCAGTGCGCTAATCGCAGACATGATTGCAGTTGTATCTGCATCAGGATCTGTGTAACCCAGATGCACTGGCGTACCAACCACGATGATTACTTCGGGCGGCGACGTGACATTGGTGATGTTCGGAAGTTTGGCATTGCGGGGCCACACCTTTTCGGTTCCCCAGATTCCGATTGGGATAACAGGCGCGCGCGTGGCGGCAGCAAGTTTCGCTGCACCCCATCTGCCCTTCAGAATCGGATCAAAGAACGCGTGTCCGCGCGGAATGGTGCCCTGTGGCATCAACGCAACAAGATCACCAGCATTGATTAGTTCAGTAGCTGCAAGTAGTGGCTCATCGCTTCCCGTTCCACGCTCAACACGAATGCCACCAAGAGCAGACGCAATTGGACCAATGACGGGAGCATCAAACACTTCTTTCTTGCCAAGGAAACGGACGGCACGGCCAGTTTTTGCAACAGCAAGAGACACAGCTGCAATATCGAAATAACTGCGATGGTTTCCGCAAAGAATCGCTGCACTGTCTTTCGGAATGTTTTCTGTACCAGTAATCGTGAATCGCGCATATGGGAAAACTTCTGGGCGCGCGAACTTCATAAGAAGTTGTTGTGCTTCTAAGCCAATAACAGGCACCTTTGCGACGCCTTGCGGAACATCAAGGTGCATTACTGGCCAGCGACGTGCAGCAGCCATAAGACGAAGACGCCAATCAGGGTTCACACAATGAGGAAACCCGACAGCAGCGAGCAATGGCTCATCAAACACACTGTCGCTATATGCATACGAACCAGACAGGTCAACATCATTCTCTTGTGACCACGTACGCACTGCATCACGCTTACCGCGTGACCACACATAGGTGCCGTCAAGTTCTCCGGTGTAGACACCATCGCTATCAACTTCATACGTGGTTGCAATCACTGCGTCAAAGCCCATGAGTTCTGCGAATGGTTCAATGAGGTCACGGGGCGTAGTAGTTGCAAGTACAACACTGCGGCCGTCAGCACGATGTGAGTCAATAACTTTTTGAGCGTATGGCTGCACCATCGCCACTAAGTCAGGCGCTGCAATTCGCGCGGCTTCGCGCACTTCATCACGGCGATGACCACGCATTGCAAGTACTGCTTGACGCCCCAAAACCATCGACGGCAAATTCTCACCGAACGTTTCAAAAATTGAATACATCAACGACTCACCCGGGATAGTGCGAGTCACGATTCCCGTTTCACGAAGGACCCTGCTGACAACATGCGCAGATGCGCCAGACAGGATTGTTCTGTCGAGATCGAAGAAAGCTGCATGTGCCACGAGCGAAGGATATGCCAGCAAAAGACGACTGTGCTCCAACATGAGCCCAGAAATGGGAAAGACCCCGCATAAGCGGGGCCTCTCAACCGAAACCCATGATCGGGGGGGATCATTTTATTGGGTTCTTTCGGCCGGACTATGGGGGGCATGTCCGGCGCGACTTATTAGTGAAATTATGCACGAGATCGCGCCATCATTCAAGTTGAACGGGGCGATAGTTGCTATCGTTTTTTAAGATAGGCTCCGAGGGGGTCAGAAATGAGGTCTCCCCCATGGAAATCAAGCAACTACAGAGTTTGGTCGCCATCGCTGACCACGGAACCTTTTCCGCCGCCGCCAAAGCTCTCGACACCGTCCAATCCAATGTCTCTGCCCACATCGGTCGCCTTGAGAAGGAACTCGGGACATCACTTATTGATCGCTCATCTGGAGTGCTGACAGACGAAGGCGACATAGTGGCGGTTCGGGCTCGGCGCATCTTGCATGAAATGGAAGACATCGATGCCGACATTCATTCACTTGGTTCATCCACCACCGGCGAATGTCGCATCGGAAGTATCGGCACCACTGCTCGATGGCTTATGCCGTCTCTCTTAGCGTCGTTGCAGCGTCATCATCCGGGTGTGCACACTACAGTTGTTGAAGGTGCCACAAGTTCCCTGATACTGCGACTCACAAGCGGAGAGATTGATGCAGCAATAGTGCATCTACCCATTACAGACTCAAGTCTTGATGTCAAAGAATTGTTTGTTGAAGAACTGTTTCTTATTGCACCAAAATCTCATGAACTCGCTACTCATAAAACCATCAGCTTGGAAGAGTTGTCATTGCATCCCATCCTTCTTGCCCCTCGCGGCACAGCACAACGTCGAATTATTGATCGTGCTGCTGCGAACCTAGGAGTAGCCCTGCAATCACAAGCCGAAATTGATGGTGTTCGCCTGATGGCCTCACTCGTGTTTGAAGGTTTCGGCGCTGCAATTGTTCCGGCAAGTGCTGTCCCTGGATGGCTTGAAGGAAACTTTGTGCGCATTCCTGTTCCTGAATTACCTCAGCGCGTTGTCGGTTGGGTGCAGCGCCCTCGTCCACGACCAAACAGAGCGACTCTCGCCGTTCGCGACAGAGCATTTGACATGGTGAACCGTCACGGGCCGAAACAGCCAGGCATTTCGCTTGAAATCGGCGTGAAACCCACTAAGGGAAGCCTCGGCCCGCTCACTGTCTAGTCTGTAGATAGTGAGTACGAACCAGCCCAACACACACAACGTGGTGGTGGAACTACAACACAAAGTTCCCGGAGCCGCTGAAGCCAATGTCGTGGCTTTGTCGACCGGCAGACATGTTGTGTGGCTCACGGTTGATGGGTCTTCACATCGAGGAGCATTGAGCGCTGCGGCCTCGTATGTCATCGCTACTGCAGCAGACACTGCCCGCACGAAAGGCATTCCTCTTGTTGTGCAAATGGAATCATCTGGTGCAGACATTCTTGAAGGCATCGCTGCACTTCATGGTTGGGGTACTGCCGCAAATGCACTTGCTGACTGCTCAGGTGTTGTTCCAACAATCAGCATCGTCACAGGGCCTGCTGTTTCTGGCCCGGCATTGCTTCTTGGTTTATCTGACTTTGTTGTCATGACAGAAGATGCATACGCATTCGTCAGCGGCCCCACGATGGTTGTTGAGTTCACTGGCATCGACGTGAGCACCGACGAACTTGGTGGCGCAGGAACGCATGCACGACACACTGGCGTAAGTTCCGTTGTTGTTGCTGACCTCGAAGCAGCAACATTGTGGCTTGAAGAGTTGCTCGAATATCTCCCCACTGGTGTTGATGAACTTCCGTTAGTGATGCCGACGGCCGACCCTGATGACAGATTGACTCCCGAAGCAGGCGATCTGATTCCCACAACGTCAACGGGCAGTTACGACGTTCGACATGTCATCGAATCGATTGCCGACGATGGCATGTACTTCGAGATGAAACCATGGTGGGCCAGCAATGTTGTTACGGCATTTGCACATATGGCTGGCTACCCCATCGGCATCGTTGCGAACCAACCAATCTCACTTGCTGGCACCCTTGATATTCCTGCGTCGCAAAAAGCTGCCCGATTCGTGGCGTTCTGTGATGCATTCAATATCCCTGTTCTCACATTGGTCGATACTCCCGGTTTCTACCCAGGCAAAGACCTTGAGTGGCGCGGAATGATTCGCCACGGCGCACAATTGGTGTTTGCATACGCTCGGGCCACCGTGCCCCGCATCTGCGTTGTTCTGCGCAAGTCCTATGGCGGTGCCTACATCGTGATGGACTCAAAAGAGATGGGCAACGACTTGTGTCTTGCGTGGCCGTGCGCTGAATTAGCAGTGATGGGCGCTGGTCAAGCAGCAGCAATTCTGCAACGACGCGCCACCCCAGAAGAACGAGCCGAGTTTGAAGCCGACTATTCAGCCCGATTATTGAACCCATATATTGCGGCCGAGCGTGGCTATATCGATGCCGTTATTGACCCAGCAGATACTCGCAAAGAGATTTGTGCAGCTCTTCACATGCTCCGAGACAAACGCGAACGTTTGGTTTCTCGCAAACACGACAACACCCCGTTGTAGTTGTTTGTTTACCCGTTTGAGTGGGTTTCAGCGTGCTCGTTCGCCTAACCTGTCTGCGGGGGAGAAAGCCCTCGCACGCAAAAATTACAGTCGAGGAGATCCCACATGACTGACTCAATCACCATCACAGATGACAGAACCGGAAAAACAGTAACGGTTCCCATCACAGGCGGAGTCTTTAGTTCAGCAGCTTTGCGCGAATTAGACCCAAGCCTTTTCATGTACGACCCTGCGTACCTCTCAACCGCATCGTGTGCCTCCTCCATCACCTACCTCGACGGTGACGCGGGCATCCTTCGCTATCGCGGCATCCCCATCGAGCAA
Source organism: Ilumatobacteraceae bacterium (assembly GCA_040402055.1). Lineage (GTDB taxonomy): Bacteria > Actinomycetota > Acidimicrobiia > Acidimicrobiales > Ilumatobacteraceae > UBA2093. Next base: position 192,781 of record JBBANJ010000001.1, read on the forward strand.
CTTGCCGAAAGCTCAACATTTCTTGAAGTCGCCTACCTGCTAATCAAGGGCGAACTGCCAACTACTCAAGAGCTTGAAAAATGGGAACTTGATGTCACACATCACACCATGATTCACGAGAACATGCGTAAGCGTTTTGTCGATGGATTCCATTACGACGCCCACCCAATGGGCATGTTCATTTCAGCTCTTGCTGCACTCGGAACTTTCTACGATGATGCAAAAGACATCTTCGACTCAGATTCTTTTGACAAACAAGTAATGCGTCTTGTTGCAAAGGTTCCGACCATTGCCGCTATGTGTTACCGCTTCAGCCAAGGACTCCCCTTCGTTTCACCGAACAATGCATTGTCATACGGCGAAAACTTCCTCAACATGATGTTCAAGATTGGCGACGACTACACAGTCAACCCAGTACTTGCTCATGCAATGGACGTGCTGTTCATTCTCCACGCAGACCACGAGCAGAACTGTGGAACTACAGCCATGCGCGTCGTTAGTTCCGCTAACTCAGACCCATACACAGCTACCGCAGCTGCTGCTGCAGCGCTATACGGCCCGCTACATGGTGGCGCCAATGAGGCAGTTGTTCGCATGCTCACCGAGATTGGCGACATCAAGAATGTTCCTGCATTCGTCGAAAGCGTTAAGGCTGGCGAAGGCAAGCTAATGGGCTTTGGACATCGCGTCTACAAGAACTTTGACCCTCGTGCCACCATCATCAAGAAGGCTGCATACGACGTCTTTGAAGTGACCGGCAAGAACCCGCTTCTTGATATCGCACTTGAGCTTGAAAAAGTTGCACTGAACGACGAGTACTTCATCAAGCGCAAGTTGTACCCGAACGTTGACTTCTACTCAGGCCTTATTTACCAAGCACTTGGTTTCCCCGTTGACATGTTCACCGTGTTGTTCGCCATCCCCCGCACAGTCGGTTGGCTCACTCACATGCAAGAACTGCTGAACGACAAAGAACAAAAGATCAGCCGTCCTCGCCAGTGGTACACCGGCCCAGACGAGCGCCCATACGTTCCTGCTGCGAAGCGCTAATTCAACCGTCAGGCGAGGGTAATTACGATTTTGCCAACATTGCCATTACTGGCCATGTATTCATGAGCCGATGCAATGTCTGCAAACGCATACACGGAGTCGATTACTGGCTTCAATTGGCCCGTTGAAAACAACGGCAACATCTCTGATGCGAACCGCTGACTGATTGCGATCTTTTCTTCTAACGGACGAGCCCGCAACACAGTTCCGGTGATTGATGCACGCTTGCCGAGAAGCAATCCGACATTCAGAGGAACGGGCTTGCCGGCCATGACCCCAACTTGAATGATATGGCCCTTCACGGCAAGTGAAGCAATATTGCGCTCAACGTAGTCGCCACCAATGACATCAAGAATGACGTCGACTCCAGTACCACCAGTTGCAGTTGCAACCTCGGCGACAAAGTCTTGTGTTCCGTAATCAACGACAACATCTGCGCCTAACGCACGACACGCTTCTACTTTTCCGCCCGAACACGTAACAACAATGCGAGCACCAATGGCCTTGCAGATTTGAATTGCAGCGGTGCCTACGCCAGAAGCACCTGCATGCACCATGGCCCAACGACCAGAAGTGAGTCCACCCTGCACAACAAGCGCATCCCACGCAGTAATGAATACTTCAGGAATTCCAGCAGCATCCTGAAGCGACAAACCTGACGGCACTGCCATTGCTTGGCGTTCATGAATTGAAAGTTGCTCTGCGTATGCGCCACCGCTAGTGATTCCCATTACGCGATCACCAATTAACCACGCGGTGACTTTCTCACCGATGGCAGCAACTGTTCCCGCAAATTCAAGACCAGGTATTTCTGGTCCACTAGGAAATGGATTCGGGTAGAAACCCATGCGTTGCAATAGATCTGCGCGGTTCAGCGCAGTGGCAGCAACTGTGACCAAGATGTCTTGTTCACCAATGATTGGCGATGCAACATCTTCGAATTGGAGAACGTCTGGCCCTCCGTGAGAACGAAGGACTACAGCACGCATGTTGTTTAGGCCATCTTTGCTTGAAGGCGACGATCAAGTGCTTCAAGGAAGTCTTCAGTTGTCAACCATGGAGCATCTTTTGAAATCAGGATTGAAAGATCCTTTGTCATTTCGCCAGCTTCAATTGTTTCCACACAGACACGCTCGAGAAGTTCAGCAAATTCAAGAAGTTTTGGGTTGTTGTCTAGCTTGCCGCGGTGCTTAAGGCCACCGGTCCATGCATAGATCGATGCAACAGGGTTCGTTGAAGTCTTGTTGCCCTTTTGGTGTTCGCGATAGTGACGAGTCACTGTGCCGTGTGCTGCTTCAGCTTCAACAGTGCGGCCATCTGGTGTCATCAAGACTGATGTCATGAGACCTAGCGAGCCGAAACCTTGCGCCACGGTGTCTGACTGCACGTCTCCGTCGTAGTTCTTACATGCCCAGAGGTATCCGCCTTCCCACTTCATCGCGCATGCAACCATGTCGTCAATGAGGCGGTGCTCGTACGTAAGACCAGCTTTATCGAAATCAGCTTTGAACTCGTTGACGAAGACTTCTTCGAACAAATCTTTGAACTGACCGTCGTAGGCCTTCAAGATTGTGTTCTTGGTGCTCATGTACACGGGGTAATTGCGTGACAAGCCGTAACGAAGTGACGCGCGAGCAAAGTCGCGGATGCTGTCGTTGAAGTTATACATACCCATCGTTACGCCACCGTCTTTGCCGAACTTTGCAACTTCAAACTGCATTGGCTCGCTGCCGTCTTCTGGCGTGTATGTCATTGTGACCGTGCCAGCACCAGGAACTTTGAAGTCTGTTGCTTTGTACTGATCACCATGCGCATGACGACCGATAACGATTGGCTTGGTCCAGCCGGGAACAAGGCGAGGAATGTTCGAGCAAATGATTGGCTCACGGAATACAACTCCGCCGAGAATGTTACGGATGGTGCCGTTTGGTGACTTCCACATTTTCTTAAGACCGAACTCTTCAACACGTTGTTCGTCTGGCGTGATGGTGGCGCACTTCACGCCGACTCCATGCTTCAAGATTGCATTTGCTGAATCGATAGTGACCTGGTCGTCAGTTGCATCGCGATGCTCCATACCAAGGTCGTAGTACTCAAGATTGATATCGAGGTACGGAACGATGAGGCGGTCCTTGATGAACTGCCAAATGATGCGCGTCATTTCATCGCCGTCGAGTTCGACGACTGTATTTTCAACCTTGATCTTTGCCACGGGGACACCTCATTCTTTGTGTCGGCGATGTGCCGAATCTCACTTGTATCAGACTTGTACACAATAGCGTTTCGGGCAAGTCTGCGCCCTACCATCTTCTCTAATGGATTTTGAGTGGAGCCCTGAACACATTGCCCTTCGAGAGAAGGCAGCAGCCGTCGCAGCCGATGGCGTCGCCCGATACGGACGCGATACAGCTTCGTGGATGAACGGGTATTCGAAAGAGTTCTCGCGTGAACTCTCCTCCCACGGTTGGATCGGCCTCATTTGGCCAACTGAGTTCGGCGGTGGTGGACGACCCCCGATTGAACGTCTCATTGTTGGCGAAGAGATGATCAAAGCCGGCGCTCCAATTGCAGCTAGTTGGTTTGGTGACCGTCAGATGGGTCCAGCACTCATCCAGTACGGAACTCCTGAACAACAAAAAGAATTCTTGCCAGGCATCTTGGCCGGTGAAACAACATGGTGCATCGGCATGAGCGAACCGAATGCCGGAAGCGACCTCGCCTCCTTAAAAACTTTTGCTGAAGACGATGGCGATGAATGGGTCATCAATGGTCAGAAGATTTGGACCAGCTTTGGTGCCGATGCCGATTATTGCTACCTCATTTGCCGCACCAGCAGCGATGGACCACCACATGCGGGTATCAGCGAAATCATTGTGCCGATGAATACACCCGGTATCGAAGTACGCCCCATTACAGACATGACAACTAACCGTCATTTCTGCGAAGTGTTCTACACAGATGTTCGAGTACCTAAGGGAAACCTTGTCGGAAAGCAAGGCGCCGCGTTTTCACAGACCATGCGCCAGCTTGAACACGAACGTGGCGGCATCGACAGACTCGTCTCGAACTACTTCCTCTTTCGCGATGCTTGCGCCATGGTTGATACAAAGAACCACACTGTTCGCCAAGAAATTGCAGCTCTCGAAATCGGTTACCGCATCGGCCGCATCTTGGTAGTTCGCGAAACGCTAAAGCAGGCACCCGCCGGGTTCTCTGCCGCAACTAAATGCTTCTGCACAGAACATCAGCAACGTGTTGATGAATTTGTGTCACGCGCAATGGGTGCCAATGCAATGATTTGGGACGAAGCAGCAAAAGGGCTTGCGTACAGCCCCGGGTACACCATCATGGGTGGAACATCGAACGTGATGCGCAACATTTTAGGAGAACGCTTTCTCGGCCTACCTAAGATGTAGCCATGGCTGATCTACTCGCACTAAGTACTCGCATTGTTGACTCTGGCATTGCAGACGAGGCTGTCAATCGAGTCACGAACAAACTGTCTGAAGTCGCTGACGACCTCGCCATGGTTGAGTCATTCAGCCACAGTGTCGTATGGGACTCCGGCGATGGCCTTGTGTGTTTCGACGCAAGTCATGCCAACACAGGCGAAGCAGTTGTCAACGCGATGCAACAGTGGCGTGCACAACCCATTGAAGCAATCGTGTACACACACGGCCATTCTGATCATGTCGGCGGAAGTGGTCCATTCGCAGCACGCATGGCAGCTGATGGTTTCCGCGCTCCCCGCGTTATCGGTCACCAAAACGTCACACAGCGTTTTCAGCGTTATCGCGACACGAACGACTGGAACGTCGCTATCAACGCGCGTCAATTCGGCGGTATTCGTGGTGACTTAGAGAACGCGCTCAACGATTTGCGCCCACCTGCTGGGGGACAGAAACTCTCTGACTTCATTCCGCTCGATACTTTGGCACTGACCGAAAGCCTCAGCAATTTCACCACAATGAAATTCGGCAACGAGACCGTTGAATTTCATCATGCGCGTGGCGAGACAGATGATCACTTGTGGTCATGGTTCCCCGAGAAGAAGTGGATCGCATCTGGCGATTTCGTTATCTGGAATTTCCCCAACGCCGGAAACCCGCAGAAGGTTCAGCGTTGGCCAATTGAATGGGCTGCTGCATTACGCGCCATGATCGCCAAAGGTCCTGAGCTTCTTTTGCCAGCTCACGGATTACCTATTGCCGGCAAAGAGCGAATCACACGTGTCCTCGATGAAATTGCAACCGCTTTAGAGAACCTCGTGCGCGACGTTGTCACCATGATGAATGCTGGCGAAACACTGAACACCATCATCCATACTGTGCGCGTACCTGAAGCCACTCTTGGTAAGCCATACCTTCGTCCGCTCTACGACGAACCAGAGTTTGTTGTCCGAAACATTTGGCGTTTGTTCGGAGGTTGGTGGGATGGCGCGCCGTCACGCCTCAAGCCAGCACCCGATGAAGTTCTTGCAGTTGAACTTGCATCCCTTTCAGGTGGTGCAGATGTACTGATGCGTCGCGCTGTTGAACTTGCAGCATCAGGAGACCTTCGTCTTGCATGCCACCTTGCAGACTTTGCAGGTTGGGCTGCGCCAGATGATCCGGAAATTCACCACATGCGCGCTGATGTCTATGAAGCACGTCGCAAGAGTGAAGCATCGTTGATGTCAAAGGGAATCTTCAAAGGCGCATCACGCGAATCTGAAAAAATTATTAAGGCAGCACTTGGCGAAAAGTGACTACGACACCGTAATCATGATTAACGCAACACCTGCCAACAGCAGCCCAATTGCCTGTGGCCGGTGAATCTTTTCTTTATCTAACCCAACGGCTAACAACAATGTGCTTGCTGGGTAGAACGAGTTAATAGTTGCCACGATTGACATAAGCCCGTGTCGTACCGCCAACAAATAAAGAGCATTTGCAGCCGTATCAAGAATTCCTGAACCTGCAACGAATTTCAATTGTGGACGAGCAGTTGAAGGCTTGTTCTTTGAAAAGTACATCACCATGAACATAAATGGCACCGACGTAACGCGCATTGCGAGGACCGGCCATAATCCCGAATTATCACTGGTATGACCCAGAATCACAAAAAGCGAACCAAACACACTTCCAGCACCAAATGCCATAACAAAGATTTTGCGGGGAGCTCTTCGATGATTTGGTCCGAGAATGTCGCTAATTAATGCGATTGCAACGAGCGCTACGGGAATACCGCACAACGACAGAACACTTGGTCGCTCTCCTAGCGCCAGCCCGACAATGACTGGTACCGCAGTTGCTGTTACCGCCGACACCGGAGCAACGATGGCCATGAATCCGCTTCCCATTGCTTTGTAAAAGGCAAGGAGACCGCTTGCCCCAGCAATGCCACCGATACCGCCCCAGAACCAATCTGTGGCTGGCGGCGTGGGCACACCCGATGCAAGAACAATGACGACAAGAAAAATCAGGCCGCAACCTTGACCAATTGCTGTGACAACAATTGGGGAAACAGTGCGACTGGCCCGGCCACCTGAATAATCAGCAACACCATAAACGGCAGCAGCGCAAAGGGCCAGCAAGATTTCCATTACAAGCGCCTCAATTCAATAACACGCAACACAAATGGCATGAGTAAATACATCTAGTGGGCGCGACGGGGCTCGAACCCGGGACCCCCACCATGTCATGGTGGTGCTCTACCAACTGAGCTACACGCCCTCAAAAGGTATGACCACTTTATCAGGGGGTCAGGCGCAGACTCACTTCGTTTCCCAATAAACGGCCCTGACGCGTAAGGACAATGCGCTCTCCCACCACTTCCACCAAGCCCTCGAGGGCTTCAACGTCAAGCGTTCCTAACGGAACCCCATCACGTGTGCGCAGTGACAATTCCAAGGCTTCTCTGGCCCGAGTTGGTGCATCCAGTAACTCGTCCGAGGCTTCAACGGTTTCGTTTTTAGTAACGCAATCGATATACCGGTCTGGAGTGCGAACATTCCACCAGCGCCTGCCATCTTGATGCGAGTGGGCAGCACAACCAAACCCTGTGTAATTACCTTGCGACCAATACACCTGGTTATGACGACACTCATGACCCGCGCGCGCCCAGTTGCTGATTTCGTAATTCATCAATCCTGCTGCTGAAAACAAATCATCCGCAAGAATGTATTTGTCGGCTTGATCATCGTCGTCTGGATGTCGACTCGGATCCTCCGCTAACGGCGTACCTGCTTCCACTGTCAACCCGTACGCCGAAATATGAGTTGGTTGCAATGCAATGGTTTGTTCAACAGTGGTGCGCCAGTCATCTACAGATTCCCCGTGGACTCCGTAAATCAGATCCAAGTTGATAGATGTGATTCCGCCTTCACGAGCAGCAGCAATTGCTTTGACAACGTTTGCGGGGTCGTGTGTGCGATTAAGTGATTGCAAAACATGTTCAACCATTGACTGCACACCCATACTGATGCGATTTACGCCAGCAGCCGCGTAGATCTTCATCATTTCTACAGTGACGTCGTCAGGGTTGCATTCAATGGTGATTTCAGCATTCGCAGTTACGGGAATTGCTTTGACTATCGAAGCAAGAAGTTCAGGTGCAAGACGCGTGGGGGTTCCGCCGCCGAAAAACACAGTGTCTGCAACTGGCATTCCCTTTTCTACGGCTCGTGCGATGTCCGCGATGACTGCATCAACATACGCAACCATGAGATGGTCTCGATCAGTCCAGGTTGCAAATGCGCAATAGTCACAGCGATGACGACAGAACGGGATATGAACGTAGACCCCGAACTCAGACATCTTCAGTCCTTATGCGGCCGGCGGCACAAACAAGAGACCAAGTTCAGAGAGCTTGTCTCCCACTTGGTCTACGGGAACATCAAGCATGACGGCAATTGCGCGGGTGTCATGAGCTCGAACAGTGATGACTTTGCCATTGAAGTCCTGGCGTTGCACTTGAATCATTCGTAAGAAACGCTCAAGCATTTCAAATTGAGTGCCGCCCATTGTTGAAAGACGTGCAACGTCGATACGCAATTTGCGTGGAGCTCCGTCGTTCGCGCCTCCATCATCGATGCGTTGTGTATCGCGGGGCAACAACTGGTCAATCGTGATGCCATAGAAGCGGGCAAGGCGCTCTAGCCGCGGAACTGAGATTGCCCGCTCTCCGCGTTCGTATGCGCCCAGCACAGAGGCCTTGAATTCGCTGTCGCTTTTGTCTTCAACGTCGGACAAAGACCATTGTTTCTGTTGCCGTATACGGCGCAGACGTTCTCCGACTAGTCGGGTAAACGGAGAATCTTCCAGTAGTTCGTCATCGGTATAAGAAGCCATATCACCACCCAGTGTGGTGCATACACCGCCACAAGTGTGCGACCATCGCTACTTCTTATGAAAAGGCGGATTTGATACGCGAAAAGATGCCCTTGTCCGCGGATGCCACTTCATCACCTGAAATCTCGGCCAGGCGCCTGTACAAAGACTCTTGTTCGTCGTTGAGTTGCGACGGAACAACAACTGATACCCGAACGCGAAGATGACCACGTCCGCGGCCATTCAAATGTGTGACACCACGACCCTTTGCCACGAACTCATGACCGTGTTGTGTGCCGGCGGGGACAACGAGGTCGAGATCACCGTCAAGTGCTTCTAAGACTTGATGCACACCAAGAGCTGCTTGTGACACTGTCAACGGAAGATCACAAATAAGGTCGTCGTCTTCACGTGCGAAGCGAGGGTGCTGCGCAACAGCGACATGCACATACAAATCGCCAGCGTCTCCCCCACGAGGACCTACTGCACCGCGACCAGTAAGACGCATTGTTTGTCCAGAGTTAATTCCACCCGGAACATCAACTGTGTATGACTCGCGCGATGAAGTGCGGCCTTCGCCTGAACACTTTGAACATGGAGTAACAACTACTGTGCCCATGCCACCACAACGACCACACGCACCTGTTGTGACCATTTGGCCAAGCATGCTTTGGCGAACACGGCGCACTTGGCCTGCTCCACCGCATTCGGTACACGTGACTGGTTGAGTGTTTGACCCAGCTCCAGAGCCAGAACAATCAGTGCACGTAATCGCAGTGTTGACTTCAACCGTGACTTGCGTGCCGAACATGACAGCCATCAGATCAACGCGAGCAGTCACCTCAAGGTCTTGACCACGTGGAGGTCCTGCTTGTTGACGACCACCGCCGCCGCCGCCGAAGAAGGCTTCAAAGATGTCGCCGAAACCGCCGCCACCGCCGAATGGGTCCGAACCGCCGCCTGAACCAGCACCCGAAATACCGGCGTCACCGAAGCGGTCGTACCGGCTGCGAGTTTCCGGATCTGACAACACTTCGTACGCATGGCTGACTTGTTTGAACAAGTCTTCTGCTTCAGGGTCATCTGGGTTTGCGTCTGGGTGCAGCTCGCGTGCGCGCTTGCGGTACGCGCGCTTAATTTCGTCGGCACCTGCAGTGCGTTCTACTTCTAGAAGTTGGTAAAAATCGGCGCTCATAGCGTTCCTTCTGCAATATGACGGCCCAACTGGGCGCTTACTACTTCAACTGTTGTCAGTGCTTGCGGGTAATTCATACGGGTAGGACCAAGGACTCCTACGGTACCGATGACTTCGCCATCAGCAAACACCGGAGACACAACGACAGAACATGACACGAGTGGTTCAACTCCATGCTCAGCGCCAATTGCAACGGAAAGTCCCCTATCAAGCATGTCCTGCAACAACGTAACTACTACGAACTGTTGCTCAATGGTGGACAACACATCACGCACGACATCTACGGCATCAAATGCATTAGCCATTGAAGAGGCACCGCCCACAAAAACTGGAGCCTCGTTGCGGTGCCGTGACAAAGCATTGATAGTTGCGAAACACACCGCGTCAACATGTGCATCATTTGTTGATGACACTGTTGTGACGTCTCCTAATGAATGTCCGACAAGAGTTCGTGACAAATGAGATAC
>JBBANJ010000002.1:0-155335 GCA_040402055.1 Ilumatobacteraceae bacterium
CGAGTTGTGTATATCCAGACGGTGCACCCTCTGGTGAAAAAACTAGATCAAGTAGCCCAAATATAGTGAGTAAGTGAAGAGTGTTGTACTGACTCCAATTTTCAAGACGGTGATGTGGAAACCACGTTCCGCCATCTTCTGCTGTAAATAGGGCTGCTCCTACATTCTCAAAGAATCGGGAAAGCCTCTTGTAGTTTTCCGCCGATCGTTTCGGTGTTATGTCCAGGTCAATTGTGGCGGGAACCGGCAAGCCTAATTGTTGAGCAGCAATTCCACCGATTACGACATATTGAACCTTTTCTTTTTCTAGTTCTTCAAACAGTTTCTGAATATCAAGTCTTGGAACCTCGACCATGTGCACTAATTCGCTTTCCTTCGCGAGTTATGTGTGCACGAACCTGCGACCGAGGCAAAATCTTCTCTGCAGACTTACGAGACGCATCATGAGTGTCTGGTTCTGCAAGTCGCATACGCAATTCCATTCCAGTGACTCGAATGAGCCTCGACAATGTTTCAACCGATGGGGATCTTTTGCCTGATTCATATGCCGAAATTGCGGCCTGGCTTGTCTTGCCTTTTCGGGCTAGTTCGGCCTGAGTGAGACCGGCCTGCAAACGAGCCGTATGAATCAAATTGCGGGAATACACCTCTTTGGCCATATTTTAATTATACCTGTACAGATATATTTAGTTTGAAAAAGTTGATGACTAATTCACAAAAGACGCGAGCTCTGCAGCGGTAATTCCAGCCAGAGTGTCGCGGCGAATCATGCGGCCATTCACATCGTGGCGCATTGGCACATCTACATGGTGTGGCACCGCAAGCACAATGGCACCTGCGGCTAGAGCAGAGGCAACACCCGTTGGTGAATCTTCAATTGCCACACACTTCGTGATGTCAACGCCCAAACGTTCAGCAGCCAGCAAGTATGCATCAGGGTGTGGTTTGCCGCGTTCAACATCTTCGCCTACCACTGATATGTCGAATGCGCCGTTTGGTAATGCAGTGATTACTTCGTCCGCGAAGCGACGCCACGACATGGTGACAAGCGCAGTAGGAATTCTAGAAGTGCGAACATCAGCCAGTAGCTCACGTGCACCTGGACGCCATGGCACTTCACGCTTCAGTTCCGAGACCACACTGTCTAGCAACAGTTCAACAATCTCATGTGGTGTCAATCGAACGCCGCCATGCTCGATCATGAAGCGACCGGAATCAAGAAGGTCGAAACCAACAACCGATCGTGCGAGATTATCGCTCCATGAATCACCGTGTTCTGCCACCACCGCGTGTTCAGCAGCGAACCAATACGGCTCAGTATCAACAATGGTGCCGTCCATATCCCACAACACGGCTTGCAACTGATTCAACTCGGGATTCGGCACCTCATTGACTGTACTTCTCGCCATACTGGATAACCGTGAGCAGCATTGTTGTATCTGAATTGGCATATTCGCCTCCTGGCGCAGACCAACTGTTCTTTGATGTCAGCTTTGGCGTCTCCCCTGGTGAGCACGCAGCAATCGTTGGGCCTAATGGTGTTGGCAAATCAACAATTCTGAAAATTCTCACTGGCCAATATGAAGCAGACGATGGTGAGTTCAGTATCGGCGGCACGTTCCTGCAGATGACTCAGGACGTTGGCATGAGCCGACCTGATGACAGTTTGCGCGACATGTTGATTGAAGTTGCACCAACTGCACTTCGTGAAGCGGGAAAGAAACTGTTCGCTGCTGAAAAAGCAATGATGAGCGGCGAAGACGATGGCATGAAGTACGCCGAAGCCCTTGGCGATTGGGGCGACCTTGGCGGGTATGACCTTGAGACTCAGTGGGCAGCATCTGCACAGCGCAGTGTGAAGACACCCGTTGATAACTTTGCGACACGTCTTGTGAGCCAACTATCTGGTGGAGAACGCAAACGCCTAGTTCTTGACTTGTTGTTGACATCAGGTGCCGACGTGTTGTTCCTGGACGAACCAGATAACTACCTCGATATCCCGACACGTGGTTGGCTAGAAGAACAGATCAAGGCGTGCAAAAGCACGATTCTGATGGTGAGCCATGACCGCACACTGTTAGAGCGCGTAGCAACCAAGATCATTGCTGTTGAAGGTTCGGGCGCGTGGGTGCATGGCGGTTCATACGTGACTTTCCCCGACGCGCGACAGAAGCGTCAGGAGTTATTAGGCGATGACTTGAAGCGCTGGAATGATGAAGAGCGCCGACTGTTTCATCACATGAAGATCATGAAGCAGCGTGCTGCACAGAACTTTAAGAATGCAACAAAAGCGAACGGTGCGGAAACACGTTGGGAAAAGTTCGTAAAAGCTGGACCGCCTCCCCCGCCTGTTGCAGACCAACAGATTTATGTTCGATTCCGCGGTGCAGACTCTGCCCGTCGCGTTGTGAAGTTTGAAGCAGTTGCTATTGGCGAGCTGTTCATGCCATTTTCTGATGAAGTGCATTTTGGTGAGCGCCTCGGGCTTATTGGTCCGAACGGAACCGGAAAGACTCACCTACTCAATGCGCTCAACGGCAAAGCGGAAGGTCTAATTGGCGACATTACGTTTGGGCCTCGCACTTCAGTTGGCATGTTCAACCAAGTGAACGACAGACCAGAGTTTCACGGGCGTGAATGTATTGAAATTGTGCGCGACAGGTTGTCTGACGAACAAAAGTCAATGGGGGCACTCGCCCGCTACGGCTTGCGCAACAATGCTCGCCAAGAATTCCAGACATTGTCAGGTGGACAGAAAGCGCGTCTTGAAATCCTGAGCCTCGAACTTGCTGGTCACAACGTGTTGTTGCTTGACGAGCCAACTGACAACCTTGACATTGATTCATCTGAGGCTCTCGAGCGTGCCATTGAAGGTTTCGAAGGCACTGTGATTGCAGTAAGCCACGACCGCACATTCCTTGCGAACTTTGACAGGTTCATCATGATTACTGACGATGGCGATGTGTATGAGTTGCCTGATTACGACATTGCATTGGCTGGGCTCTCTGCCCCTGCAGAACTTGCAACGTTGCGCCTCGCAAAGCCACTTACCGTCTAAGTCACTTTCGGAGGGCACATTGCCCAGTAGCCGCATACGACACAACTAGAAGTAGCGTCACCTGCATGAAAGCTGCTGTTTATTACCAGACTGGCGGACCTGAGGTCCTTAAGTACGAAGACGTGGCTGAGCCACTATTGCGACCAGGCGGAGTACTGATTGATGTTGCTGCGATTGCAATTCAAGGTGGCGACACGCTCAACAGAACTGGTGGAGCATTAGCGACCAAGCCTCACATCGTTGGATATCAAGCAGCAGGCATTGTGCGCGAAGTTGGCGAGGGCGTCACTGCGTTTACAAAAGGACAACAAGTCGTTGCCACTATGGGATTCGGATCGCATGCTGAGGTCATCAGTGTTCCCGCTGCAGCCGTGTGGGCAGTGCCGGCTGGTCTATCACTACAAGAAGCTGCAGGAATTCCAATCGAGTTCGGTACAGCAGATGATTGCTTGTTTGAATTCGGTCGTTTGAAGGCCGGCGAAACTGTTCTCATCCAGGCCGGAGCAAGCGGTGTTGGCCTCGCAGGTATTCAGTTGGCAAAAGCTGCTGGTGCAACAGTGCTTGCAACAGCCTCAAGTGATGAGCGCCTCGAGCGCTTGAAGGAATATGGGCTTGATCATGGCATCAACTACACGAAGGTAGATGCAGCAAAAGAAGTTCTGGAATACACAAACGGTGCGGGCGTGAACTTGGTTGTTGACTCTGTCGGTGGTTCCACTTTGGAAGGCAGCGTTGCCATGTTGGCGTATCGCGGTCGCATCAGTTGGGTTGGCCGTGCAGGTCGCGAACCACGTCCGCCAGAAATCGGCGCGATCATGGGCAAGAACGCCTCTATCACCGGTGTTTTCCTTGGGGCAGAGATGGCAATGAACCCAACGCGTACTCACCCAATGATTGAGAGCCTTATTGCTCGCATCGCCAAGAAAGAGTTGACGGTTGTTATTGACTCGACATTCCCACTGTCTGACGCAGCCGGAGCACACCGCCATATCGAAAGCCGCAAGGCATTCGGTCGCGTACTGCTGATCCCGTAACTATTTCGCGAAGAGATACAGCACTGGCAACACGGTGCTGAATATTGCTGCAAGCGAAACAAGAGTGGTGGACACTCGACCGCTGACATGCGTCCCAAGAACTTGTGGCTTACGCGACAACAATAGAATCATGAAAATCAGTGGCGGAGCTGAAAGTCCATTAAGAACTGCGGAAAAATACAAGGCTCGAACTGGGTTGAACCCAAAGAAGTTCATGGACAGCCCAACCATCATTGATGCAAAGATCACAAGATAAAACGCTTTCGCCTGTGAAACTTTGAGGCTCAGCCCTTCTCGCCAACCGAATGTTTCGCTCAATGCATACGATGTGGAACCAGCTAACACCGGAACAGCCAATAAGCCAGTTCCCATGATTCCTAGGGTAAAAAGCACTTTGGCCATTGAGCCAGCCAAAGGTTCTAATGCTTGAGCAGCTTGTTCAGCCGTTTTTATCTGAGTGATGCCGTTCGAGCCCAGAGTTGCTGCCGACGTCACCATGATGGCAAACATTACGAAGACACCTGACGACATTCCAGCAATTACATCACCACGCATCGCACGCATGTGCACAAGCCCGTCACCCAATTCACCAGGATGTTCCTTTAGCTCTTCGACTTCTTCACTTGTCTGCCAGAAAAATAGATACGGAGAGATAGTTGTTCCAAAAATCGCAATCATTGCGGCAAGTTCCGGACGATTGAACCCAAGACGGGGAACCAGTAAATGATTCAGTACATCGAACCAACTGACATTGATAATGAAAAGAACAACTACGTACGACAGCAACGACACACATAACCAGCGAAGAACTTTTGAATATTGGTGATACGGAATCGCGATCTCAAGGGCGGCCATGCCAAGTGCAAACACAACGACCAGCACTGCTTGCGGTACGGGCACAATCATGTGGGTTGCAGCAGCCATAGAACCGAGGTCTGCTCCGATATTGAAGGTGTTTGCTGCAATCACCAAAGTGAGAGCCACATAAAGAACCCATCGCGGGAATTCTTCTTTAATCAGCGTGGCGAGACCCTTGCCGGAGAACAGGCCAAGGCGGGCGGTGGACTCTTGCACAGCAGCGGCCAATGGCAACGCGAGAACTGTGGTCCATAAAAGATTGAAACCGAAAGCGGCGCCAACTTGGGAGTACGTAGAGATGCCTGACGGATCATCATCTGCTGCACCCGTAACAAGCCCTGGACCGACGCGCTGGAAATACCCACGTCCGCCGAAATGGTGGCGATGAGGGTGACGTTGTTTCTTCACATCAATCTCCTCGTAACAGTGCGTTGTCTTCCAGTGTAGAAGGCAGTGCTCAGACAACTAATCTCATAGATGTGGCACCATCTCCCCTTCCCGTTGTTGGCTTTATTGGTACGGGTCATATCGCTACCTTTCATTCAAAGATGCTGAAGATCAGCGGCGTGCCCATGACCCGTGGAGGCTGTTTCGATATTGACGCAGAACGTTCTGCAGTTTTTGCACAAGCATCAGGTAGCAAGGTTATGGAATCGGCTGATGAAGTAATCGCCACAAGCGACATGGTGTACATATGTACTTGGACTAGTGAGCACCAATCACTTGTAGCAAAATGCATTGCAGCGGGGAAACCATTCTTCTGCGAGAAGCCATTGAGTGTTGGTTTACACGAAGCTTCCGAAATGCATTCGGCGGCAATTTCTAGTGGCTTAACGCACCAATGTGGATTGATTCTTCGACGTTCTCCTGCCTATTTATGGGCACGCGAACTCATTTCTGACCCTGCAGCTGGTGCGCCAATGGCAGTGGTGTTTCGTGATGATCAATTTATTCCGGTACAAGGTCATTACAAATCAACCTGGCGCGGCGATGTAGAGAAAGCAGGAGCTGGCACTTTGCTGGAACACAGCATTCATGATGTTGACATGTTGCGATTCCTTATTGGTGATGTTGAATCTGTCAGTGCAAGAGCAACATACCGCCACGAAATCGAAGGAATTGAAGATGTGGTTGCAGCCTCAATCGGTTTTGCTAACGGCGCTATCGGAACTTTGACAACAATTTGGCACGACAACTTGTCACGCCCCAGCCTGCGCAATGTTGAAGTGTTCTGCGAGCATCGCACAGTAGTTATCGCTGGCGATGACTGGTTTGGGCCTGTTACGTGGAGCAACGCCGATGGAACGACTGGTTCATTGGAAGGTGCGGAACTTTTAGAAAAGACTGCGCCATTAGCTATTGGCGACGCAAATCCTGATGGCGCATTTGTCAAGGCTGCAGTAGATGGCACGGCAGGTTTCCCCGATTTCTCCATTGCATTGGAAGCGCACCGCATTGTGGAAGCCATGTATCGCAGTGCACGAGATAATGGCAATGCTGTGCGTGTTGCTTCAGTTCAACCGTGACATACGTGGTCTCTCAAGTCGCGTTGGCCGACATCATGCAATTGCGTGTTGCGGTATTGCGTAAAGGTACTCCTGCCACAGACTGCAATTACCCAGAAGATGCTTACCCAGACGTTGTTCATTTCGCAATCTTCCATGAAGGCATTGCCATCGCCACCTCGTCGTGGTTTATGAAGGAATGCCCAGAGAAACCAGGTGCCGCTGCAATGCAGTTAAAAGGAATGGCAGTTGCAGACGAACTTCAGGGGGCTGGTCTTGGTGCGCTGTTAATTAACGCTGGTCTTGCACTGGCGAACGAACGCGGTGCAGCAATTGCATGGGCGCGAGCACGTGACAGTGCCTTAGGTTTCTACGAACGACTCGGTTTTGTCTCTACAGGTGACGGATTCGTTGATGGCCCTACCGCGATGCCACACCACATCGTGGTACGAACGCTCTAGTCCTGCACTGTTACAACAGTTGCAAACAAGAGTGTTTGGTTTGGCGCTGGGGATACGCGTGTATTCATGTTCCACGCACCTGAAAAAGGAAACTGCACGATGCCAATCCAATGATTCGGGCCTATCTCTGTCATAGACACGGGAATGGCCGGAATACTGCGCGATGGCAAATCGAATTGCACAGTTACTGACTCGACCGGTGTTAGCGAACCACCTGGTGGCGTGAGAACAACGTGAACTTCAGCTGTGCCGACAACAGCAGGGACTACAGATAGTTCCGCCACGATGCCATTCTGAACCTTTGTGGCACTGTATGAAATTGGTGTGGCTGGCTTTGCGTTCGGAGATTGCGCAACCATTAATGATGTAACGGCAAGCACCAACACAACCAACGCTGATTCCCGTCTGATGATCTTTGCGATGGATGAAAAACTGCCCAACTGCAATTTGGCTCGAGCTTTCGACCCAAAGACAACTACGGCTCCGACAAGCAGAGTCTTGAGAAGCAATAACTTCCCGAAATGTGTCTGGGTGATGGTGCTGATTCCGCCAAGCAAATGAAGCCCTTGCACAACGCCCGTCACAACCACAACCGGCATTGACCACGTTGCCATCTGAGAAAATCTCTTTGCCTCATTTTCAACGTTGTTGTCTTTAGAAACAACGGCGAGTGCCAGCAGTGCTCCGACCCACGTGGAAATGGCAACAAGGTGAATCATGTCGAGAGGGACAAATATTCCTGGCAATGTTCCGGCGCTTTGGTGTCCACTTGCTGCGTACGTCGTAATAGTGATGACGGCAGTAGTAACAACACTGATACGCCAGCGGCGACTCACCGACGCAGATGCTGTGAGAGCAATTACACCCCAAGCAAACGCACAGATCGCACGGATGAACAGCGCAAGCCCTAAGCGTGTTTGCATCACTTCGCCGATCAGGAATGAATCAAATAGTGATCCCCATGATTTTCCAGCCGTGTACGGACCTTGCATAAGTAATAGGCCCAGTGAAGAAACGGCAATAGACACCGATGAATACCGAAGTGTTTTACCTATGCGAGCATTACCCAACAGAGGCGATCGCCACAACAGAGAAACACAAACAATGAGAAGGAGTACCCCGAGAAACCCAAGCAAGCGGAGAATCGACATAGGGTTTCCTAGTGGAGACGTTGTCTCGGTCCTACTGAGTACCTCTTCTAACAACGCAGCACTTGTGCCGGTTGACTTTGTTCCGATCTCAAAAGGGAACGCACCAGTAACTGGATGCCCATCAGCACTGACTACGCGCCATACGACCACATAAACGCCATTCTTGAGCGTGGGTACTTCTGCAGTGACTACTGACGTGTCTGATACAGATCGCACGGTATTGCTGTTGGCGACTTCGCGTTGTTCAGAGTCATAGATACGAACATCACCCAACGTTGCTTCAACTTGTTCGTCAAAGTCGAGGCGAATCTCTTTCGGCGAAGACGCGAGAAGTGCAGATGCCTCAGGGATAGAGGATTCAAGAATCGCATGAGCGCTTGCAATTCCCGGAATAAAAGTCAGCGCCAGAACTGTGCTTGCAAGTGCGGCTACAGATATCCGTCGAAAAGTATGGAGCGTCACAATCCGGGACCCTTTGGCAGGCCCTCAACATCTGCTCGTTGCAGCAACCACGCGAGACGATGCTTCTCTTCTAGTTTCAATGCTGCTTGTGGGATCTGCGTCAGGCCCATTGGATGACTTGCTGCCCACGCCATTTTTTGACGCTCGAGTTCTAGCCGAACGTAGAAATTTGGCCACTGGTCATACCCAATTCCGACATCCAGGTCTGTGAGATGGATGACGCATTCACGCCAACGAAGAAACGGCACATCATGCATTGCTATGACAGATCCTGAAACAACTGTTCCAGTTCCATTCCACATTGCATTTGTTGCACCAGCCCATGCACCTTCCAACATGTACACGGCTTTGCGTAATTCTTTTGTTGCTTGCTCGGGGCTCCACTTTGCCGCTTCCTCAATACCTGCGTTACGGGCATCAACTCCACCGGGATACTGCTCGCCTTCTTCTCCCCTTCCTGCACAGGAAAGGAGATGCAAGTAACTGTGTGCATTCATGGTGAGATGACCAATAAGAGTTGTTCTGTTCCAGCCAGGTAATGACGATGGCGCTGCGAACTGTTCTGCAGTCAGAGAGTCAACCACTTCCAACAGACGTTGATGAGTAGCCGCCACGCCTTCAACGCATGAATCAAGCAAACGTGGGTCTAAGGGGTTAGGCACAATACGACCGTACTACGGCAGTACTTTGCGCCTCAATCAGAACGAAGTTGTGCGGTTTGGCACAACAATGATGGTGCCGTCGTCTTCTCGGTGCACACGCACGGAGACGCCGTAGAACTCGCCCAAAGTCTCTGGGCGAAGAACATCTTGGGCTGGGCCTTGAGCAACCACATGACCAGCGTGCATCAGTATCAATCGATCTGAGTAAATGCCAGCCAACGTGAGGTCATGCATTGCAGAGACCACCGTGAGTCCGTGCTCGCGGCGCAATTTGTCTACCAACTCCAAGGCTTGTTGTTGGTGTCCGATGTCAAGCGCTGCTGTTGGTTCGTCAAGCAACAAGATGGGAGCTTCTTGCGCGATAGCACGAGCGATTACCAAACGTTGACGCTCCCCCCCAGACAATGTGTCGACATCGCGCGTTGCAAGGGCAGCAAGGTCGAGCCGATCAATCACATCGTCAACCATCGAGTGATCAAGTTCAGATTCACGACCAAAATGAGTGACAAACGGATTACGTCCAAGCAACACGTACTCTGCACCAGTCATGCCGGATGGCAACACGGGTAATTGCGGCACATAGGCAATTAGTTGCGCACGTCGACGCGACGAACGCGCAGTAAGTGGTGAGCCGTCAACCAAGATTCGACCCGAATGCGGAACGACACCAGCAATAGAACGCAACAATGACGACTTTCCAGCACCGTTCGGCCCGATGATGCACAACCATTCGCCTGGTCTCACTGTGTCAGTAAATGAAGCGACAGCAGTGCGCTTGGCGTAATCGACTCTGACTTGATCAAACGCTAAAGATGTCATCGTTCATTCTTTCGTGTACGCAAAATAAGCAAGAAAAATGGGGCCCCGAGAAATGCGGTGACTACACCGATCGGAGTTTCGGCTGGATTGTCCAACACGCGGCCAGGAATATCGGCAAGTATCAAAAATGCAGCACCAAACAGCAAAGAAATGGGCAGCACGAGTCGGTATGACGTGCCTACAACTAGTCGAACCGCGTGGGGCACGATGATGCCAACAAAACCAATGAGGCCACTTACTGCCACAACCGACGCCGTGCCGAGAGTTGCCGCTATAACAACTGCTAGTCGAACGCGAGACACATTGACACCAAGTGCAGCTGCCTCTTCATCGCCCACCCGTAATACATCAAGCAGGCGGCGATGCAGTAGCAACACCACTGTTGAGAACACCACATATGGCAATACCAAACGAACGTCACCCCATGTTGCACTAGATAGCCGGCCAAGGATCCACGAATACACCTGGCGCACTACGTCAGAGTTGCGCTGCAATAGAAATGTTTGAGCAGCTGTTGCTAACGAAGTGACTGCAACGCCAGCAAGTACAAGACTCACGGAACTGCGTTCACCCTTTGCCGTTGTGCCAAGTAGATACGTGACAAGAACAGCAATCAATCCGCCGCCGAATGCAATCATCGGCAACGGGTCGATGATCCAACTACTTGTGCCAGACCGATTGACAGTGATCACGATGGTGGCACCAAGGCCGGCGCCGGCAGCAACACCCAAAAGATACGGATCAACTAAGGGATTACGAAACACGCCTTGGTAACTGGCACCAGCGATGGACAACGTTGAGCCAACGATTGCTGCGAGCACTACACGTGGCGCACGTATTTGCCACACGATGGACCAATCGGTAGCGGTTAAGCCACTGTCAACTGAGAAAAATGGCAAGCGATCCAGAAGCTCAAGCGGCACACGCCACCATGTTGGGCCAGCTGGCCCAATCATCAAGCCAAGCAACAATGAGCATGCAAGTGCAACGACAGCAGAAGGAATCCACCACCGGCTTGCGCCTCGCATGCTCATTGAAGTTGACATCAGTAATTACTACTTGATTGCTGCTGCAATTGCTGCTGCGAATTGCTCAATCAGATCGACAACGCGTGGTCCCCAGCGAGAGGCAACATCATCATCAAGTTCGACAACTTGATTATTCTTCACAGCGTCAATACCCGCCCAGCCTGGGCGCTTAGCGACTTCTGCAGCACTAGTTGCACAGCACTTGGTATCAGCGAGGAAAATAACGGAAGGATTTGCCTTTGCGATTACCTCAGCATTGAGTTGCGGGTAATCATTTCCGGCTTCAACCCCATCAGCGATGTTTGTGAAACCGAAAGGCTTCAACAATGCACCGACAAAAGTATTTGAAGTTACTGAATACAAGGTGTTGTCTAGTTCGTAGAAATATGACTTCGGCGACATGGGGGCCGAGATGTTTTCTGTTGCCTTCGCAATGCGTGACTTCATTGATTCAATCAATGTTGCAGCATCATCTTCATGGCCAGTAAGAGCACCAAGTTCTGTAATTTGCTTGTAGACGTCATCAAGTGTTGCCGCCGCGGCACCAGTCCACACGGTGATTTTCTGACTAGAAACTGACTGCAGTTGCTCGGTGATCTTGTTCATGTCGTTTGAAATCAACACGACATCAGGTGTGTAACCAAGAATTGCTTCTGCGCTTGGTTCGTACGCAGAAATCTTTGTCACTTTGTCTGCTACTTCGGCTGGGTATGTGCTGAGCGAGTCAACAGCAACAACTTGGTCGCCTGCACCAATGGCATACAACATCTCTGTTGCTGTTGGCGACAAGCTGACAATGCGGACACTGACTTCAGGAACTGTGGTGTCGGGCGTTGAGTTGCCACTTCCACAAGCCGCGAGGACAAATGTTGCAGCTACGGCTGCGGTAATTGCTCGCATGCGAGACATTCTGATAATTGACATGGTTCTTCCTCCAGGAATTTGGAGAAAGAAGAGTGGGTCACAGTGATAACAGCTGACGCTGCACTCTCCGCGGGCCGCCCTTCCTTCGAGGTTCGGTTTTCGCATACACAAACAGGCGACCGGACTTGTCTGGATCGGATTTCTCCGACCAGCATCACCGTTGCGAGACAGTGCCGGAGTTTCGCCGGACTTCGCTGGATTGAGTACTGCACATCATTTCACTGATGCACTAAATGTCACCGTAGCAGAGACGGCTACAGGTGCACACAATTCTGTGTGGTTGGTTTACGCCACGTAGTCGATAATGCGCTGAATGCCGTCGACAAGATCTGCGTCGCCTAGAGCGAAAGAGAATCGCGCAAAGCCTGGAGCGCCGAATGCTTCACCTGGCACGATGGCCACGTTGACATCAGTGAGAATCATGTCTGCTAATTCCATGGTGTTCTTTGCAGACTTTCCCTTGATGTCACGGTTCAACAAACCTGAAAAGTTCGGGAAGCAATAGAAAGCGCCTTGTGGTTCCATGCACGTAACACCAGGAATGGTGGACAGCATTTGGTGCATCAGTGCGCCACGACGGGCAAAAGCTTCACGCATCATGTGCACTGCAGACAAATCGCCACTGACTGCAGCAAGTGCTGCAACCTGTGAGACGTTGGCAACGTTTGACGTGGCATGGGATTGGAAGTTTGTTGACGCCTTCATGATGTCTTTCGGACCAATCATCCAGCCAACACGCCAACCAGTCATTGCATACGTTTTTGCAACACCGTTCACGATGACGCACTGGTTTGCAAGTTCAGGAACAAGAGTTGGCATTGACGTGAATTTGTGATCACCGTATGTGAGGTGTTCGTAAATTTCGTCGGTGACGACCCAGACTTTGTTCTTCACAGCCCATTCGCCAATGGCGCGTACTTCAGCTTCTGGATACACGGAACCGCTTGGGTTGTCCGGTGAAACAAACAACAACACCTTTGTTCGTGGGGTGAGAGCTTTGTCTAACTGTTCAACAGTGACGCGAAAACCGTTCTTCTCTTCCGTGTCGATAATGACGGGAACTCCCTCGGCCAATGTGACGGCCTCTGGGTATGTGGTCCAAAACGGCGCAGGGCAAATGACTTCGTCGCCCGGATCACAGAGCGCAGCAAAAGCTGTGAACACGGCGTGCTTTCCGCCGTTCGTAATAAGCACTTGATCTGCCGTGCATGCAAAGCCACTGTCGCGCATTGTTTTCACGGCCACTGCTTCGCGCAATTCTGGCAAACCAGCAGCAGGCGTGTAGCGCTGGTATTTCACTTCGCGACATGCCTTGACGGCAGCTTCCACGATGTGATCAGGGGTGGCAAAGTCAGGCTCGCCGGCTCCGAAGCCGATGACGTTTAGGCCTTGGGCTTTGAGGGCCTTGGCCTTGGCGTCGACCGCCAGGGTGGCTGACTCGGCAATGGCGCCGAGACGAGCAGAAACACGTCGCAATTCTTGTGGAGCAGGCATAAGTGAAAGGATTACACGATGAGCGATAAGAACCAACTCGATTTCAAAATTCCCCAGCAACTTCTTCCTCTAGACGGCCGATTTGGGTGTGGACCCTCCAAAGTCCGCCCAGAACAGCTCCAGGCAGTCATGTCCCGTATGACATCGGTGATGGGCACTTCGCACCGCCAGGCGCCTGTGAAGAACATCGTGGGTTCTGTGCGCGATGGCCTCTCCTCTTTGTTCTCGCTTCCCGCAGGATGGGAAATAGTCATGGGTAACGGTGGCTCCACCGTGTTCTGGGATGTCGCCACGTTCGGCCTCATTCGCGAGCGCAGTCATCACTTGGTGTTTGGTGAATTCTCTTCCAAGTTCGCGGAAGCATCTGCTGCTGCACCTCACTTGGCAGACCCAGTAGTTGTCACATCAGATACGGGCACGCACCCAACACCTTCTAGCGATGCAACGTGCGACGTGTACGCGTACCCACATAACGAAACATCAACCGGTGTCGCAATGACGCCAGTTCGTCCTTCGAAAGATGGTCTCGTTGTAGTTGATGCAACATCTGCAGCAGGCGGCCTGATGTGGGACCCAGCAAACGTTGATGTGTATTACTTCGCTCCACAAAAGTGTTTTGCATCTGACGGAGGCTTGTGGTTAGCAGCATGTTCACCAGCAGCTGTCGAACGCATTCGTGAAATCAAAGCAACAAAGCGTTGGATGCCAGCGTCACTTGACTTGTCAATTGCGCTAGATAACTCCGTTGCAAACCAGACCTACAACACGCCGGCGCTTGCCACTCTCATCATGTTGGATGAACAAGTGAAATGGTTGAACTCGAATGGCGGTCTGTCATGGGCTGCGGCGCGTACAGCTGAGTCGGCTCGCACTATCTACTCATGGGCAGAGGCTCGTGAATTCGCTTCACCGTTCGTGGCAAACCCTGCGCAACGATCTGACGTTGTAGCAACCATTGATATCGACGGCGTTGACGCCAACACCATCAGTGCCATCCTGCGCGCCAATGGCGTCGTAGATACAGACAGTTACCGCAAATTAGGCCGTAACCAGTTGCGTGTCGGTATGTTCCCCGCCATTGATCCATCTGACGTGGCAGCACTCACGGCCTGTATCGACGTAGTGGTTGACCATCTTCGTTCGTAGATTGAACATCAATGCCCATCAACGTTGACGAAGTTCTAGAGACCTATTGGGATGATCTCGCGCCATTGCGTAACCCCGTCATGCTCATTGCACTACGTGGACTCTTTGATATCGGCGGCGTAGCAACTTCAGCACTCGACTGGATGCTCAAAGAACGCGACGCAACAGTTGTTTCCGATATCGATCCAGACCCTTTCTTTGACTTCACACAAGAACGTCCCGAACAAGTCATTGACGAAGATGGCGAGAAGCAAATTCAGTGGCCTGAAAATGACTTCATGATCATTCGGTACCCAGAAGGTGCCCGTGACATGATCGTGTTGAATGGCGTTGAACCGCACGTCTCCTGGGCAACGTTCTCTCAGTGCATCGTTGAAGTTGCACGCGGACTTGGTTGCAACCTTGTTGTCAGCCTTGGCGCTGCGGCTGAACAAACACCACATACTCGCGTGCCATTAGTTGTTGGTAGCACCACCAACGAAGAACTTGCATCACGACTTGGTTTAAGTCGTCCGCAATATCAAGGCCCAACCGGTCTTGCCGGCGTCATGTTAAGCGCGCTTGATGATGCGCAAATTCCCAGCATCAGCCTTCGTGTCGGCGTGCCGCACTACCTCATGCAGGCGCAACACCCAAAGAGTGCGGCTGCATTACTTCAACACCTCCAACACGTTCTCGGTATCCCCACAGACCATCAGAACCTTGTCGACGAAATAACACGTTGGCAAGAACTACACGATGCTGCAGTCGAAGGCGACCGCGAAGCATCGGCATACGTCACCATGCTCGAGCAGCGCTACGACCACACCTTGGAACGCAATATGCCAAGTGGCGACGATTTAGCCGCAGAACTCGAAGAGTTCCTGCGCGGCCAATCCGACGACGATATTTCCTAAACTGACCTGCGCTCGCCCACATAGGGATTGATGAACACACAAATCAGACCTAATCTCTTACCTATGCAACTCACCGCCCTCATTTGGTCAGACCCTTCCGGTGGTTTCTGCTCGCTCAACCCAGATACGGGCACCGCAAGCCAGGGCGCCACTGTTGAAGAGGCGCTTGCAAATCTTGAAGAAGCCACAACTTTGTACCTCGAGGAGAGCCCGCTCACCAGTGGCTCACCTGTAACCGGTGCTTTTGTGACTACTTTCAATATTTCAGACGTTGCCTAAGCTCCCCGTCTGCTCTGGCGCCGAAGTTATTCAAATTCTCATCAAACTCGGATTCGAAACTCGTCGCCAACGAGGTAGCCACATAGTGCTGCGAAAAGAAAACATCGTGTGTGTCGTTCCACTTCATAACGAACTGAAAATCGGAACGCTACGAAATGTCCTCAAACAGTCAGAGGTCTCCGTTGCTGAATTTCTGAGCGCTTACAAAAAACGCTAAATTATTTGATGGCTGTGAAGCCCAATGCAAGGTCAGCCAATAACTACGGGCGTCGGCCGGTGAGGTCGAGCAAACGTGTTTGAAGTGGAGCCGTCTCAGGCACATTGCCCGATGGGCCTTCACCAAATACCCCAACGTGGCCGATCATTGCAGCCATTGGTTGCAATGCCTCCCACATGAACTCAACGCCTGCGGCATCGAGAACCACTTCTTGACCAAGACCATGGGCAAGGTCCCAGGTGTGCATGAGGTAATCACCAATGCGGAAACCAAGAAGTTGTGCACCAGGCATATCCATCGCTGGGTGATGAACGATTGATTCAAGTGCGCCGGGCTTGCGGAATGCTTCAACGTGTGCAGCCGCTGTTGTAACAACTGCAGCGCGACGATCTGCGATGGTGGTGGGCACCTGGCCAAGTACAGCAGCGGCATCCTCTTTCGTACCACCAGCAAGAACAACACTCGACATTTGCGCACCACCAATCATGTGATCTACAAGCGCAGTGACGTCCCATTCTTCACATGCAGTGGCGGTACCCCACTGCGCATCATCAACGGTGTTGAGAAGTGCAACAAAATTAGCGACGGCTGTTTCAAGAAGATTAATACTCATGAATGAACTTTACCCGTGAACGACAAAAGCCCGCCTGCCGAAGCAGACGGGCTTTTGTAAATCGAATGATTATTTGATGGCTGCGAAGCCCAATGCAAGGTCAGCCAAGATGTCTTCAATTGACTCAAGGCCAACAGACAAACGAATCAGGCCTGGTGTTACACCTGCTGATGCTTGTTCTTCTGGCGTCAACTGACTGTGCGTGGTTGATGCTGGGTGAATTACCAAGCTGCGCACATCACCAATGTTGGCAACGTGGCTGTGCAACTTGAGTGCCTCAACGAACTTCTTACCGGCTTCAACGCCGCCCTTGATTTCGAATGCAAGAACTGAGCCGTAGCCCTTTCCACCGAAGTACTTCTTCGCACGCTCATGCCATGGAGATGATGACAGACCTGCGTAGTTGATGCTCTCGACACCTTTTTCTTTCTGCAAGTACGCAGCAACCTTGTCAGCGTTTGACCAGTGACGATCCATACGCAATGACAATGTTTCAACACCCTGCAAGATTGTCCATGCATTGAATGGGCTGGCAGACATACCAAGGTCGCGCAACATTTGAACGCGTGCCTTGATGATGTATGAACCTGCACCAAGTGCTGGCCAATATGAAAGGCCGTGGTATGACGGATCTGGTTCAGTGAAGTTCGGGAAGCGACCGCTTGCAGCGAAGTCAAACTTTCCACCATCGATGATTGCTCCAGCAATAGATGTGCCGTGGCCACCGAGGAACTTTGTTGCAGAGTGAACAACAATGTCTGCACCCCACTCGAGTGGACGAATTCCGTATGGAGTTGGCACTGTGTTGTCGAGCATCAACGGGATGCCGTGGTCATGTGCAACTTTGGAAACACCTTCAATGTCGAATACGTCGTTCTTTGGGTTGGCAAGTACTTCACCGTAGAACAACTTTGTGTTCGGGCGGATAGCTGCTTTCCACTGTGCAAGGTCATGTGGATCTTCAACGAATGTGACTTCGATTCCCATCTTCGGGAATGTGTAATGCAACAAGTTGTATGTGCCGCCGTAGAGCGATGGGGACGCAACGATATGTGCGCCAGCTTCTGCCAACGTGAGAATTCCCAAAGTCGCTGCGCTTTGTCCGGATGCGACTACAAGTGCACCTGGCAAGCCAACTGCAGTGGCGGTGCCGCCTTCAAGATCTGACAAGCGAGCTTCAAGAACACCAGTTGTTGGGTTCATAAGACGTGTATAGATGTTTCCGATTTCAGCAAGCGCGAACAAGTTCGCTGCGTGTTGCGTATCGCGGAATTGATACGAGGTTGTTTGGTAGATCGGAACTGCGCGAGCGCCCGTTGTTGGATCTGGCTCTTGGCCGGCGTGGATCTGGCGGGTATCGAAACCCCATGCTGCATTTGTCATAGGGGTGAACGCTAGCCCCCAATTCCCGACCTACCAACTCGGGAATTGCCAATACGGCGAATCGCGGTACTCACCAAAGCATGAATACCCGAATGAAATCAAAGAAACCATGCGTAGCACTTAGTGCTACGGTGCATTACATGCAGACCACAATCACCCAACGCGACCTTCGCAATAACAATGCGGACATCATGCGGCGTCTTGAAGATGGCGAGACATTCATCATCACCCGCAACGGCAAACAGATCGGCGTATTGACTCCTGTGAAACGCCCGCAGTTTGCTCGCATGACAGATGTGCTGGAAGCTTTCAAAGGTCTTCCTGAAATGAGTTACGCCGAGTTACGCCGCGATCTCGATGAGTTCATTGACCAAGATCCAACACCAAGATTCTTCAATGATTAATCCGATCGGACTTCTCGACACATCAGTCATTATCGATATTGAAAAATTACCCGCAGAGCGTCTTCCCAATGTTTTTTCCGTTAGTGCGCTGACATTGGCTGAACTTTCTGCTGGCTTGATGGCTACTGACCATTTGCCAACACGCGTAGCACGACAGTTGCGGTTACAGAATCTTGAATCAATGGTCGAAGTATTACCGTTCGATGCGTATTGCGCACGAGCGTATGCCTCCGTGTTTGCTGCCGTTCGATCCATCGGACGTAAACCTCGAGGTTCACGAACCGTGGATTACATGATCGCTGCAACTGCAATACAACACCGACTTCCGCTCTTCACGCGCAACCCAAAAGACTTCGCTGGTCTTGACGGGCTTATTGAAATTGTCGCCGTATAAATAAAAAAAGGGCCCGCCGAGGCGAGCCCTTTTTTCAATTCTTGAAAGAATCAGCCACCTGAGATGTCTGAAACCTTCTGCTTGCCAGCTGACAACCACGGCATCATTGCGCGCAGGCTCTTGCCCACTGCTTCGATTGGGTGCTTTGCTCCGGCTTCACGCAATGCATTGAAGTTGGCGCGGCCTTCTTCTGATTCCTTGATCCATTCGCGAGCAAACTTGCCCGACTGAATTTCCTTGAGAATCTTCTGCATTGCCTTCTTCGTTGCTGGCGTAATGACGCGAGGACCGCGTGTTACGTCGCCGTATTCAGCAGTATCAGAAATGCTGTAACGCATTCCGGTGATTCCTTCTTCGTACATCAAGTCAACAATCAGCTTCACTTCATGCAAGCACTCGAAGTACGCCATCTCTGGCTGGTATCCAGCTTCAGTCAGCGTTTCGAAACCTGCCTGAACAAGTGCTGCAACACCACCGCACAGAACAGCCTGCTCACCGAACAAGTCGGTCTCAGTCTCTTCGGCGAATGATGTTTCGATGATTCCAGCGCGTGCGCCACCAATTGCTTCTGCGTAGGAAAGCGCAATTTCTTTTGCCATTCCTGTTGCGTTCTCTTCAACTGCGATAAGGCAAGGAACGCCTCCACCTTCAGTGAATGTACGACGAACCAAGTGACCTGGACCCTTGGGCGCGATCATGATGATGTCGACACCCTTTGGCGGGCGAATGCGCTTGAAGCGAATATTGAAACCGTGTGCGAAAGCAAGTGCCTTGCCTGGCTTCATGTAACGCTTGATATGTGCGTTGTATGTTGCCTTCTGCTCAGTGTCTGGCATGGTCAACATGATGAGGTCTGCCCACTTCGATGCTTCGGCAATGCTCTTGACCGTGAGGCCTGCTGCTTGAGCCTTGGCTGCAGATGCAGACCCTTCGCGCAATCCGACCACTACCTGGACACCGCTCTCCTTCAGGTTCAACGCATGAGCGTGACCCTGTGAGCCGTAACCGATAATGGCCACTTTCTTGTTGCGAATAATCGACGGATCAACGTCTTTTTCGTAATACATCGTTGCTGCCATCAGCTTGCCTTTCCTTTGAGGGCACCCTTGCGTGCCTCTCGTTCCAAATTCGGCAGGGCTACTCGCCCCGTTCTTTGGCTCTCCACGATGCCATAACCCTTCAATAATTCCTCAAAATCGTCCAATTTCTCGGGAGTTCCGTCCATAGAAAGGGTCATCGCGTCGTTTCCGACCGCCAAAACCTTGGCCTCGAAGACATTTGCCAGCTCCACAACCTGGCCCCTCTGCTCCCCGTCAATGCGGACAGTGGCCAGCATGAGCTCGCGCTCGACTGACTTTCGGGGGTCTAGCTCGGTGATTCGGACCACATCGATCAGCTTGAAGAGCTGCTTCACGATCTGCTCGAGCGGAGTAGCCGAAATATCAACCACGATGGTGATGCGGCTGTAATCAGCATCGTCTGTCGGGGCAACAGCTAGCGAAAAGATGTTGTAGCCACGACGAGCGAACAGGCCGGACACGCGCGCAAGCACTCCAGGACGGTTTTGGACAAGCACCGACAACACATGATGTTGGTGCGAATCGCCGAATGGATTGTTCGAGTTAATGGTTCTCATCGGAGCAACCCTCTCTCTGATTCTTGAGATGGATGTAACAGAACGTCATCGTTGCTCGCGCCGGCCGGAACCATTGGGAACACTTTTTCAAATTCTTCAACGCGGAAGTCAATGACGACTGAACGATCGTTGATGCTGTTTGCTAATTCAATAGCTCCGTCAATTTCTTCAACTGAATCAACACGAATTCCGACACAACCCATTGCTTCAGCCCACTTAACAAAGTCGGGACAACCAGCAAGGTTTACTTCTGAATAACGCTCGCCATAGAACATTTCTTGCCACTGGCGAACCATTCCGAGATATGTGTTGTTCAAGATTGCAACTTTGATGTGAATACCTTCGGTTGACGCAGTGACCAACTCTTGTGCAGTCATTTGGAAACAACCATCGCCGTCGATCGCCCATACTGTGCGATCTGGGCGTGCAGCTTTTGCACCAATTGCTGCTGGTACAGAGAATCCCATCGTGCCAAGGCCACCTGAGTTAACCCATGTGTATGGCTCGTTGAATTTCCAGAACAAGCTTGTCCACATCTGATGCTGACCAACGCCACTAACAACAATGGTTCCTTCTGGTGCTGCATCACGCAGTTTTTCCAAGCAGAATTGTGGCTTCAAACGTCCGCCTGGTTCTGATTGGTCATATGCAACAGGGAACTTCTCACGCCAACCGCTGACTTTGCTGCGCCATGGATCAATGTTGACTTGCGTCGAACCCTCTGCAAGAAGTTCTTGAACTGACTTCAATATTTCTTCAACAACGATGCGGCAATCGCCAACGATGGGAACATCTGGCTTACGTACTTTGCCTTGTTCTGCTGGGTCAATGTCAACGTGAATGACCTTTGCATCTGGTGCAAACGTGGACACTTTTCCGGTGACGCGGTCATCGAAACGTGCGCCAAAGTTAATAAGAAGGTCACTCTTTTGCATTGCAGTAATAGCTGTTGCATTTCCGTGCATACCTGGCATACCAAGACACAACGGATGATTGTCAGGGAACGCTCCACGCGCCATCAACGTTGTTACGACTGGAATTTGTAATAGTTCTGCAAGTTCACGAACAACATCTGCTGCACGAGCTTTAAGAACTCCACCACCGATGTACAGAAGTGGTTTTTCAGCAGCAAGAATCAACTTTGCTGCTTCCTTGATCATCTTTGGATGACCTTTCGTTGTTGGCCTGTATCCGGGCAACGACGCAATCACTTCTTCATCTGTTGGCCATGACCAGGTCATGGTGTTTTGTAAAACGTCTTTTGGTACGTCGATCAGAACGGGACCAGGACGGCCTGTTGTTGCAATATGGAATGCTTGACGAACCACCATCGGAATGTCATCAGGATGCATGATGAGTTCGTTGTGCTTCGTAACGCTGCGAGTAATACCAACGGTGTCACATTCTTGGAATGCATCCGTACCGATTGCAGTTGTTGACACTTGACCAGTGATGCAGACCATGGGAATCGAATCCATGAACGCATCACACAATGGGGTCACCATGTTCGTGGCGGCAGGACCGCTTGTCACCATTGCAACGCCAGGACGACCAGTGACGTGGGCATATCCCTGGGCCATGTGGCCTGCACCTTGTTCATGACGAACAAGGACGTGCCTGATGCTCGATTTCAGCAACGGGTCGTAGGCAGGCAGAATGCATCCGCCCGGCAGACCAAACATGATCTCCACGTTTTCCATCTCCAGAGAACGAATGAGTGCTTCGGCTCCTGTGAGTGTCTCTTTATTCGACATCGTGTGTCTCCTAGTTGTTATCGATTTTTGTGAACTTGGGCTGAGAAATGAAAAAACCACCCGAAAGGGTGGTTTTTAGCGCGTTCGGCAATTTGCCGACGCGCTACAGAACTACTACGACGAGTGCTGAGGTATAAAACTTCGTTGTCATTGCAATCATTCTGCCACTAGTCATATGGCTTGACAACCCCTAAAAGTTCAACAGGTCGAATCAGCCCACCCGCTGTCAGCCCTGCAATGACTAGAAGGAACAGGGTGACCCCAGCATTGGCCTTGATGGCAGCCACCGGGTCGCCCGACAGAAGGAACAAGCCCGCCCGAGTTCCGCCACAGCTGGGGCAGGCAACCCCCGTGACCCGGAACAACGGGCACAGGCTCGGCTGATGATTCAGCTGGTCAGCCACCCAACGCGTGGCGGGGCTAGCAAGCACCGCGCCAGCACATGACAGGAAGGCGGTTTTAGCCTTCACGTACCACTGTGGTCTTTGCGATGAAGTCCCACACGCCTTGGTGACTAGGTACAACCAGAATCAGAATTGCGCTGACAAAACCCACGACGCCCGTGATAGCGCTCAGCACAATTTTTCCCAAACCTTCGCGCAACAGCATCTGCACCATTGACGCTGGAGCTCCAGTGTTGATATCAACAATTTTGAGGTTCAACATTTTCTTTGCCGGCGATGTGGACTGTTGCCACAACACGATGTCCCAAATGAGCCAGCCGATTCCACACGTCACGACAAACAGCAATCCTTCAAGTAAAAATGCTCCGAATCGAACGCCGTTGCCGCACGGCGCAACACCTGTGCCGAGCGAGCCAGAACTGTTTGATGGTGGTGGGGGCGGCGGTGTGGAAAATGGATCAGACATAGATGTCTCCTTGTTCGTACCCCAAAGAATGGAGCGTGTTAACTAAAGAATAGTTCACCACCGCATAGCGTCAGAGCCGAACAAGGTAGGAACCACATGAAATTCGCACGCACCCCTGATGAACGCTTTACGAATCTCCCAGATTGGCCATATGCACCCGTGTACACAGATGTTTCTGCAGGTGACGGAACAACAGACACATTGCGTGTTGCACATTACGACGGCGGACCAAAAGATGCGACAACAACTGTGTTGTTAATGCATGGTGAGCCAAGTTGGTCTTTTCTCTATCGCAAGATGATGGCGTTGCACATTGCTGCAGGACATCGAGTAATTGCACCAGACCTCATTGGTTTTGGTCGTAGCGACAAACCATTAGATACAAGCGAATACACATATGAACGTCACGTTGCATGGATGAACGAATGGTTGAACAAGAACGATTTTCGCGGAATGACTTATATCGGTCAAGACTGGGGTGGTCTTGTTGGTTTGCGTGTCGTCACAGCAAACGTTGACCGATTTGATCGAATCTGTATCGCAAATACCGGATTGCCTACATATGGCCGTGAGCCAACTAAGGCATTTCGCGACTGGCAAAAGTTTTCAAAAGAAGTTCCCGTGTTTGAAGTGGGGAAAATGGTCAGAAACGGTTCGCTAACAAAATTGTCACCAGAAGTGATTGCTGCGTACGACGCACCATTTCCTGATGAGTCATTCAAGGCCGCTGCACGAATCTTCCCGTCGCTCTACCCAGACGATGAAGATCACCCATCGAACATTGCAAACAAAATTGCATGGGAGGTCCTGCGCTCGTGGACAAAACCATTTCTCACTGCGTTCAGCGACAGCGACCCCATTACCAGTGGTAGCGACAAGTACTTTCAACGCGAGGTTCCCGGTGCGGCCAGCCAAGCGCACACCACCATTGTTGGTGGCGGCCACTTCCTTCAGGAAGACAAAGGCGAAGAGTTCGCTGCCATTGTGAACGCGTTCATCGCTGCCAACCCCACATAAAGCCACTCTTTCCATATACAGCAACGATTTAGACCCCGTAACCGAGGTGCGGTGGCTCAGGTCGCCTAGCCTGAATACATGTCTGAACCCCGCACCATTGCCCCCGCTGAAGGAAAGCTCGGTGTTCTCACCGTTGGCCTCGGCGCAGTTGCATCCACTCTTATTGCAGGCGTCGAGCTCACAAAGCGCGGCCAAGGATCACCCATCGGGTCCATGACCCAAATGGGCACCATCCGCCTCGGCAAGCGCACCGAAAAGCGCACTCCCATTGTGAAGGACTTTGTCCCACTCGCAAAGCTTGACGACATTGTGTGGGGTGCTTGGGACGTATTCCCAGACGACGCATACGTTGCTGCATCACGCGCCGGAGTTCTTGAGCAAGGCAAGCACATTGAAGCAATCTCTGATGTATTGCGCGACATTCGCCCTATGAAGGCAGCGTTCATTCGCAAATATGCCCGCAACCTTGATGGTGAACACATCATGGACACACCAAGCCGTCGCGAAATGCTCAATAACATTCGCGCTGACATCAACCGTTTCCGTGACGAAAAGAAGATCGATCGTTTGGTCATGATCTGGTGTGCAAGTACTGAGATCTACATCGAGCCAGGACCGCAGCACGCAACAGTTGAAGCCTTCGAAAAGGCAATCGACGCCAACGACGAAATGATTGCACCGTCAATGTTGTACGCATATGCAGCAATCCTTGAAAAGGTTCCATTTGCAAACGGTTCGCCAAACCTTGCTGTTGACATGCCATTCCTTCGTCAACTTGCAACAGAAACAAACGTTGCAATTTCTGGAAAAGACTTCAAGACCGGGCAAACACTCATGAAAACAGTACTTGCTCCAATGTTGAAGGCTCGCCAACTAGGTCTTGCCGGTTGGTATAGCACAAACATTCTTGGTAACCGTGACGGTGAAGTGCTTGATGCTCCTGAAAACTTCAAAACAAAAGAAGAATCAAAGCTTGGTGTGTTGGAAGACATTCTTGACCCAGCAAACAACCAAGAGCTCTACGGCAATGTGTTCCACAAAGTTAGTATCAACTACTACCCACCTCGTGGAGACAACAAAGAGGGCTGGGACAACATCGACATCTTTGGTTGGATGGGTTACCCCATGCAGATCAAGGTTGACTTCTTGTGCCGCGACTCGATCCTTGCTGCCCCACTTGCACTTGACCTCATCTTGTTCTCAGACCTCGCACAACGTGCAGGCCTTGGCGGTATCCAGGAATGGTTGTCGTTCTATTACAAGAGCCCACAGGTTGCACCTGGCCTTCATGCCGAGCATGACTTGTTCGTACAGCTTGAAAAACTGCACAACACCTTGCGTTGGCTAATGAACGAAGACCAGATCACGCACCTTGGTCGCGAGTATTACGACGACGTTGATTAATCAACAATGAGTCGTACAGCGCTACGGGCATTTTTATTCGACGCGTTATGCGTTCTGCTGATGGTTGCCATTGGTACGCGTAATCACAAAACAGATACCGGCATAAGCGGCATCTTGTTTGTTGCTGCACCGTTCTGGATTGCAATGTCGCTTGCTCATCTTGCGCCGCTTTTGCAGCGCAAGAACCGCAAAGAGCCAAACACCTACGTGGTGTGGGGATACACAGTGGTTATGGGCATGTTGCTACGCAACATGGTTTTTAATCGCGGCACCGCCGTTGCATTCATCATTGTCGCCACGGTCTTCCTAGGAATCACCATGTTTGGTTGGCGTGCACTGGTTACACGCCGCGCAACTACGTAGTTGTTGCAAACAAACCGAGATAGCTATCCAGGCCTTCACAGCGCTTGATTGCTTGCTCGATAAATGCAACATCGCGTGCAAACGTACCCTTTGGGCCGAAAATAGCGGAATCAACTACTACATAAACACTGCCCTCTTTGATCACAAGTTTTGCGTTTGCCAGTTCTGCATTAAGTTGCAACAACTCCATCATCGTGTCTTCTGACAAGGAAGTGGTGCGAGCAACCGGAGATGAGAAACGGACAAATTCCGGGGCGTCATTCAAAGACTCAAAGATTTGTGCCGTGATCACTGTTGTTCCAGAAACATACGACTCCGACTCCTGAGTCAGCGGCACATTTTTCTCGACGGGTGAATACCCGGCCTCTGAAAAATGACCCGACAAGAAAGTCTTCCAACGAACCATCGGTTCGAAACAAGCAGGGACTCCAAAACCCCAGTCGTCTCCGGTGATATACAACGCTTCCGGATTCGCTCCGACAATGTGCACCGAAATGTCTCCGCCTTCAGGAGTTAAGTTCATTGACGCCCACAGAAGTGGCCCGAACACAGTGACAATGGCTGATCCGACTGTTTCAGCGCGCATTGCACCAGATGATGGCGATTTATTCCAACGCGACCAATCTGACGTGTGATGCACCCATCCGTCTCCCACTTCGAAAGTGGTGAACGCAGGCATAAACGGATTCTCGGCTGGAAGCGCTTGTAGTGAAGAGAAATATGACTGAGTCACACGATGAAACATGTCAGCCGGCAATGTTGCAGTGCATGTTCCCGTATTCTCTGTTTCAGCTGGCAACATTCCGACGATGTCAACATCAGCGTCAAACTCCTGTACTTGATCAAGGCAGATGTATTCGTCACCTGCACGAGCGATGAAGACGTTTTCCGTTTCATTGAATGTGATTACTACCTGGCCGTATGCCAACGCAAGGTCGTGCATAGTGTCCAGAAAGATTTCTGGAATAGGCACTTGCTCTTTCGGATCTGTTACATCACCTGCAGCGTCGACCCATGAGTGGATGAGATATCCCTTCGTAAACCAGCGGCGAGTAGCAGGCCCAATTGATTGGACCCACACCACAGATGAATCGTTCGTGTTCATAGGTGACTGCATTGCCATGACACGTTCGAGTTGGCGTGGAGAAATGCTCATCGACCAGTTCTCAAGGCCTTCGTTAAAGAATGTTTGCAAGTTCATTTACTGTCCCTTCCGTGCACGGCGACGAATCAAATGAGGAGATGACTTCATCTGCAATTGCGTAAACAATGTTGGAACGTATTCCAATGCCTTCTTATACGACGGAACTTTTGTACGAACGTCTGCAGTATCAATGAGACGCTCAATTTCTTGCATTGCTGTAGTGAGGCGAAACGCATCAACAAGTGTGAGGTGAAATGCAACTTCACCGTCATTGTTCAATGTGAGCCACTTACCATCGTCTGTAGTTGGACAAGCGCCAAGCAGATCTGTGAAGTGACGATTGAAATCGCGAACAATGGGTTCGCTAGACGTGATTGCTTTTTCAATAGCTGCGAATGAAGTGTCAAATTCATTCGGATCGAAACCCTCGAAAGGGTCGTTGGTGGGTGATGACATGCGGATGCTCCTTAGTGAACGGCGGTTTGGTTACAAAAATCAAGATCTAAAGTTCTGGCAGGCTGGTACCTGCTGAGAGTTAGATCTGACTTATTTCGTGCCGTCTTCGGAACATTCGGTCTCCCATCGAAAAGTGTCTGAGACGTTGAGTCTCAGGGGATCACTTTCCCATATGGGTGTGTCGTCCTAGGGGTAGGGGGTCCCCTCCCCGAGGACTACGTCGTGGGGTTTGTGATGGCACCGGTTTCGGCACCTTGAACGAGCTTTGCGAACTTTGCCAGTACACCAGTTGTATAACGAGGAGGGTTAGGAACCCAGCCCTTACGACGCTTTTTCAGCTCTTTTTCGCTGACCAGAAGGTCAAGAGATTTTGTTGGCACGTCAACACGAATCAAGTCACCTTCGCGTACAAACGCGATTGGGCCGCCGTCAGTTGCTTCAGGCGCAACGTGTCCGATGCAGAAGCCCCATGTGCCGCCAGAAAAACGGCCATCAGTAATAAGCGCCACTGTTGAACCAAGACCCGCACCTTTGAGGGCCCCTGTAATTGCAAGCATTTCGCGCATACCTGGGCCGCCCTTCGGTCCTTCGTAACGGATCACGATGACGTCACCATGATTAATGGTGCCTGTCATGATTGCGTTCATTGCACCGTCTTCGCCGTCGAACACGCGAGCCGGGCCTTCGAATTGCATTTGCTCTTTGCTGAGGCCAGCGACTTTGACAACTGAACCCTTCGGTGCAAGTGAGCCAGTGAGGATGTTGATTCCACCTTCAGTGTGAATTGGGTTACTGAGCGGATGAATGACATCGCCGTCTGGTGCAGGTGGATTGATCTCCGCCAAGTTCTCAGCCATGGTCTTTCCGGTGCATGTCATGACGTCGCCGTGCAACAAACCTGCATCGAGAAGGTGCTTCATAAGTACAGGTACGCCTCCAATGCGGTGAATGTCTGACATGTGGTACTTGCCGCCTGGCTTCGTGTCCGCAATATGTGGCACTTTGTCTGCGATTCTGTTGAAGTCGTCAAGATCAAGTGCTACGCCTGCTTCGTTAGCAATTGCAAGAAGATGCAGTACGGCATTGGTGCTTCCACCGAATGCGTTTGTCACGGCAATGGCATTTTCAAATGCCTTCTTTGTCATGATGTCGCGAGGACGAATGCCAAGGCGCAGCATGTTTACAACTGCTTCGCCAGCACGATGAGCATCACTTTCACGGCTCGTATCAATTGCAGGCGCTGATGCACTTCCGGGAAGACTCATACCCATTGCTTCAGCAATCGAGGACATGGTGTTAGCTGTAAACATTCCACCGCATGCACCTTCACCAGGGCATGCAGCTTTTTCAATGTCCGCTAGTTCACCTTCAGTGATGGTTCCGGCAGCACATGCACCTACTGCTTCAAACACGGTGGTGATGTCAATGTTGTTGCCCTTGTATACACCGGGCATTGTTGATCCGTTGTAGACAAAAACACTGGCAAGGTTCAGACGGGCTGCTGCCATGAGCATTGCGGGAATGCTCTTGTCGCAACCAGCAAGACCAACAAAGCCGTCGAAACGTTCTCCATGAACAACAGTTTCAACACTGTCTGTAATGACTTCACGCGATACAAGGGATGCGCGCATCCCCTCATGGCCCATGCTGATTCCGTCAGACACTGTGATTGTGCCGAACTCCATTGGCACTCCGCCACCAGCACGCACTCCAGCTTTTGCATGTTCACTAAGACGGCGCAACGACATATTGCAGGGTGTGATTTCGTTCCACGCAGATGCGATACCGATTTGAGGCTTTACCCAGTCGTCATCGCCAAGGCCAACAGCGCGCAACATGGCACGCGCTGCAGCTTTTTGAATGCCGTCAGTGACGTCACGGCTGCGAGGTTTGATATCGATGGGGGTTCCGTCTGAGTTCAATGACATGACTCAACCGTAATGGCTGGGCTACGACTTCTTGGAAGTTCGTAGAAAGAGCCAACCAACTGGCAACAAATATGCGAAATAGGTAATGACTCGTATGTTCTCTGCCGCGTAATGCCAACCAAAGAAGCCCTTCATGAAGTCATAGAAAGTGCCCTCGGCCCAAATACCTGACTTGATGTCCCACGCTGATGAGACCAGCCAGCCGTCTTCAAAGCCGAGCAATTCACGGTACTCATGGAAGAACTTGCCGAAGAGGCCGGCAGCAAACAAGAGGAGCAGTGAACCGGTAACACGAAAGAAAAGACCGAGATTTAACTTGTTGCCACCAACGTAGACAAGGCGTCCTAAGAATGCGGCGACGATGAGACCTGCAAGGCCACCAATCACCACACTGGCTCCACTTGTTGATGATGTTTCAGCTGACAGCAAGAACAAAACGGTTTCGAAGCCTTCGCGCAAAACAGCAACAAACGCAATGATCATTAATGCTCGTGTTGTTGTTGCAGCATCCACTTGACCGCGTAATTCAGCACCCAAGTTGCGCGCGTTACGACCCATCCAGAAAATCATCCATGTAAGAACAGATGCAGCAACAATGGCGATAGTTCCTTCAATGAACTGTTCTGATTTGCCTTCGAATTCACCAACAAAAATGTTGAAAGCGATTCCGCTAATCAGACATAGCACCGCTGCAGCTGCTGACCCACGCCACACGGCAGGAATGTCAGCCTTACGTTCGCACTTCACGAGATACGACACCAAGATGGCGAGTACTAGCGAGACCTCGAGGCCTTCGCGCAGTGTGATGAGAAAGCTTGCGCCCATGGGAACTCCTATGTAGTTAGGTATGCCTAATGTTAGGATTGCCTATCACGGAAAGCAACTCCGAGTAAGGAATTCCTTTTAGCCTACTTGCGGTCTTGTGAAGATGTGAATCCAAACAGGTTGCTGGCTACTTTGCGCATCTGAATCTCCTCAGACCCTTCTGTAATGCGGTACCGGCGGTGGTGGCGGTAAATGTGCTCGAACGGCATATGACGGCTGTAGCCGACTCCCCCGCAGGTCTGCATGGCCCGGTCGGCTGCGTCGCAGGCCAAACGGTTCGCCCGGTAGTTACACATGGCGACAAGGTGTGTGACTTCCATGTGATGTTTCTGGTCGAGCATGGTTGCTGTGTAACGGATGAGTTGACGCAACATTGCTGCTTCGGTGTGCAGCTCAACGAGTGGAAATTGAATGCCTTGATTCACACTGAGTTTTTTACCCCACGTGATTCGCTCGTTCGAATACTTCACTGCTTCGTTAATGCAATATTGCGCAGCACCTAATGACGATGCAGCTTGACGAATTCTGTTTTCATGCACGAAGTGTTGTGCGAGTTCAAGACCCATTTCTGCAGGTCCGAATAATGCTTCAGGACCAACGCGAACATCAGTGAGGCTGACTTCAGCATGATCTGTTGGCATGTTGAATGTCCACCAGAAGAATTCAACTTTGAATCCAGGCGCATCTGTAGGAACTAGGAATGCGCTGATTCCCTTTGGGTCGCCATGTTTTCCGCTGGTGCGCGCAAAAATGATGTCGTGTGTTGCGTGGTGAAGACCGCTGTTCCAACGCTTCATTCCGCTAATCACCCATTCATCTCCGTCACGATATGCAGTGGTTTCGAGGTACGTGGCATCGCTGCCATGGTTGGGTTCCGTTAGACCGAATGCAAGACGCTTGGTGCCATCTAAAAAGCCAGGCATCCATTCTTTCTTCTGTTCTTCGGTACCGAAATCACGCATCATCAACACTGTGGGAAAGTTGCCAACAATACTTGATTCGTTTTGTAGGTCATTGTGAAGGCCAAGACCTTTTGCAGCTAGATGCTCGCGAATAATCGCCATCTTGATGTTGCTTGCACCCTTGCCGCCGAACTCAACGGGCAATGCAAGGCGAAGCCAACCGCCAACATCTGCACGCCTGCGCATTTCGCGCAATAATGCTTCCCAATCTGCGCGAGGAACGCCATCATTTTCGAAATCAGTACGTGCCCACTCACGGCGATGATCAAAGAATCGTTCGTTGTCATCTTGCGCTTGTAATGGCTTGATCTCTTTTTCAATGAACGCATCAAGTGCGTCGAGAGTGTCTTGAATGTCGTCGGGAATAGCAAAGTCCATGAGCGAAGAATACGCCCCATTCTTGCTTCGGCCGTCAGTGGACTTTCGGTTACATTCTTCACTTCTTCTTAACCATTAAAACCACCCAATGCAGTGGAACGTCCGTATTCTCTTCTTCATGAAACGACGAATTATCACTTCACTGACTTGGATGATTCTTATAACGGCTGGGTGTTCTGCACAGGCGAACAACGATTCTGCGGCAACTACATCAGTTGCCCCTAGTTCAACTGCTGCAACTATGGAACCCACCACAACAGTTGCTGCCACGACTCTCTCCACAGTTGCCGCTGTCACTACTACGGCTGTTTCTACAGCGAAATCTTCATTCACTCTCACTAGCCCCGACATGGTGTCTGGCGGTGCCATGCCAGTTGCATTCACCTGCGACGGGCAATCGCAAAGTCCATCGTTATCATGGACAAACGGCCCCACAGGCACCGTGGGGTATGCAATCGCCATGCATCACATTCCGGGCCCCGGAGATACACATTGGTATTGGGTGGTCTACAACATTCCTGCAACAACTACAAAGGTGGTTGCAGGCGGGGTTGCACCAGGAACGCTTGGCACAAACAGTGTGAACAACCAACTTGCCTATGCACCACCATGCTCTAAAGGGCCAGGCATAAAGACGTATACCTACACAGCTTATGCACTTTCTGCAGCACCAAGTTTTACTGCTGGAACCAAGGTGTCACGCGACGTGCTCCTTGCGGCAATTAGCAACATCACATTGGCAAGTTCTTCTCTCGACGTTACATACGACAGGTCATAATGCAATTTCACGAACACCCCCACGAACACCCACACCATCATGAACATGAACATGAACATGTTCTTGATCGACGAAGCGCTTTGCGACTCGGTGGTCTCGGACTAGGTGGTTTGTTGTTGGCTGCATGCGCACCATCCAAAAGCGCAATTTCTTCAACCTCAACAGAGCTGGCTGCTAGTTCAACAACTGCTGCTGATGTCGCAAGCTCTATTGCATCATCGACATCGGCCGCAGCAAGCCAGGCGACCACATCCTCAACTGCGGCTGCGACTGTGCTGAACACATTGCCCGGATTTGATGAATTTGCAAGCACTGTCAAGGTGTTTGCAAGCGGAGACTATTGGCTGGTCGAAAGCAACGGGCTTCCCGCACACAACATGATGGTGGGTATCACAAGTTGGCAGCAGCAAGTTCCACTACCAATGACATACAAGGGAAGCAACGCTTGGCAATTGCCAAAAAAACCAGCTCTGGCTGACAACCCAGTTTCCGCAAAAACTTCTCTGTATCGCGGGGCCATTGCGCTTGCAGTAAACGGTGTCCCAATTTTCAATGCTCTAAACAACCGAGGCGAAGACGCTTTCCTTTTCGGAGAGCTTGATAAATGGGGTGGCCACTGTGGACGTGCTGATGATTACCACTATCACGTTGCTCCTTTGCACTTAGCCACAATTATCGGAAGTGCGAAACCAATTGCATACGCCCTTGATGGTTTTGCAATCTACGGATCTACCGAGCCAGACGGTTCAACAATGAAAAAGCTTGACGAATACAACGGTCACGTTGGAACAGATGGTGTGTACCACTATCACGGCACCACGACGTATCCGTATATCAACGGCGGCATGCGGGGCGTTATTCGTGGTGTAGTCGGTGACCAAGTTGACCCGCAACCATCTGCAAAGCCACTTCGTACAGCAGGAGCCCCCTTACAAGGTGCAACCATTACAAACTTCTCTTCCCCGAAGACTGGTCAATACACATTGGAATATTCGCAATCCGGCAAAACAGGCCTCGTGGAATACACAGTGAGTGATACAGCGGTGGCATTCACCTTCACTTCACCTGCAGGTGCAGTAACGACTGAAAAGTACACACGATGAAACCTCTTCGCAGCCTTGTAGTCCTTACAAGTATTTTCATTACTTCCTGTTCATCCGGATCGTCAAGCACTATGCCGACTGATACAACAACTGCTGAAATGGCCACAACGACAACCAGTGCAATTGTCACTAATTCGACGTTGGCATCAAGCGAGACCGCAATTGATCCTTCAACAACTACTGTGAAATCGGTTCAATCATCGTTTACTGCTGAAGTCTGGGCTGACAACTGGTTCTCTTTATATATCAATGGCAAATTAGTTGGTGAGGATTCTGTTCCGATAACGACTGAGAAGTCATTCAATTCAGAGCGAATCACTTTCACTGTTTCGTACCCATTCACGATCGCAATGGTGACAAAAGATTTCAAGCAAAACGACACAGGTCTTGAGTACATCGGAACAGATCGTCAACAAATGGGTGACGGAGGATTTGTTGCGCAGT
The DNA here is from genome assembly GCA_040402055.1 of Ilumatobacteraceae bacterium. Taxonomy (GTDB): domain Bacteria; phylum Actinomycetota; class Acidimicrobiia; order Acidimicrobiales; family Ilumatobacteraceae; genus UBA2093. The sequence continues at coordinate 33,851 of JBBANJ010000002.1, forward strand.
TCACTGACACTTCAACGGGACGTGTTGTTGCTACCACTTCAAGTGCATGGCGTGGACTTGTAATTCACCAGGCACCACTCAATAAATCGTGTGAAAAATCATCAAAGCCAGAAGTCGATTGCACCTCACGTATTGCTGCAGAACCATCAGGATGGACACAAACTTCATTCAATGATTCATCGTGGTCCACTGCCAACACGTACTCGAAAGAAGCGGTAGGCGTTAAAGACGGCTACAACAACATCTCGTGGTCCTCAAGTGCACAACTTATTTGGACATCTGATCTGGAGATTGATAACACAATCTTGTGGCGTTACACAGTCGCTGCGTAAATTCTTAGCCGCGACGTGACTGCATGATGGCAGTAACGATTTTGCCGTCTGCCTTGCCTTGTGAGGCTTTCATCACGCGGCCCACGATGGCACCTGATGCCTTTTCGTCGCCAGCCATGTACTTGGCCCATGCGCCAGGATCAGCAGCAATTGCCTCATCAACCATGGCTTCAACGGCAGACGTATCCATGGCTTCAAAACCCTTTGCAGCAGCAATAGCTGCAGCATCGCCGCCGCCATGTTCCACCAATTCGGCAAGAACAGTTTTGGCTTGTGTTGCTGAGAGTTTTGCATCGCGCTCGAGCACAGTGAGTTTGGCCAGGTCAGCTGCAGACACAGTAGGAACTGGGCCAGCTTCTGCAAAACCTTGTTGTACGTAGATCAGTGCACGCACTGCGTCGCCGCCGGCGTCAACTACTGCTTGTACGTAGTCATGTTGACCACGCTCAACAACAACGATGACTGCCTCTGACTGAGTGTCGTACCCAGTGAGTGCAGAAAGTGCAGTACGTCGTGCGGCAGGCAGCATTGGCAGGTTGTCGCGAACCGCTTGTACCCATTCAGCAGACGGTGCCAGCGGCACGAGGTCTGGTTCTGGGAAGTATCTGTAATCGTCAGCATCTTCTTTCACACGCAATGTGTGAGTGCGGCCTTCTGCATCATCCCAGTGGCGAGTTTCTTGGCGGATCGTGCCACCAGAATCAAGAACATCAATTTGGCGACGAGCTTCATAATCAATTGCGCGCCCGAGAGCACGAATTGAGTTCACGTTCTTGATTTCACAGCGAGTTCCGAACAAGGTGCCGGGCTTATGAACAGACACGTTCGCGTCGACTCGCATTGAGCCTTCTTCCATCTTGGCGTCTGATGCGCCAATGACTTCGAGAATGGCACGCAACTCCGCTACATATTCTTTGGCATGTTCGCTGGTACGGATATCAGGACGTGACACGATTTCAACCAATGGAACACCAGCGCGGTTGAAGTCAATCAGTGAGTAATCGCTTCCGTGAATTCGACCGGTGGCTCCGCCGACATGTGTGCTCTTGCCAGTGTCTTCTTCAAGGTGTGCGCGTTCAACACCAATACGTGTTCCGCTAGGCAATACGAGAAACCCATCGATATTCAAAGGGATGTCGTACTGACTGATTTGATACGCCTTTGGCATGTCTGGGTAGAAGTAGTTCTTGCGGTGAAAAATGCAGGGTTGAATACTGCAGTTCAACGCAATGCCAATACGCATCGCAAGTTCAACTGCTTGCTTGTTTAGAACAGGTAATGCACCAGGCAAGCCGAGAGTTACTGGGTCGATGTTTGTGTTTGGTTCGTCGCCGAATCGGTTTGGCGAACCACTAAATAATTTTGTCTTTGTTGCTAGTTCTACGTGGACTTCAAGGCCAACGATGAGTTCCCAACCGCCTTCAAGCATTTGTGCTTCTGTTGCGATGATGGAACTGAGTGGATCTTGTGTCATTTCACTCCTCCTGCAGCATTTTCAAGGGCGCCGCCAACACGAAACATTGGTGCTTCACCAAGCGCGGGTGCAAGAACTTGAATTCCAACTGGCATGCCATGTGCGCCCGTACCAAACGGCACGCTCATGGCGGGGTGCCCGGCAAGGTTGGTAGGAATTGTGTAGATGTCGCACAAGTACATAGCCATGGGGTCATCAACTTTGTCGCCGAATGGGAACGCAACGACTGGAGAAGTTGGCGTAAGGATTACTTCTACTTGCGCGTATGCACGTTCAAAATCTTCAGCAATCAGGCGACGCACTTTCAATGCCTTGCCGTAATAGGCGTCGTAATAACCAGCAGACAATGCGTACGTTCCGAGCATGATGCGTCGCTTCACTTCGTCACCAAAACCGGCGGCACGAGTAGCGCCGTACATTGAATTGGTATCTACCGCATTAACGCGAAGTCCATAGCGAACACCGTCGTAGCGAGCCAAGTTGCTGCTGGCCTCTGCTGGCGCAATGAGGTAATAGGCCGTGAGCGCGTACGACAAGCTTGGCAAGGTGACGTCGACAATGGTGGCGCCAGCAGCTTCCAGTGTTGCGAATGCTTCGTTGAGTCGTGCAATTACTTCTGGTTCTGCACCAGCAGGAAGATCTGTAACGCGACCAATGCGCATTCCTGCAACGCCTTGCGAAACCGATGCAACAAGTGCTGGCGCTGGCTGAGGAATAGATGTTGAATCCATTGCATCGTGCCCAGCAATAGCTTCGGTAATCAATGCGGCGTCGGCAACTGTTGTGGCGAATGGACCAACCTGGTCGAGTGAGCTTGCATATGCGCACAAGCCGTAACGACTAACTAATCCGTATGTGGGCTTCACGCCAACAACACCACACATTGCTGCGGGTTGGCGAATACTTCCACCAGTGTCACTGCCGAGACTGACAGGAGCAAAACCAGCAGCAACTGCTGCTGCACTGCCACCGCTTGAACCACCAGGAACACGTGACGTATCTAGTGGGTTACGGGTAGGACCAAAAGCTGAGTTCTCAGTACTGGAACCCATAGCGAATTCATCAAGGTTTGTTTTGCCGACCATGATGGCGCCAGCGTCGCGCAAGCGAGACACAACAGTTGCATCGTATGGAGGCTTCCAACCTTCAAGAATTTTTGAAGAACACGTTGTCTCAACGCCATGGGTGCACAAGTTGTCCTTTATGGCAATAGGGACACCGGCAAGTGGGCCAATTGGACGACCCGCTGCAATGTCGGCATCAATTGCATCTGCATGTGCACGTGCCGCATCAGCTGTTACAAGGTTGAAAGCATGAATGTCTGATTCGCGTGCTGTGATTTGTGCAAGATATGAATCAATCACTTCGCGTGCAGAAATTTGCTTTGATGCAATCGCTGCTGCGATTCCTGATGCAGTTGTTGGAATAATTGCCATGACTAGTCGTCCAATCCAATGATTGGCGGAACACGAAAACGACGTTGGTCAGAAGATGGCGCTGCGGCTAATACTTCGTCCGTGTCAAGACATGGTTGCTCGATATCTTCACGCAACACATTGACAAGCGGAAACGGCTGAGTCATTGGGCCGACACCGGACAAATCAAGCGCATCAATGTCACTGAAATGGCCGATGACCTTGGCGAGTTGCTCAGTGAAGTGCACAACGTTTGCCTCGTCGATGTCGAGGCGTGCCAAACGAGCCACTTTGGCTACATCAGCTGCGGAAATGGGGGTACCAGATGGGCTCACGGCTTCTCAGCCTACGAGCCTCTGATACGGAAAGGCGAAAACGAAACCTAGGCCTCTGGGTGGACGGGCGGAAATTCAGCCTGGCGCTTCTGAAGGAAGCTCTGAACACCCTCTTTGAAGTCCGATCGAGTGAACGACTTTTGCATCAGAACAAGAGCGTCCTTACTTGCGGTTGCCACGTCTTTGCCGTAGTCCGAATAGACCTGACGCTTCATGACGGCCATTGACGATGGCGACACATTCAGTGCAAGATCTGATGCGTATTCAAGAACAACTTTCATGAGCTGGTCCGCAGGAACAACTTTGTTCACCATTCCCATTTCGAGAGCTTCTTGCGCCAAGACAATGCGGCTTGACATCATGAGGTCAAGTGCTGTTGCTTGACCAACAAGTCGTGGCAACACCCATGAGATGCCGTACTCACCAATAAGTCCGCGCTTTGAGAATGCAACAGTGAATTTTGCTGTATCTGCACAGAAGCGCATGTCACACATGAGGGCTTGCACCATGCCAAGACCAGCTGCTGCACCATTAACTGCGGCGATGACTGGTTTTGGTAAACGAGTGATCTCGTCTTGCATGCGACCTTCAACAATGCTTGGGCCGTCATCGTTCTTTGCAGTATCCCCTGTTGGAATTGCTTGCAGCGTTCCCATGTCTGCCCCAGCGCAGTAACCCTTGCCTGCACCAGTGACAACAATGACGCGTACTTTTGGATCTGCGTTCGCAGCATCGAGAGCCGCAAAATATTCATTGCCCATTCGACCTGTCCACGCGTTCAGGCGATCTGGACGGTTAAAGGTGATGAGACCAATACCGGGCTCTAGGACTTCGTATAGACATTCACTCATGGTCTAAGACCGTAGACGCTTCAGGAGTCTCCCGAGAACGCAGACGATCAACAGCCAAAAACAGCACTGCTACTGCGAATACTCCAATGGCAACCCACTGGTTCAAGCGCATGCCGCCAACGTGATGGGCAGTATCAATTCGAATGCTCTCTGTTCCGAACCGCAGAATGGTGTAACCAACCACGTACCAAGCAAACAACCTGCCGCGGGCGGGGTTGATTCGTCGCTCGAGACGAATGAGAAGCCAGGCCAGTGCAACGCACCCGACTGACTCGTAAAGAAAGGTCGGGTGGAATGTTGTTCCCGCGGCATACCCAGCTTTCTCTGCAATGTTTCCCGAAACCTTTAATGCCCACGGAAGGGTTGTTGGCCGTCCGAACAATTCTTGGTTAAACCAATTGCCCCATCGGCCAATGGCCTGTGCAATCGCAATGGCAGGCGCAGCGCACGTAATAATCCACCACGCATCAAGACCACGTCGACGTGCACACCACCAACCAACTGCAACACCCGCTGTAACGCCACCCCATATTCCCAAGCCGCCTTGCCAAATCTTTATGGCGTCAAACCAGTGACCTTGGAATCGCTCGTAGTCCGTAAGCACGTGATAGGCCCGGCCACCAAGAACACCTGCAGGAACAGCCCACATTGCAATGGAAGAAATATCTTCAGTTGTACCGACGCCCTTATTTTCTGCGCGACGACCCGCAATACGAACCGCAACAATGACACCAATTGCAATCATCAACCCATATGCATTGAGACGCAATGGACCAAGATGAATCGAGCCAGACGATGGGCTTGGAATTACTCCAAGGAGGAAACCAATTGTCATGCGGTGACGCGGTGCACGAATGTAACAGCACCCGCAAAGATGATGTCTTTGTCGTAGTCCTGAGTTGCAACGTGATAACTGCGTTCAAGCATGACGCGTTCTACAGGGCCGCCATATGTTGCCGCAACTGCATCACTGTCACTTGGCTGTACAACATGGTCTTGCACTGATGTGAACAACAACATCGGCATCTTGATCGACGGGTAGCGAGGTGCAAGCGGCGCAAGACCCTCAGCCAAAAAAGATTTCATTGCAGCAAGCGGGGTTCCGGAATATGCAGACTCATGAACGTTCGGATCTGCAATGTCTGAGCCGATGCCATCCATTGTGACTGTCCCGCCATCAATCATTCCCTGCAACATGTCAATTACTTCTTGTGGTTGCGGTTGCGTCGCGGGGTTAATGCACACGATGCCGCGAGCTTCGGGATGTTGCGCTGCCATCCACAATGTGAGTGCGCCGCCCATCGACAAACCCATCACCACAATTTTCTTTGCACGCTGTGAAAGAACCTGAAACGCCTTCTCAGCATCTCCGCTCCAATCGGCCCAACGAGTTGGAATCATGTCTTCAATCGCCGTGCCATGACCAGCAAGTTGTGGAAGTTCAACATGGAAACCTGCCGCTGCGCATGCCTCAGCAAGTCCGCGCATAGAACCTGGATTACCTGTGAACCCGTGGAGGACGAGCACTCCGACATCGCCATTGCCATTATGAGAGAAGGCCTCTGCTCCTGGAATTGATGGTGCTGTCATGGTGACGTCCTTTCGTTTGAACTAATCGTAGGGGTCATTGTCAGAGAGGGGTTGTTCCCACCATTCGGCGGGCACTTCGGACTCTTCCCACTCTGGAAAAGGATAAATGCAGTTCACCGGACAGACCGGAAGACACTTGTCGCACCCGCTGCACAGTTCCGGAATAATCACCACATCGGCACCCACATTGAAGATGGCTCCTAGTTGTGGGGGGCAGTGACGGAGACACGCATCGCAATTGATGCATTCAGACATCTCAATACGCATCGGAGCAAGTTTCCACTTCGGATTTCGCTCGTGAGTTTCAATGCGCTCGGTCCGTGTGCCAGTCATCTCGCTCAGTGTAGGTGAGACCTTTGGCACGGCTATGACGGAGAGTTTGACCCAAGGCGCAGATACTGGTGGACTAGGAGTCCATGGCCCGCGCTGATCATCTCCAACGACAACGCAAGATTGACGGATACGCGGTGGCGGCCACTGCCCCGGTCCTCGCACTCGTGCCTGCCTGGCTCATCGCGGTCGCTGCATTCTGGTGGGCCTTTGCGCAGTTCTATTACGTGTCTTTCGCTCTCTTTGCAACCGTGTGGTTTTTACTTGGTGGCCTGCTTTTTGTCCGCCCAATTCAACGACTGGCTCTACAGCGTTTACTCGGCGCACGAACACCAACGCGCGCAGAACGCGACACGCTGCAACGTTCATGGTACATCGTGGCGCAGGCAAATCACATTCCGCCGGGAAAGTTTGTTCTCGCTGTTGCTGATTCAGAAGATTTGAATGCTTTTGCTTCAGGCGGCCATCTTGTTGTGGTGTCAAGTTGGGCGATTGAAAATTTGTCGCAAGACAATCTCAGTGGAGTTTTGGCTCATGAACTCAGTCACCACTTGGGCATGCATACCATCGCACTCACCATCGGACAATGGTTAACAATTCCTATTGTGCTGCTCGCCAAAATCGGTTTCCTGTTGCAAAATGTTGCTCACGCCGCAACTGATGTGTTCATCACGAAATCTTCATTTGCATCCCTTGTTGGGAAAACTCTCACCGGCTTCATCACTATTATTTCGTGGTTATTTCTTTCCATGATCTCTGTGTCGCAATACATCGGTAATGCAGTTGGCAAAGGCGCTGAATTCAAAGCAGATGAAACAGTCGTGGCTATGGGATTTGGCCGTCAGTTACTGAACGCACTTCGCATCGTCGTGGAACACGGTCAGGGAGAAAGATCCCCCCAGTGGAGAGACCGTCTCATCACCGCCCACCCCCCTGCCCGAACTCGAATTGCCCGCATAGACGCACAACTGCGCCAAATGCCTCGGGGGAACCACCGATAGCGTGAAACCCATGACGCGCAAGGGAACAACCACCTCATGACCAGCCTCCCGAATGACCCCTTTCTTGCCGCCGCCCATGGCCAACAGGCCACACATACCCCGGTCTGGTTCATGCGCCAAGCTGGTCGCAGCCTTCCTGAATACAAGGCGTTGCGTGGTGAAGGAAGCATCCTTGACGCAATCAAGAAACCAGAGTTAGCCGCAGAGTTCACATTGCAACCTGTTCGACGTCACAACGTTGATGCAGCAGTTCTCTACTCAGACATTGTTGTGCCGGCACATGCTGTTGGTTTCGGTATCGATGTTGCGCCTGGAACTGGTCCTGTTGCACCGTCACCTCTTCGATCTCGCAACGACCTCGCGCGCCTTCGACCATTGCATCATGACGACATTGAATACGTCACTGACACAGTGCTCGCATTAATAATGGAATTGAAGGTGCCACTTCTGGCATTTGCAGGCGCACCGTTCACTGTTGCTAGTTATCTCATCGAAGGGCGCCCGAGTCGTACCTACCAGAACACAAAACGACTGATGCGTGAAGATGAAGTGTTGTGGCATGACGTGATGGAACATCTCGCACAACATTCTGTTGAATTCATTTCGGCTCAAATTTCAGCCGGTGCAGAGGCATTTCAATTGTTTGATTCATGGGCTGGCGCGCTCTCTCGTTCCGACTACGACACGTTCGTGAAGCCACATACCACTGCAGTGTTTTCACAACTTGCTGAACGTCATCCAGGTGTAGCTGGAATTCATTACGGGATCGGATGCGATCACTTATTGGAATCAATGAACACAGTCGGTAATGCAATCATTGGTCTCGACTGGCGAACAACAATTCGTAATGCACGTATTCGCCTTGGTGCCGACACTGTGGTGCAAGGAAACCTCGACCCAGCTCTTGTGTTGGCAGGTTCATCCATTGCACTTTTCGGTGCAGAAACTGTCCTTGCAGATAACGCAGGACATCCTGGTCACATTTTCAACCTCGGCCACGGGGTACAGCCCGATACAGACCCCAGTGTTCTCACCGACATTGTGGCCTACGTACACGAAAAGACAAAAAAATGAGCAACTCCTCCCGCACCGCAGTGATGTTGATGGCGTACGGCACGCCACGCACCAAAGAAGAGATCTTGCCGTACTACACAGACATTCGTCGTGGGCGCGCACCTACTGACGAACAACTGAACGATCTCATCGCGCGATACGAAGCTATTGGCGGGTTGTCTCCGTTAAAGCAGCTCACAGAAGCACAGCGAGATTCATTACAAGAACAACTTGACCTTATTAATCCTGGTCACTACCAAGTGTTTCTTGGCCTTAAACATGCAACGCCATTCATTGAAGAGTCTGTCGCAGAAGTTGCAGCTCTCGGTTTCACGCGCATCATCTGTCTTGTGCTGGCACCGCACTATTCAACGTATTCAATTGGTCAATACACAGACCGTGTACGCGCAGCAGCGGAACCTCACAATATTGAAGTGCGTGCCGTTGAAACGTGGGCACGTGAAGACGCATTCATTGATTTCTTAGCTTCAGATCTGCGCACAAAGTTGTCACAGATGCCAGAGCGTACGAAAGTGTTATTCACAGCTCACTCGTTGCCACAACGAATTATTGACGCTGGTGATCCGTATCCAGAAGAACTTCGCGCCACTGCAGAGCTCGTTGCAAGTAAGGCAGAGCTAACGCGTTGGTCACAATGGTCCATCGCTTGGCAATCTGCCGGACGTACTCCTGAACCATGGATTGGTCCAGACATCCTTGCTGTCATTGATCAAATGGCAACAATGCGCGACACCGATGAATCAGTCGATGGCGTTGTCGTGTGTGCATGTGGTTTCGTAGCTGATCACCTTGAAGTTCTGTACGACTTAGATCTTGAAGCTTCTCAACGTGCAGCCTCCTACGGCATGGCGTTTGCTCGCACAGCGTGCGTCAACAGTGACTCATTGGTCATGGCTGCGCTTGCTCGTAGACTCATTACTGCATGAGTGAACCCCGTCAAGTTGTCATCATCGGTGCAGGCGTAGCAGGGCTGACCAGCGCGCTTACTGTTCTGACTAATTCAACTGATCCCGTAAACGTGACGGTGCTTGAAGTTGAGTCAAACGTGGGTGGTCGAATTCGCACAACACAATTTGCCGGATTGTCCATTGATGAAGGTCCTGATGCATTTCTTGCGCGTGTCCCATGGGCAACGCAACTCGCAGCCGAATTAGGACTTGGTGCGTCAATGACCTCGCCGACTGATGCGCATGCTTCAATCTGGCACAACGGCATGCACAACATTCCAGGCGATCTCATGCTTGGAGTACCAGCAAAAGTTCGTGCATTCGCTACATCCGGACTTATCTCTCCGCTCGGCAAATTACGCGCAGCTATTGAGCCGTTGCTGCCTACCACTACTGACACAGATTCCATTGGTGAATACGTGCGCAGTCGCTTCGGAAATCAAATTCACGAACGACTGGTAGACCCGCTCATCGGAAGTATCTACGCAACTGATTCTGACCACTTCTCTATGGCTGCTGTACCGCAGGTCGCAGCACTCACTGCAAGTCGCAGCATGCTGTTGGCAGCTGGTCGCGCACGAGCAGCAGCGGCCAAGTCTCCAGCTGGCCCTATTTTTTCAACGCCAACACGTGGGCTTGGTGCACTAATCGAATTATTGACACAACGAGTGACAGCTCTCGGCGGTCGCATTCTCACTGGTGAAAGCGTGTCCGCAATTGAAAAAGTAGACACCGGCTACACCGTGTCTACTTCACGTGGTCAACATCATGCCGATGCAATCGTTGTGGCATCACCAGCGAAACCAAGTTCTCACTTCATTCGACCACTGGATGATCGTGCTGCCGACCTTCTTGGCGAATGGTCTCATGCATCAGTGGTACTGATCACGATGGCAATTCCTGCATCACAATGGCCAGCACGTCTCAAAGGCAGTGGTTACCTAGTTCCTAAACCTGATCAACGATGGGTGTCCGCTGCTTCATTTGGGTCAAACAAATGGGCACACTGGCGCCCAGATGACGGTTCCATGATTCTTCGCGTATCACTAGGTCGTGATGGCCTTGAAGTGATGCATTTCGACAACGACAAACTCATCAATCTTGCGCTTGCCGATATGAAACTTCATCTTGGAGTCGATATGACGCCATCAGAAATTCGCGTGAGTCGTTGGGCAGAATCATTCCCTCAATACCGGCCACATCATTTTGCTCGCTTAGCCGAATTGGAACACTCGCTCGGTTCTGCTGCTCCTGGAATAGTCTTTGCTGGTGCTAGTTACAGAGGTATCGGAATTCCCGCGTGCGTGCAACAAGCACGTGCTGCAGGCGAAGCAACCATTGCTCACCTTGCCACGCTTCATTCGTAAATAGCATGAGACGAAGCTCGTTTCTTCTTCTAGTTGCTGGACTGTTAGTTGCAGCATCAATGCCACCATGGGGTTGGTGGCCTCTCGGTTTTATAGGTATTGGGTTGTACGGCTCAGTGGCGGCACAACGAAGAGATAATGCTTTCTCGACTGGTTTTTTTTTCGCGGCGGCGTGGTTCTTGCCTTCTATGGCGTGGATGTGGTTTCTCACGGCACCCGGATACATAGTCGCAATCCTCATCTTCTGCGTGATGCATGGCATCGCCAGTTACGTCGCAGCCACGCTGTCAGCCAACAACCAATCCCACAGATCAGCGTTAATTATTTGCCATTCGCTCGCAGAAGTTGTGCGATTATCATTTCCATTCGGCGGAGTACCACTAGCCACACTCGCCATTGGGCAAGTATCTGGTCCTCTTGCTGGACTTGCTCCTCTCATGGGAGTGATCGGCATTTCGACCGCAACGTTGTATCTCGCGTTGGCTCATCGCCGATTCCGTGCAATATGCGTAGTCGGACTTTTAGTGTTCGTTGGAAATACTTGGAACAGCACACAATCTACGGGACGCACCTTGCATCTTTCCATTGTTCAAGGTGGAGGAGAACAAGGAACTCACGCAGTTGATACGAACCCACGTGATGTTTTCGATGTTCACATGACTGCAACGAAGACTCTCCAGCCCAACTCACAACGTGATGCAGTGATCTGGCCAGAGAATGCAATCAGCATCACGAATCATGGACTCTTTTTCGACAGCCCGGAATACGCAGAAATTGCGCAAGAGGCGAAACGGCTGAATGTGCCATTCGTTGTCGGCATCACCGAAGATGCTGGTGAAGACCAATTTACGAATGCGCAAGTTGTTATAGACATCGATGGTTCAGTAAGTGGCCGTTACGACAAGGTACGTCGAGTTCCGTTTGGTGAGTACATGCCAATGCGATCGCTGTTGAAAGCTCTTGGTGCACCAACAGATTTAGTACCACGAGATGCACGTGCTGGCGATTCGCGCGGATGGCTTGATGTTGCAGATACTCGGGCAAGTGTTGCAATTTCTTGGGAAATATTCTTTGGTGGTCGCGTCAATGAAGGTGTTACCGATGGGGCAACCTTCATCATTAATCCCACGAATGGTTCTAGTTACACGTGGACAATTCTGCAGACACAACAAATTGCAGCCTCTCGTTTGCGAGCTTTAGAACAAGGTCGTGATGTTGTACAGATTTCCCCTACGGGATTTAGTGCCTTCATTGATTCTTCTGGTGTCGTTCACGACCGCACATCGATAAGTGAACAACGCGTGCTTGAGCGCTCTATTCAGCTTCGAACCGGACGCACCTTGTATTCACGCATGGGGAATACGGTCTATATCTGGGCTTTATTGATTGCCTTTGCCTGGCTAGTCCGTCGCCGTGCCCGAGCCATTCGGATCAGTGCCAGTTAGCCTCTACTGCCTATGTCAGGCACCTACGACCCCAATGGCCCGTTGCGTGTTGCATACCTCACGTATCGCGGTAAACCGCATGTTGGCGGACAAGGTGTTTACACACGTCATCTCACAAAGGCACTCGCAGACCTCGGACACACTGTAGAAGTTTTCGGCGGACAGCCGTACCCGGTTCTTGATGATCGCATCACAATGCACAAGCTTCCCAGCCTCGACATTTTCAATGACACCTATCCGGGACGAGTGCCGGCATATTGGGAAATTAAGACATGGCCAGATGTTGTGGAGACAGCTCGTTTCATGACAGGTCAGTTCTCTGAACCACTTGCATTTTCGAAGCGCGCGCTTCGCACTCTGACTCCTCGCGTGAACGACTTTGATCTTGTCCATGACAACCAGTGCCTTGGTTGGGATATTTTGAAAATTGAAAAAATGATTCCAACAATCGTGACGTTGCACCACCCCATCACGAAAGATCGTGAATTAGAAATGAGTCACGCACCGAGCCGCTGGAAGCGTCGCTCTGTTGGTCGCTGGTATTCGTTTGTTGACATGCAAGGAAAAGTTGCGAGCAAGATGCCGCGCATTGTTGTCGTAAGCGAAAACAGTATTACTGACATCAATAAGGACATGGGCGTATCGCGCGATCGCATGCGTCTTGTTCCGGTCGGCGTCGACCCAGATCTATTTAAGCCACAACCACACATTGCGCGTGAACCTGGCCGCCTTATCACCACAGCATCTGCTGACGTTGCGCTCAAGGGCTTGTCGTACTTACTTGAAGCAATGGCTCTCTTGCGTAAAGATCGCGACATTCGCCTCACAATCATTGGTAAGCCTCGTCCTGGTCACAGCATGGACCTTATTGATTCGCTCGGATTGCGCCCACATATCGACTTCGTATCTGGCGTTACTGATGAGCGCATCGTTGAGTTGTATGCAGAGGCAGAACTTGCTGTTGTACCAAGCCTGTACGAGGGTTTCAGCCTTCCCGCAATCGAAGCCATGAGCACAGGTATTTGTCTTGTTGCAACAGATGGTGGTGCATTACCTGAAGTCACGGGCACGCATAATGAGACCGTCTTGCAATGCCCTGCTGCAAATGCCGAAGCTCTCGCTGCTGCCATTGCTACTGGTCTTGATAGTGCGGAACTACGTGCCCGAATTGGTGAAGCCGGTCGTCAGCGTGTTGTGTCGCGTTGGACGTGGAAACACTGTGCAGAACTTACCGTTGAGCAATACCGCGAAGTGCTCGACATGCCCCATAATCGCGCCAAACTAGAAAAGCGTCGCTGACATGTTGACAATTCGTTTTAATCGCCTCGGACTTCGTCCGGGAGACAAGTTCCTTGATGCTGGCGCCGGTTTTGGTCGTCACGCATTTGAAGCGGCCCGCCAAGGAGCAACCGTATTCGCCCTTGATTACGCCTCAGACGAAGTAGTGATGACTCGCAATACTTTTGGCGCAATGCTTGAAGCAAAAGAAATTACTGAGCAGGCATTCGGCGGAGTCCTTCGCGGAGACGCCACCAAGCTCCCATTCGAAGACAACACTTTTGACTGTGTTGTCACATCAGAAGTTCTCGAACATATCCAAGATGATGTGAATGTCATTTCAGAACTTCATCGTGTTCTCAAACCAGGCGGTTCACTTGGTGTCACTGTTCCATCGTGGTGGCCGGAAAAAATCAACTGGATGTTGTCTGATGAATACCATGCACCAAAAAGTGTCGGCGGCCACGTTCGCATTTACTCAGCTACAGAACTGAAGGCGAAACTTCGCTCTGCCGGACTTGAAGTAATTGACAGCCATCATGCCCATGCTTTGCACTCCCCATATTGGTGGTTGAAGTGTGCAGTTGGTCCCCGCAATAACGATCATTCACTGGTGAAGAAGTACCGCGAATTCCTTGAATGGGACATCATGACTCAGCCTCGCTCCATGCAAGTTGCCGAGCGTGCGCTAAGCCCGCTCATGGGTAAAAGTTTTGTTGTGTACTCACGCAAGCCACTTACAGTTGGAGCAACAGCATGAGTACACGTTCCATGCCTCACCTTCCAGGCATTCTGACCACAGCTGACCTTGCGCGCACTGCAGATTCTATTCAGGCGTTGCAATTACCAAACGGAATGATCCCGTGGTACCCAAACGGCCACTGTGATCCATGGAACCATGTCGAAACCGCAATGGCTCTCAACATCATGGGCCGTGATGAAGCAGCACTTTCCGCATATAAATGGCTTGCAGATATTCAGCATGAAGATGGTTCATGGTTCAACTACTACATGCCAGATGGCTCAATTGAAGACGCAAAGCTCGACACAAACGTCACCGCATATATTGCAGTAGGCGTATGGACACATTGGTTGTGCACCCGTGACCTTGCAGCCGTCTCTGAATTATGGCCAACTGTTCGTAAAGCACTCTCATGGGTTCTTTCGATGCGTCGCGAGAATGGTTCAATCATCTGGGCACGCGAAACAGATGCAAAGCCCTGGGACTATGCACTTCTCACTGGTTCGTCCAGTATTCGCCATGCGCTCCACTGTGGTGCTGCACTCGGCGATCTTCTTGGCGACTCTCAACCAGAGTGGACCGCAGCTGCTGATGCAATTGATCATCTCATCGCAACAGATCTTGGTGCATTTGAACCAAAGGCCCGATGGGCAATGGACTGGTACTACCCCGTACTTACTGGTGCAATGACCGGTGCGCGCGCTAAGGCACGACTTGCTGAAGGATGGGACCGCTTCGTACTTGACGATCGCGGCGTGCGTTGTGTTGATGATGAACAGTGGGTCACTGCAGCAGAAACAAGCGAGTGCGCGATTGCTCATTGCGCAGCTGGCGACCGTGACATTGCTCGCCAACTAGTTCTGTGGACCATGCCTCACCGTCGTGAAGATGGTGCGTATTGGACAGGGATTGTGTATCCGGCAGAACCAGACAAGATGATCGTTCGTTTTCCAGCCGATGAATACAGTGCGTACACCGCAGCTGCAATCATTCTGGCTGCAGATGCGATTAGCGGCGGATCACCAGCCTCAACGCTCTTCACGCAGCCAATGGTGCGCCGCAACGCACACTTAAAAGCTCGCGCTCTTTAGATTCGGCGCAACACGCGCAACGAACCTGTTGCGCTGACATCTTCAAACAATCCGCTTTCGATTGCAGGAAGATAAATGTTTTCGTATGGTGGCCGACCACCATCAGCAGGGTTTGGAAACACGTCGTGAATTGCAAGCGTTCCGCCCTGTGCAACACGTGGAGTCCATAACTGATAGTCCAATGTTGCGGGCTCCACACCATGCCCACCGTCGATAAACAAGAATGCAAGAGGCGTTGTCCAATGGCGCGCAATGGTTGGAGAATCGCCGACCATTGTGACTACTGCATCTGCAAGCCCTGCATCAAGAATTGTGGAACGAAAAAACGGAAGCGTGTCCATACGACCCGTACGCGGGTCAACCAATGACGTGTCATGCCATTCCCATCCCGGTTGATTCTCTTCACTGCCAAAGTGATGATCAATTGCAAAAAGTGTCGTATTCGATTCTCGTGCAGCTCCACCTAGCCACACAGTAGAACGCCCGCAATATGAACCAACTTCGACAAAAGGAGCATTCGGCACTGATTGTGCGGCACGAACTGCTGCTTCGTACAAGGCATCACCCTCATCTTCGGGCATAAAACCTCGAGCCGCTAATGCGTGGCGGCGAAGTTCTGAATTGAGCGGCGAAATTGACACGTTTCGACCCTACTATGGGGTGATGACCACACCACTTGATGAACTAGTCACATTGCTCGATCTGGAATCAATTGAAGTCAATCTCTTTCGTGGAGTATCTCCTATTGAAAATCGGGTTCGTGTGTTCGGCGGTCAAGTCGCTGGTCAGTCACTCGTAGCGGCATCACGTACGGTCGACGAAAATGCACGCCATGTCCATTCACTCCATGCATATTTTTTGCGCCCGGGCGACCCAGCTGCACCAATTTTGTATCAAGTAGATCGTCTGCGTGATGGCAGAAGTTTCACCACTCGCCGCGTTGTCGCAATTCAGCATGGTGAAGTCATCTTCAACCTGCAGGCAAGCTTTCACGCATTTGAACCCGGCCTTGATTGGCAGATTCCGGCTCCACTTGGTCTTCCTGATCCGGAAACTCTTCCCGACTTCAAGACACGCATGGAACCACACAAAGAAGAAATTGGCGACTGGTACGACCACCCTCGCCCCATTGACTTGCGTTATCCCGATGGCGAACCAATCAACCGTTCGGGCATTGAATCGTCCGGCCAACGCGTGTGGTTACGTGCGGACGGCACATTGCCTGATGACCCAGTTCTGAATGCCTGCATTGCCACATACGCAAGCGACATGACACTTCTTGACACTGCCCTGTTGCCTCATGGCCTTGGTTGGAATGAAGGTGGAATACAGATGGCAAGCCTTGACCATGCAATGTGGTTTCATCGCCCCTTCCGCGCAGATCAATGGCATTTGTACGACCAGCATGCAATCTCAACGTCTAACTCTCGCGGACTTGCCGGTGGTTCAATCTTCACGCAAGACGGACACTTGGCAGTCACAGTTGTTCAAGAAGGCCTCATTCGCGTCCGACCTAATGAGTAAAGAATGCGGCGTATTGCTTCATTAATTGCTACAGCGATTCTCACGGCCAGCTGCGGACAAGCAGCCACAACTACGACCACATCTGTAACCTCTGAAATTCTCTCTGGGACAGTTTCATATTCATCACGAGAAATCGGAACTTTGCCAGGGGCTGTTGACCTCATTCAACGTGACAATGCTGACTCATTTTTCTATTTGGTTTCGCGATTCGGCACAATTCAACGTTGGCAACCGGATGGGACCGTCATAGACACGGTTCTTGATATCTCCACCGCAACAACATCAGAGGGTGAACGCGGTCTCTTAGGTTTAGCTTTCCGCCGAATTAATAAACAATGGGAAGCATTTATCAACTTCACTGATCTCTCTGGAGACACCGTTATTTCTCGATTTGATGTGAACTCAGATGGCCGCTTCGTCGTGGGTACTCGTGCAACTGGTACAGAAATCATGAAGATTGCTCAGCCGTATTCAAATCACAATGGCGGGGCTGTTGTGGTCGGTCCAGACAACATGCTGTACATCGGAATGGGAGACGGAGGCAGTGCAGCCGATCCAGAACGACGCGCTCTTGATAAAGGCGAGTTACTCGGAAAGATATTGAGGATTAACCCAAGCAAGTCTGGATACGAAATTCCGAAAGACAATCCATTTGTTGATGCTCCGGGTGCACGAGGAGAGATCTGGTCTATTGGATTGCGTAATCCATGGAGATTCAACTTCGATGTTTTTGGAAACATCTGGATTGCAGATGTTGGGCAAAACAAGTGGGAAGAAGTCAATGCCAGCCCCGGGACACCGAAAATTCCTGGAGGCAAAGGAAAGAGTTTTGGGTGGAGTGCCTATGAAGGAAGTCATGCGTTCAATACAGACGTTGATTCACCAGGCGCTATCGCTCCCGTCTTTGAATACGAACATACAAATGGCGCGTGCTCAATATCTGGCGGGGCCGTTGGTACCAACACGACCACTTCTGGCAGGGCTGGTTGGTACTTCTTCGGTGATTATTGCACCGGAACGATGACGGCGATTCTGACTGATGGAACATCAACCGTTGCATCTGAGACCGTACTGAAGGATTTGGGGAACATCACTGCGGTTCGCAGCACCTTCAACGGAATGTTCGTCATATCCCTCGAAGGGACAGTGCGCCAAGTGATTTCAACGCGCCAGAGTTCTAGCGGCGAGTCCCCATAAACATGCCTCGTAGGGCCTGGTAGTTCTCAATACAGTGCCCCGCACCGAGCACTACGGCCTCAAGAGGCTGAGGCGACATCTTGACTGGCACTTCAGTTTCACGCTCAATGCGGGCAGCGAGTCCGCGCAGCATTCCACCACCGCCAACTAGGTACATCCCGCGAGCGAGGAAATCTTGAGCCAGTTCAGGTGGGGCTTTCGCTAAACAACGCTTCACAGACAACACCATTGCAGCGACAGGTTCGTCAATTGCGAATCGCACTTCTTCTGCAGTTAAGCGAACAGTCTTTGGAAGTCCTGTTACTAAGTCACGTCCACGAATATCTGCACTGCGATCGTGCGGGCCGGGTTCTGCTGAACCAATTTGAATTTTAATTTCTTCAGCTGTGCGCTCACCAATTGCAACACCATGTTCACGACGTACATAACTTTGAATGGCTGCGTCAATATCAAAACTGCCAACACGAATTGCTTCAAGTGCAACTACGCCACCCAAACTAATAACCGCAGTTTCAGTTGTGCCACCACCGATGTCAATCACCATGTTGCCAACAGGTTCATCAATAGGAAGATTGGCACCAATAGCTGCTGCCATCGGTTGTTCAATTAGTTGAGCATCAGACGCACCCGCGCGACGTGTGGCATCAGTAACCGCGCGTCGTTCCACTTCGGTAATTGCTGATGGAACACAGATAACAACTTTGGGTCGCGTGAACCGCGAAACACCAACACGTTGCAATAACAAACGAATCATTCGCTCGGTGATATCAAAGTCCGTGATTGCACCGCCGCGTAATGGTCGAACAGCGACGATGTAACTAGGAGTACGGCCAATCATGTCCCAGGCATCATGTCCGGTGGCCAATACCTCACCAGATTGGCGGTTTACTGCAATAACTGAGGGCTCATTGAGCACTATGCCCTTGCCCTTCATGTACACCAAAGTGTTGGCGGTACCGAGGTCAATTGCGAGGTCACGAGCCATGGTTAGGTCCTTCTATGGAGATACGGGTTGTGCTCATTAGTTGCGCCGGTCTTCTGGATTATTGCGGTGCACTGATGATTGTCGCGCTTCAGGAGACAATGCATCGATATGTCGACGGAAGTTTGCAATTCCGTCATCAATGCGCACATTGCGATTATCAAGAAAAATCATTACAAGCAATGTTGCCCCAGACACAATTGCAATGAAAGAGAAAAGGCCAGTGAAGAAGGAAACCGCGATCATGTCGGATTACTTCCTACTTGCTGTGGCGTAGTGATGTCATGGGCACCGGTGCCCCAATCAGAGCCGCCGTCCCAATTTTCTTTTTTCCAGATTGGTGCTGACTCTTTTAATGCATCGATAAGAAAACGTGCGGCTTCAAATGCAACGGGGCGATGACCGGAAGATACGGCAACGACTACAGACGATTCGCCCAATGACAATTCTCCGGTGCGATGCAGAATTGCGATTCGTCGAGCATCCGTAAAACGAACTCGTGCTTCATTAGCAATCTTGGCAAACGATGGGATGACTGCGTCTTCGTACGCCTCGTACTCAAGCGAGGTGACATCTGTGCGACCATCTGCATGGTCACGTACTGTGCCTGAAAATAGGACAACGGCGCCACAGTCTGGCCGCACTGCCCACTGATAGATATCGCCGATGGGAAGTTCTGAGGCGGTCAATTCGAACCACTCTTCTCCGAGCAACGGTGCAGGCATGAGCCAATCGTACTCTCACGGCACAGGGTAGGGCTTGTGATGGCGCCGACACTTGCGTATCCATCGCGATTAGTGTCTGTCACTTGTGAGCGCTGATGAATTTGAAAACCAAGATCCAGCACCCGTGCCCGCCTATGAACGCACATGGCGCCACCCAGCCGAAATGGCAGATGCCGCACGAACAGATTTCCTTGCAACACAGCCAAGAATTAGTCGTCGCCTGACGGCTTTTGCAGCAGGTGTCAGTTTGGTCGCTTCAGGTGCGGTCCTCGCCATTGCTATTCCAAAGGGAATCTCTTCCTATAGAGAAGAAGTAGAGGCCGCCTTTCAAGCCTCGTCAAGTAGCACCGTTGCACTGGTCAAAAATTACTCACAGAAAGAGATGGCAGTCATCAAAAGCGATACCAGTACAACGTCGGCATTGTCACTTGGAAACGGCGTCTGGATCGCAGCCAGCGACGACATTGCCACAGCAGAATCACTGTGGGTCACGTCAGAGTCAGGGCAAGATTCGCCCGTCAAAATCGTTGCGACAGATCCCGACACCGGACTATCTCTTATTTATTGTCAGGAAAAGTCAGCGTGGGGACCCGCGCCAGACCTGAGCCACCTGATTGATCCCACCAAAATATCGGATCTCTCGCAGTATCAAGTTGTTGATTCTGCCGCGTCGATTGCATTCGTTCCTCAACCCAGTTTGCTGACAGACAACGATTCAACTGATGTACCAATCGACTCCACCGACACAATTCATGGAATCGCAACTGTTCGCAATTCTCAAGGTCAATTAGTCGGAATTGTTGTGCGGCGCGATCACTCAGCTTGGATGCTGAATAAGGAATCAATCATCAGCGTAATTCGCACGCTCTTAAGACAACCCTGACGATGTAACGCACGTCAGTTCTCCTATCATTGGTACATGGCTGACGGCGACATCAATGCTTCTAATCCTTTCGGCGGTATTCCCTTCTTCAATGACATGATGCGGGCAATGGCTGGACAAGGCCCGCTTAATTGGGATCTGGCGCAGCAGTTTGCACAACTCGGTGCAGTGGGCGATGCCGCAGATTCAGAACCAGATACTGCCACTCGTTTAGCGTTCAATTCCCTTGCAGACATTGCCGATATGCATGTTCGCGCAATCACGTCGCTCTCTACCGGGTCAAATGACACGCATACCGAAATTCTCACAACTACACGAGCACGGTGGGCGCATCGCACCTTGACCGACCTACGACCGTTGTTCACAAACCTTGCAACTGCTCTTCAGTCACACAACACAGGCGGTGACGTGCCTGATGATCCGATGGCAGCCATGATGGCAAACCTTTCCACCATGATGGCCCCCGCAATGATGGGAATGTCTGTTGGCTCAATGATTGGCTCACTCGCCAGTCACGCGTTAGGACAATATGAAATTCCTCTTGCACGTCCGCACGCATCGGAAATACTCATCGTGGCCTCATCTGTTGACGCATTCGCATTGGAATGGGAAATTCCAAAAGATGATCTACGCATGTGGGTCCTCATTCATGAACTTGCATCGCACGCTGTTCTTGCAGCACCAGCTATCGCAGATGGTCTCACAACTTTGGTCCAGGCACATGTGTCTGCGTTTCGACCAGACCCAGACGCATTGATGTCGTCTCTCACTGATCTCGACCCAACCGACACAGATGCCATGGCTGCAGTGCAAAATTTGCTCTCAAACCCAATGGTCATGATGGGCGCGTCGCGCACTGCCGAACAAGAAGCGCTTGCGCCTGTTCTTGATGCCCACTTGGCTGCAATTTCTGGCTACATCGACTACGTCGTTGACTCTGTCAGTTCACGTCTCTTGGGTGGTGCGTCACCAATTGCCGAAGCTGTCCGTCGACGTCGAGTGCAGAACGGCACGAACTCACATCTAGTGGAACAACTTCTTGGCATCTCTCAGACCCGTGCTCAGCAGCAACGTGGTCGCGCGTTCATTCAAGGCGTTGTAGAGCGAGAGGGCTCAGCATTACTGCCAGCACTTGTGTCGGCGCCAGGAAATCTTCCTACGCCTAGTGAGATCGACGCTCCCGGGTTGTGGCTCGCCCGCCTCGAAATCCAATAGTCGTACCACCCATTCGCGCGTACATCACTGCGCCAGCGACTCCGACAACGCCAACAACGACAAACCCCACCCATCCAGCGGGTGCAAATATTACGGGCACTAGTCCGCCAGCAACCCACGCCATTTGGTTCTGAGTCTCAAAACGTGAAAAAGCTCGGCCTCTGTTTGCATCAGGCGCCCCGCTTTGCACTGTTGCCTCAAATGCGAGCCGACCAATTGCTGCAGCTGCATTGACAACTGCTGCCAACAAAATTCCGCCAGTAATGCGTCCGTACCATGCGGTTCCTATGCCAACCATTCCGACAGAAACGAGTGAGAACAAAAGCATGGTCTCCACTCGCATTCTCTTTCGCAAAGACGGACCAACAAAGTTTGCGCCCAACGTCGCAAGACCCGACAACCCAATCGCTAATCCAAACCACGCAGTGCCAGCTATTTCACGACGCAACCAGAAAGCCAGATGAAAGAACATGAATCCGACTATTCCGCGCAAAACACGCATTGCATTTGCAGCCGCTACGACGCTCGCAGAATGCAATTCTTCTGTTTCTAAAGCATCTGCTGGTGTTGCGGCAACCACACTTTTGGGTAGGCGATTGGCATTGAGGGCGGCGGCAAGGAATGCAATTACTCCAAAACCAAGTGCGGCTTGAGAACTAATCAATTGAAGAAGTCCGACTGGGACCACGACAATAAACCCAGTGATGCCTGCGACTTGACCAAGCTTGCTATTCGCTTCAACTAGTCCATCGGGATCAGAAATTATGGTCGGCACCAAGGATGATTTTGCAATTGAATACGTTTTTGCAAGAACAAGTGACACGAATGCCAACGGGAAAAGCACCAGCGAATCAAGCGAACGCATCATGCCAATCAGTACAAGCGCACGCAGGATGGCAACCAGCAACACAACCATGCGTTGCCCACCACGTATGCGATCAACAAGCGGACCAACAAACGGTGCCACGATCGCAAATGGCGCCATGCTCACAGCAAGAAACAAAATTACTTTGGTGCGGGCAGCATCGGGACTGATCGACAAAAAGAGTGAATCAGCCAGAGCCAAAGTCAGGGCTGTCTCGCCCGCCACCATAAGAGAATGAGTACGCGACAACCTCTGAAAGGCACTGACGGGAGGCAGACCACCGTTAACTAAAGGTTTAGTTTTACTCCGCGTGACCACGCAGCGATACTACGCCGAACGTTGTTTGTCGTACTTGTATCCGAGGCCACGAATAGTGACAATGCGCGTCGGATTAGCAGGATCATCTTCAATTTTTGAACGTAGACGCTTGACATGGACGTCGAGGGTCTTGGTGTCGCCCACATAATCACTGCCCCACACGCGGTCAATCAGTGTTTCGCGCGGCAATACTCGTCCCGCATTAGCGAGCAAAATATGAAGCAGTTCAAATTCCTTCAGTGGCAAAGCTTGTGCTTCTCCACGAATGATTACTTCGTGTTGATCGGGGTCAAGTGCAACGTCGCCGACCTCAATAGAAGCTCCGGAAAGTTCTCCACCACGATCATTTGGCACGCGACGCATTACTGCGCGCATACGTGCTGTTAATTCACGAAGACGATACGGCTTTGTGACGTAGTCATCTGCTCCGACTTCTAGACCAACAACAGTGTCGATCTCTGCGCCTTTTGCAGTGACCATAATGATTGGGGTTGTGGTCTTCTTACGCAATTGGCGACACACATCTATGCCAGACATTTTCGGCAGCATGACATCAAGTAGAACAAGATCTGGCTGAACAAGATCGAACATTTCAAGAGCTTGCAAACCGTCTCGGGCAACCTCAACACGGAATCCTTCGCGCTTTAATCCGACCTGCAATGCCTCAATGAACGACTCTTCGTCTTCCACTACCAACACCGTTGGGATACCTACTGCTGTCCGTGCGTTCACCATGCCCTCCCATAGTGGCTCATGTTGGCCTCAAAACACGAGGTATCTGGAGAATAAACGTCGAACCTTCACCTTCCCGAGACCGTACGTTCACCTCCCCGCCATGATTCGTGGCCACATGACGCACAATTGACAGCCCGAGGCCTGTGCCGCCAGTGGCTCTATTGCGAGCTCGATCGACTCTGTAGAAGCGTTCAAAAATCCGATCAATGCTGTCTGCGGGGATTCCGATGCCCCTATCTTCCACTTCCACTGACACGGTGGTGTCTGTGGTCAGAACTCGAACATCAACTTGATGTGTCTGATCGCTGTACTTCACGGCGTTCTCCACCAAGTTTGCAAGAGCTGACACCAACTGAAAGAAATCGCCCGAAACTATTGCGACGCCTTTCTCGGAGTTGAGTAGCAACGGCACACCTTTGCGCATTGCAATAGGACTGACCCGCTCAATTGCCTCAGCCGCCACATCAGCCAAATCAATGTCGGTCGTAAGCATCTCGCCACCTAATTCGATGCGTGACAATTCAAGAAGGTCATCAATAGTGCGTGACATACGTTGTGCTTCAATCACCATGCGTCCAGTTAGACGTAGTACCAATTCATCATCGGTCTCCCCTTCAATGGTTTCTGCCAAAACAGAAATTGCACCGATGGGAGTCTTAAGTTCATGACTGACGTTTGCAACAAAGTCAGTACGGACTTGATCAATACGCCACCGCTCGGTGACATCGTCCATGATTGCAATTGCTCCACCATCTGTAAGGGGAATTGCGCGCACTTCAATAACACGCTGTGGAGGGCCAGCCAATTGAATTTGTTCGCGACTTTCAAGTCCCCTCAACGCCAACACAAGCAATCGCTCTGCAGCAGCTTCAACAAGTACATCGGCATGGCGAGCACCAGCAATCGACATAGCAACCGTATTTCGAAATCGTTCTTGCCCTTCGGGAAGGAGAACTACGACGCCCATTGGAAGTGCATCAAGAAGAACTTTTATCTCTGCTTCTGAATCTGGCACCAATACTGATTCGGCGGCAACAGGAGGCTGCAAAATCTGAGACTTGCGAGTGCGATCACGAATGAAAAAACCAGCAACTACTCCGCAGGCAAGGCCGACAATCAACAACCACATATCAATGCCGAACTAGCGGAATTAACTTTCTTTTATGGGAAAGAAAGGAATGCCATCGGTGTCGTCTTCGCCAGATTTCTGACGGAAGCGGGCTGCGCCTTTGTGCTCTGGCAACCAACCTGTAACCAAATACCGCACGCGCTCACCAATGTTGACTGCATGGTCACCAATACGCTCATAGAAACGAGCAACGACCGCGAGTTGAATTGCAACTTGCAGGTCGATTGCGTTTTCTGAATGGCTCTCAAGGATTGCCTGAACGAATTCACGCTGCAAGCTGTCTAAGTACGAGTCCATGTCGTCAATTGCGGCGGCCTTTGCAGCATCATTTTCTTCGAATGACTCGAGAGCTGATTCCCACAACTGTTCTGCCTGCTCGCCCATGCGCGCAATCAACCCACGAAGACGAGGGTCAAGGTCGTGGCCATATATACGGCGCGCAGCTTTACAAATGTTTACTGCTAGGTCTGCAGACCGTTCAATTTCCGCAATCATTTTCACGACCGAAACAACCTGACGGAGGTCACCAGCTACCGGAGCCTGCAACGCAAGAATTTGATAACAACGTTCTTCAAGTTCCAGTGAAAGCGAATCGATCTCGTCGTCAAACTGAATCAGCGCATCAGCGCCTTCGAGATCACCATTAAGAATCACTGCTGTGGCGCGAGGAATGGCTTCAATAACTGACGCCGCCAATCGCACAAGTTCAGTACGAACGCCATCTAGTTGCTGGTGAAAACCTTTACGAAGTTCGTCCATGATTCCTCCTGAGAAAAAGATTTATACGCTTGTCACCACGGTAGGAACTATCGCGTGAACAATAGTCTGTCATATTGTGAACGAAAAGTGAACTTGTACTGCGTATTTACAGGGAGATAGTGCCCTGGGGCACTCCCTGTTTCAACTGCGATTCAGAGTCCCGCTGATGAATGCGGAACTGAGCATCGTTCGCTGAGACGTATTCTGCTGGACCAACACGACGCCAGTTACCTTCTCGATTCATCTCGAACGCCACGACATCATCAGAAAGAAGGGTCGAGAACACTTCTTCAATCCATGCGCGGTGTTTCGGATGCTCAACCGGAATAAGAACCTCTACTCGTTTATCAAGGTTGCGAGGCATCAAGTCCGCTGAGCCGATGTAATACACAGGCTCATCGTTTCGGCCACCATGTGCAAAGTGATACATACGAGAATGCTCAAGATACCTGCCGAGAACTGACCTAATTCGAACATTCTTTTCGTGATCAGAACTTGGTCGCATGCAACAGACACCGCGAACGATGAGATCAATTCGAACGCCAGCATCACTTGCCTGGTACAGCAACTCAATGATTTCGGCATCGGCGAGGCCGTTAATCTTGATCACCATGTGCCCTTCGGAACCAAAGGTGATCTCATTCTTAATGAGTTCAATCATCGTGTTACGTAAGTAACGGGGAGCCACGATGAGGCGCTTGTAGTCATGATCGCGACCAAAGCCAGTTAGCGAGTTAAACAGGTGCGAAACATCATCACCAATACTCTCGTCGCACGTAAAGAGACCAATGTCTTCGTAGGTTCGAGCAGTCTTTGAGTTGTAGTTACCGGTACCGACATGCACGTATCGACGCAGTCCGGATTCTTCTTGGCGGACAACTAATACGCACTTGCAGTGAGTCTTTAGACCCACAACGCCGTACACCACATGAACTCCGGCTCGTTCAAGTTCTTTGGCCCAGGTGACATTGGTTGCTTCGTCGAAGCGAGCAGTCAATTCGATTAGCGCAACAACTTGTTTCCCTAATTCAGCAGCCTTGATAAGACTGCGCGCAATGGGTGAATCACCTGACGTGCGGTACAAAGTTATTTTGATTCCTTGCACACGAGGGTCATTGGCTGCTTGTTCAAGAAACTCTTCAGTAGATGAAGAAAAAGACTCATACGGGTGATGCACCAACAGGTCGCGTTGACGCAACACACTGAACATGGACTGGTCGTTGCCATCTGCAGCGGCCAAACGACCAGCAGTTACAGAGCGCCACGGTGTGTCCTTCAGTGTTGGTTCGTCCATTCCGTGCAGTTCCCATAGGCAAGACAACGCAAGTGGTGCTGTATGAAATGAGACGTCTGTTCTTTCCAGATCAAGTTCTTCCAGCAACATGTCAAGAACATCTGGGTTGATGTGGTGATCAACTTCAAGTCGAACAGCACGGCCAAAACGCCTGCGACGCAATTCCATCTCGACTGCAGCAAGAAGATCATCAGCGTCTTCATCATCAAGCGTGAGGTCTGCGTTACGCGTCACTCTGAATGCGCTGACGTGGATGATGTCCATTCCGACAAAAAGCTCTGAGATATGTGCTGCGATGACATCTTCAATCAACACGTATCGACCCTCAGACATTTTGTGAAATCTCTTTAGGAAGGTGGGAATTTTCACCCTGGCAAAACGCTGCTCACCTGTGCTGGCATCACGTACGAGGACACCAAGACTGATAGCCATGTTCGAGATATACGGGAATGGGTGCGAAGGGTCAACGGCTAGAGGCGTAAGCACTGGGAACAATTGACGTTCAAAGAACTTCTGCATGCTTTCGCGCTCTTCTTGCGTGAGGTCTTCCCATCGGCAAATAACCACACCATGCTCAGCTAGTGGGGGAAATAGTTCGTTGAGAAGCAAGTTTTCATGTTCAGACACCAAGTAATCAACACGATGTGCAATTTCGTTCAGTTGCCGAGTCGGCGACAGTCCATCTGAAGATGACGATTGAATACCGGCAGCAACCTGGCCCTTCAATGCAGCAACACGAACCTGGAAAAACTCATCAAGGTTCGAACAAAAGATGGCACAAAACTTGATCCGCTCAAGCAATGGAACTGAGGTTTCGCGGGCGAGCGAAAGGACGCGCTCGTTGAAATCAAGCCAGCTCAATTCACGATTACCAATGAGACGACTCATGAGAGACAAGGGTAGTGAAAGGAGCGCCGGACTTGTAGCCGGCAACTCATAGAGTTCGCCGTGTGTTTACCGTGCTGTGATGTGGATGTTACCCACGACTTCGAATTAGAACTCGTAGTCAGGGTCGCCCATATCCCATTCGATGGAAATGAGTTCACGCTCGGCATCGCGAACGATGCGAGCCATGTTGCGGCGAAATTGTGGGTCATCACGAGGAAGCAAAACGAGACGAGCAAGAACACGCGAACGGAATTCATCGAGAACTGTCTGATCGCCCCAGTCTGAGTAGACCTCCCAATGAGGAGATACTGCGCCAAGAAATGCGATGCGGGCATGAGCTTTCGGGGCCTGAGGAATCTGGATATCTGTCATGGTGTCTCCGAACTGCAATGTGTTAGTTGCACGTGTGAATCAATAGCGAACTCCGAACAGCCTATCGGGGCACGCGCACGACGACTTATGAGCGTTTTTTGCACTTTTTGAGCCCTTTTTGATGCCAAGCCTGTGGATAAGTCACATCTTTACCAAACCTTTACCGAATCTGACGGCAGGCGACGACACACTCGTGCTTGACTTTAGGTGCGGGAACTTCCCGCCATGACTCGGCGTCATACAGACACCGAACCAAGAGCATCTGTTTCAGATGAAGCGAGGACAGCCATGAAAGTACAACTTCAAGTTACGAGTGCACCGGTCACGAACCTTCCGTTCGATGACTCACCGACATCCTGGATGGGCGACGGCAACTGCCGCAATTACCTGCCGGCCACCTTCTTTCCGTCAGACGGAGTTGGTGTTGATCGGGCTCGTGCAATTTGCAAGGGGTGCCCAGTGAGCAACACGTGTCTTGAATATGCCCTTGCAGAACGCATTGATCATGGCGTGTGGGGCGGTTGCAGCGAGCGTGAGCGTCGCAGAATTTTGAAGAGGCGCCGCGGAATCGCGGTCTGACCTACTTACTTTGAATCAGACGAAGAGTCGTCAGACTTGCCTTCGTCCATTGCCTTCTTGAACTCTTTTTGAGCCGAACCAAGGTTCTTGGCAAGCTTTGGCAGTTGTGCACCACCGAATAGCACCAGTACAACGACTAGAACGATAATGAGCTCTGGGCCTTCAAGAAACGAAATCATGTTCCTGACGGTAGCAGGAAGGGGCGGTTCTTTGGTAAGCACGAGGGGTGCTCGAATGTGTCATCAACGTCAGCGAGGGGCGTAACACCGCCATCCTTGATGCCCTTGCTCAATCGTGTGCGGGCGACCTGCTCGATGTCCACTCAGACTCTGATCACAATCGCAGTGTGTTCACCATGGTTGGCATTGATGCCCCACGAGCGCTCGCGCGGGCTGCATTTTCTGCATTGAGTCTTAGTGCCCATTCCGGCGTTCATCCGCGAATTGGTGTTGTTGATGTTGTTCCGTTTGTGCCACTCGTTAATTCCACAATGCACGATGCACAAAAAGCACGAGATGAGTTTGCAGCATGGGCAGCAGAAGAATTGAACGTGCCAAGTTTTCTTTACGGAACTGAACGCACACTTCCTGACATTCGCAGAAATGCATGGACATCGTTACTGCCTGATGTTGGACCACATGTTCCCCACCCTGCTGCTGGCGCAATGTGTGTCGGTGTTCGTGAACCATTAGTCGCATACAACTTGTGGTTGGAAGCTGTAGATCTTGCAGCGACACGTCGCATTGCTTCAGCAGTTCGCACAGCAAGTATTCGCACTTTGGGCCTACAAGTAGGGGCGTTCACACAAGTAAGCGTGAACCTCATTCAGCCAATGATTGCTGGGCCATCTGAGGTATTTGATGCAGTTGCTCAGCACGCAGCAGTGCATCACGCAGAACTTGTGGGATTACTTCCCGCTTCTGTTCTTGCAACAATTTCACGAGACCGTTGGGAGGACCTTGATCTGTCCGTGGAACAAACTATTGAGTGGCGATTAACTAACCGTTGATTGTGACGCGACGGCCATCTTGTGCACGTTGACGACGCAAGCGACGACGCTCGCGCTCTGACAAGCCGCCCCAGATTCCGAATTTCTCGCCATTAGCTAGTGCGTACTCGAGGCAATCTCCGCGAACTACGCAGCCTTTGCACACTTCTTTTGCTTCACGGGTGCTTGCACCACGCTCTGGAAAAAACAAATCAGGGTCGACGCCGAGGCAGTTGGCCTGGTCTTGCCAGCCACGTTCTTGGCTTAATGAATCAGAATCTCCGTGCATGCTTTTGCCTCCCAGCTACAGCCATATCCGAGTCCCAAGGGATCTTGGAATGTGGCTTGTAATTACAGCGATGTAATTGTGGCAAATATTTACACAAAATGCAAATGGGGTATGGGAAATCCCAAATGAACAGTCGTCCTCTTTCGTATTTCAGGTCCGTTGGGTACCTAGAACAATTAGCGAGCTCGGCTGGTTCTACGTCGATTTTCAAGGAAATCCACTAACACATAATCACCCAATGTCTCTGGGGTGGTGAAGAATGCACGACCATGATTCACCTGCGCCATTTGCTCAATGAAATGACGCAATGGGCCTGTTGCATCAAGCACGAATGTGTTGATGGTGATGTTGTCCTTGGTGCATCGCATCGCTTCGCGCAACGTGGCTTCCACGGTCTCGCGTACTGGCGGATAGTTGAAATACACATCGCCCGATTGCGTGATGTGGGCCGTTGGTTCGCCATCGGTGATCATGATGATTTGCTTGGTGCCGGTTTGGCGAGCAAGTAATTGACGAGCAAGGCGGAGACCGTGCTGCATGTTGGTGCCGTACGCAAGATCCCAACTGACTTCTGGCAACTGTTCGTGGGTCATGATGTGCGCTGTTTCGCTGAAACCAACAAGACCCAAATAGTCACGCGGAAACTGCGAACTAATCAATGAATGCAGAGCCATTGCCACTTTCTTGGCGGGAACAAAGTTGCCTCGCATTGGCATAGACATCGACAAGTCGATCATGAGAACAGTTGATGAACGCGTGTTGTGTTCGGTGCGTTCAATTTCAAAATCTTCTGGCGACAATCTCACCGGTGTGCCGCTGCCGTTACGCGAGATGGCATTGCGAATTGTGCGCTGTAAATCAAGGCGGAATGGGTCACCAAATTCGTATGGCTTCGAGTCGTATGTTCGCTCGTGGCCACTGCCATCACGGGCGATGCGGTGCTGACCGAATTTGTCTTTTGACAGGTTGTTGAACAGTTGACGAAGGGCGTTATTGCCGATGGCGCGAAGGCCACGCGGAGTGAGCTCCATCTTTCCCTCTTTGAGATTGATGAGCCCCGCTTCTTCAAGCATCTTCGTCATTTCGGCGAGCCGCTCCATGGACTTTGCGGCGTCTTCTCCGAGCATCTCGCGAACCTTGTCGATGTCGACTTCTGCCAACTGGGCGGGATTGGTTGCTTGGCGCAGCATCCCTTCCATTTCGTTCAAATCACCCATTTCCTGCATCGCATCCATGGCCTGTTGCATGTCCATCGAGGGTTCTCCACGGAAGTTATAGCCCTGTCCTTCGCCTTGGCCTGGCTGGGGAAACATGCTCTGCAATTTTTCACTGAGTTGTTGAACCTGCCAATTGAGGTCCATGTCTTCCATGAGCTGTTCGGACAACTGTTGCATTTGTGAACGTTGTTCTGGAGTGAGTGAATCCATAAGTGCCTGCATTGCTTGCATGCGCTTTGCCATGTTCTCCAGAAGTTCGTCAAGCGTTTGTGGATTCTCCGGAAAGAAATCTCCAAACTGTTCCATGAACTTTTCAAACTGCGGATCTTCGCCTTGTTCGCGCGCTTCGATCATGCCGTTCAATGCAGCCATCATGTCTTTCATGCGCGCCATGTCTTCTGGCGACATGTTCTGCATTCCTTCAGACATTTGATCAACAAATTGCTGCATCATCTCTTGGCGCAGTTTGTCCATCAGCTCTTCAAAACGCTGTTGTGCTTCGCTTGATTCGAAGTCATAACTCTGCATCTCGCGCACCATGCCAGCAAGGTCGTTTGGCATCATGTCAAGACGGAAATTACGTTCCATTGCTGCATCTCTTGCAGTATCTGCGCGCCGTTCATCGCCTGATGCCTCTGCTTCACGAACAGAGTTTTCAACTGCATGACGTTCTTCATCAATGATGTCTTTCAGAGCATCAGCAATTTCTGAATACACGCCACCAAGGTCACCGCTCTCTTCAAGTTCTTTCTTGCGATCACGAATGCGTTGCATCATGTCGCGCAAGCCTTCGATTTGATTTCCATCGGGGTCTGTCATTCCGTCACGCATCAATCGACGCAATGCAGCGTTTAGGTCGCCGTGATAGAGCAAATCGTCAGTTAATTCATCAAGGATTCCCTCGGCGTCGAGGCTGAATCCCGTCTGGGTGCCGTCCCAGCGTGAATAAGTGAACCGTGCAGGCATATCCGCAACTTAGTTGCTCTAAGGTGTTGGGGACTATGCGAGTGCCACGGACTTTTGTATTCGTCGATATTTCGGGGTTTACCAACTTCACAAACGAGAACGGCGATGACGCCGCAGGGCGCCTTCTTGCCTCGTGGCGTGCCGTTACCCGCGAAGTTGCCTCTGAAACTGGCGTCCGCATTGCCAAGTGGCTGGGCGATGGCTGCATGATCGTGGCCGTTGACCAGCGAGATGCCATTACCTTTGCTCTCGAGCTTCAGAAGCGCTCTGGAGCCGCCTGTGCGCCTCTCTCCATACGTGTTGGCATGGCCTCGGGGCTGGCGTTGCTGTTCGAGGGCGACGACTACATCGGAACTGCTGTCAACATGGCTGCCCGTCTCTGTGACGCTGCTGGGTCCTTTGAGGTCATCATCCCAAGCGAGCAGATCGAGAACCTGCCAGAAGGCGTCGTAGTGACCCCCCATGAACCAATGTCGCTACGTGGGCTTAACGAAGCGATTCCCGTGGTCTCTCTGACTGGCGAAGCTACAAACGCAGCCCGCAATGACACCGGCGAACTGTGGACACGTTCGCCGTTCGTTCTGTAACTAGCTACGCGAGCGATACGTGGCTTTTGAGCCTGATGCGTCTTTGTTCAAACGTCGAGTGAGATGCAATCCCTCAAGAATGAACTCAACAGCGCTTGCCAACATGGCTGGTGATTCGTCACCACCAGTAAGAACTTTCACTGGTGGCATGAGTGCTGGAATCTGAGTCAGAAGCGCAATCAACTCGCCAGACGCAATGTCTTCACCTGCATGCGCAACTGCACCTTCTTCAAATGCAGTGAGAACTTCGCGCATCATTTCTCCAGGAGCAAGTTCCTTGTACACAGTGAGAACTGCACCAGAAATGAGCTGTTGAAGAATTCCATTTTCACGGCCTTCTTCGAGTGCTTCGATTTCAACTTTTCCGCTGGTGGACGATGCCAAAGCATCAAGATCGCTAATGCGCGGTGCTACTTCTCGCTCCCCTGCTCGTAATGCACGACGCACGGCATTGGCACTAAGAACTTCCAAGTTTGATACTGACAAACGCACGCTGACACCACTGCGCTGATTGACATGACTGCTGACGCGAGCCTGGTGAGAGAACGTAGCGATAATGCGTTCCATGAACTCGGGCATGGTGACTGTTACATCACCGATAGATGCGGCACGCGACTCTTGACGCATGATGGCAATTTCTGTCTCAATTTCGAGCGGGTAATGCGTACGGATTTGGCTACCGAAACGGTCTTTCAGTGGAGTAATGATTCGACCGCGGTTCGTGTAGTCCTCTGGGTTTGCAGATGCAACGAGCAAGACATCAAGTGGAAGACGAATCTTGTAACCACGAATTTGCACGTCACGCTCTTCAAGAACGTTGAGCAATCCAACTTGAATTCGCTCTGAGAGGTCTGGCAATTCGTTGATTGCGAAAATTCCACGGTTGGTGCGTGGCACTAATCCGTAATGCAATGTGAGTTCGTCACTGAGGTAGCGACCTTCTGCGACTTTGATGGGGTCAACTTCACCAATGAGGTCAGCAATTGACGTATCTGGCGTTGCAAGTTTTTCACCAAATCGCTCACTGCGGTGTACCCACGAAATAGGAGCGTTCTCACCTTCTGCAGCGATGAGGTCACGTGCGTGACGTGACACCGGGTTGTACGGGTCATCATTGATTTCGCTGCCTGCAATGATTGGCATCCACTCATCGAGAAGATCAGTGAGCGAACGAATCATTCGTGTCTTTGCTTGACCACGTTCACCAAGGAACACAACGTCGTGACCTGCAAGTAATGCATTCTCCAGTTGGGGCATCACAGTGTTTTCGTATCCCATGACACCTTCAAACAATGGAAGGCCAGCAGAGATATTGCGTACGGCGTTGGCGCGCAATTCTTCCTTGATGGGAATGGATTTCCAGCCTGAGGCACGAAGTGCCGCCAGAGTGACAGGAAGAGATGCGGGGACAGCAGGAATTGTCATGGAAATGACAGTACCCCGAGAGCCCTAGTGAGCCCTCAGCCGAACCAATTTATTTGCGAGCAAGATCCTTGCGGTTAGCAAACTTGGCCTTGCGGTAGTCCTTGTTCATGAGGGCAATAACGTCGATGGAAATTTCCTTCGGGCACGCTGCTTCACATTCACCATGGTTGGTGCACGAACCGAATTTCTCGTCCATGGTTTCCACCATGGCCTCAACGCGTGAATACCGCTCGGCCTGGCCCTGAGGCAGGCGGCTGAGGTGGGCAATTTTTGCACCGGTGAACAAGTTGGCGGCACCGTTCGGACATGCGGCAACACATGCGCCGCAACCGATGCATGCAGCTGAGTCCATCGCAGCATCAGCCACAATTTTGGAAATAGGAATCAGGTTTGCATCTGGTGCACCGCCAGTTTCGGCAGTTATGTACCCGCCCGATTCAATGATGCGGTCAAATGCGGAACGATTCACCATGAGGTCTTTGATGATGGGGAATGCTGAGGCACGCCATGGCTCAATTGTGATGGTGTCATTGCTCTTGAACTGACGCATGTGCAACTGACATGTGGCTGTTCCGCGTTGTGGTCCGTGTGCTTGTCCGTCAATCATGAGCGAGCAAGTACCGCAGATTCCTTCGCGACAGTCGTGGTCAAACACCACTGCCTCTTTGCCCTCTGTGATGAGTTTGTCGTTCAACATGTCGAGCATCTCAAGGAACGATGCCTCGTCTGTGATTTCGTCGACCACATGGGTTTCGAAATTACCCTTTGCCGCAGGACCAGCCTGACGCCAAATGCGCAATGTGATGTTTTTGAGGTGATTACTCATTTGTAGCTCCGGGTCGCGAGGTGAACTGTTTCGAATTCAAGTGGTTCAACATTCAGGTTTGGTGTCATTGGGTCGCCGCCCCATTGCCATGCGGCAACGTGGCAGTAGTTCACATCGTCGCGAAGTGCTTCGCCATCATCTGTCTGATATTCAGAACGGAAGTGGCCGCCACAGCTCTCATTACGGTCAAGAGCATCGCGACACATCAGCATTCCCAGCTGGAAGAAGTCGTCTACACGGCCTGCTTTTTCAAGTGTTTGGTTCAGACCGTCACCATCACCGGTGACGCGAAGATCAGTCTTAAATTCGTGATACAGCGCCGGAAGAAGTTCCAATGCCTTTTTTAGTCCTTCTTCAGTCCGTTCCATTCCGCAGTAATCCCAAATGATTTTTCCGAGTTCACGATGGAAGTAGTCAGGTGATTTTGTTCCGTTAATTGCAAGGTACGCGTCATAGCGCACACGTGCAGCTTCTTCAGCAGCTTTGAATTCAGGATGGTCAATGCCCGGCATTGGCTTATTCAACAACGGAGCAAGTCCGTTTCCGATTGTGTACGGCAATACGAAGTATCCATCTGAAAGACCTTGCATCAGTGCAGATGCACCAAGACGGTTTGCGCCGTGATCAGAGAAGTTGGCTTCGCCAGCTGCATACAAACCAGGAATGTTTGTTTGCAATTCGTAGTCGACCCACAAGCCACCCATTGTGTAGTGACTCGCTGGGTAGATACGCATTGGTGTTTCGTATGGGTTTTCGCCAGCAATGCGCTCGTACATTTCGAACAAGTTGCCATATCGCTCTTGCACTACGTCGCGGCCGAGGCGCTCAATCGCTTCGGAGAAGTCAAGGTATACGCCGTTCTTCTTTGTGCCGACTCCCTGTCCATTGTCAACAAGACGTTTTGCCGCACGAGAAGAAACGTCGCGGGGAGCCAAGTTGCCGAATGACGGATACAAACGCTCGAGGTAATAATCACGCTCGTCTTCTGGGATATCGCGAGCAGGACGAGTCTCGTTTGGACTCACAGGAACCCATACTCGGCCATCATTACGCAATGACTCAGACATCAAAGTTAGTTTTGACTGGCTGTCATCACTTTGAGGAATGCAGGTTGGGTGAATTTGTGTGTAGCACGGGTTCGCAAATAGTGCGCCCTTGCGGTGCGCGCGCCATGCGGCGGTGACATTGCATGCCATTGCATTTGTTGACAAGAAGAATGCGTTTCCGTATCCGCCCGTTGCCAACACAACTGCATGTGCAGCATGTGATGTGATCTCGCCTGTTACGAGATCGCGAACAACGATGCCGGATGCGCGACCGTCGATGACAACAATGTCAATCAATTCGGTGCGGTTGTACAAACTGATGCCACCAAGGCCAACTTGGCGAGAGAACTGTTGGTACGCACCAAGAAGCAACTGCTGACCAGTTTGTCCACGGGCGTAAAAAGTACGACTTACTTGAGCACCACCAAATGAGCGGTTGTCCAAAAGACCACCATATTCACGGGCGAACGGCACACCTTGGGCAACCATTTGGTCAATGATGTCAATACTGACTTGAGCCAAGCGATGCACGTTTGCCTCGCGTGAACGAAAGTCGCCACCTTTGACGGTGTCGTAGAACAAACGATGAACGCTGTCGCCATCACCCTTGTAGTTCTTCGCACCGTTGATGCCGCCTTGTGCAGCAATGGAGTGCGCACGGCGAGCCGAGTCGTGGAATGTAAATGCATCTACTTGATAACCAAGTTCAGCAAGTGTTGCTGCAGCTGACGCACCAGCAAGACCGGTGCCTACAACGATGACCTTGAATTTGCGTTTGTTGTTGGGGTTAACCAACTTCATGTTTTCTTTGTAGTTATCCCATTTGTCTGCAACGGGACCTTCAGGAATTTTGCTGTCGAGTTTGACTGTGTTCTTTGCGAACAGTTCATCGGTAAGAGTCATGATCGTGTCTTTCTTCTTCGAGGCGTGTCGGTCAACCGACAATGCCCGCCATTACAGATATTGGGAACGAGACATTGCCGACAACGACAACCGTGGCAAATCCAGTTGCAAACGCACGCGTCCAACTATTAAAGCGCGGGTTGTTTAAGCCGAAGGACTGAAAGATGCTCCAGGCACCGTGAAATAAGTGGATTCCGAGCAGAATGTTTGCGACAATGTAAAACAAGGCAACTGGTGTGCGTTGAAATGTGTACACGATGCTGGCATAGACCGCCTTCACTGATTCCTCATCACCTGGATGCGTAATCATTTTGCCGGCCTCAGAGTTCACGACTCCAAAGGTCAAATCAAGAAGATGCCAGACAATAAAAGCGAGGACAATCATTCCTGTCCAACGCATGCTTCGACTCGCAAAATTGGCAATTTGATAATCACGCTTGTTTTGATACTTCACGGGGCGAGCGTGACGGTTGAGAACAGTCAGCGACCACGCTGCATGCAAGTGAAGAAACAGCATGGAGATAAGGCCGCCGCGAAGAATCCAGAGAACCCAGCCTTTGGGTGCGAGGGGGTACAGCAACGTCTGCAAGAAATGGGCGTAATGGTCAAGATCTGCTGCGCCCGCATACATCTTGAGGTTTCCGATCATATGAAAGAGGACAAATCCCATCATGGCGACGCCCGAGATTCCCATGACGTACTTCTTGCCTACCGCGGTGGAATAAAGGTCAAGAAGGAATGGGCGCTTCTTTCGCTTATGAGTAGCGGTTCCGGTGACCGGGCCACGGTGAGATGTAACTACTTGTGCCATGTAAATAAAGTCTCCTTGCGGCCGGGCGGCCCGGCTGTGCAAATGCACTTCAAACGGTAGCCCGAGAGACCCCCGAGGGCACAACTTGACCATTTCGCTCCAGCGTGTCTTTTTTCACTACTGTTGCGATGTTCCATACAGCGGGCGCCTGAAAGTCAGGTCGCCCCAGAACTTGCCAGGAGACAATTAAGTGTCAGGATTATTTGCTGCCGAAGGCGGCTACCAAGAGTTCGTGCTCAAGGGCGGAGAATGGGCGGTGTTGTGGCTTTCAGCTGCTTCGGCCGTACTTGCCATCGCTGTTGGGTTCTATCTCGCCCGTTTAGTTATGGCTGCCGATGAAGGCACGCCAAAGATGAAAGAAATTGCCCTCGCAATTCAAGAAGGCGCAAACGCCTACTTGAGGCGCCAGTTCAAGACCATCATCATGATTTTGATCCCTCTTGCGGTCATCGTGTTCGTCACGTCAACTGCAATCATCAAGGGTGAAGGTGCTGGCGCTAGCGAAGCATTGTCGTTCATGCAAGCCGGAATTTGGCGCACCGTCGCTTTCATCCTTGGTTGTGCTGCTTCAGGATTCACTGGCTACATCGGAATGACATTGGCTACGCGCGGAAACGTACGTACAGCCGCTGCTGCTCTGACTGGTTCAATGCCAGACGCTCTCACCGTTGCATTCCGCACCGGTGGTGTTGCCGGAATGTTCACCGTTGGTCTCGGACTAAGCGGTGCGACATTGATCATCATGTTGTTCCAGAACACATCAAGCGTCATTCTTGTTGGATTCGGTTTTGGTGGATCACTTCTTGCATTGTTCTTGCGTGTTGGCGGAGGAATCTTCACCAAGGCTGCAGACGTTGGTGCTGACCTCGTTGGAAAAGTTGAAGCAGGAATTCCTGAAGACGACCCACGTAACCCAGCAACAATCGCAGACAACGTTGGAGACAACGTTGGAGACTGTGCCGGAATGGCCGCTGACCTCTTCGAGTCATACGAAGTAACACTTGTTGCTTCAATCATTCTTGGTGTTGCAGCGTTCAACTCGATTGGTCTTAACCCAGCAATGGGACTCGTGTTCCCACTTGCAGCTCGCGCTATCGGCGTGATCGCATCAATCTTTGGTGTGTTCGCAGTGAAAGCAAAGCCAGACGAAACAGACGCACTCAAGCCAATCAACAAGGGCTTCCTTGTCGCTGGCGTTCTTACACTTGCCGGAACACTTGCATTGTCACTGACCTATGTCGGTAACGAAAAAGGTGTCGCTGGTGAAGGCGTCAAGTTAATGGGCGGAGCCGGTTGGCGAGTATTCGGTGCGGTTGCAGTTGGTCTGCTTCTTGCACAACTTGTGAGCCGCCTCACTGAGTACTACACAGCAACTCATCATGGTCCAGTACAAGAAATTGCTGAATCAGCAGAGACTGGTCCTGCAACTGCAATTCTTTCGGGAACTGCATTTGGTCTTGAATCAAGCGTGTACGCAGTTCTTGCAATTGCGATTGCAATTGGCGTGGCATTGGCACTTGGCGGCGGAAACCTTACGTTCTCGCTCTACCTCGTTGCATTGTGCGGAATGGGAATGCTCGCAACAACAGGCGTCATCGTGTCGGAAGACACCTTTGGTCCTGTGTCAGATAACGCTGCAGGTATTGCAGAAATGTCTGGCGAGTTCCATGGTGAACCACAAAAGATCATGGTTGCTCTCGACGCAGTCGGTAACACCACTAAGGCCGTAACAAAGGGCTTCGCAATTGGTTCAGCAGTTATTGCTGCTGTTGCCTTGTTTGCTTCGTTCATCGAAACAGCTGGTGCTGAATTGTTGATCAAGGCCGAGAACTTGGCTGACGGAGTGTTCAAAGCTCCAGAGCTTGCAATCAACGTTGCTGATCCGAAGATCTTCATTGGTCTCCTTATCGGTGGCTCTGTGCCGTTCTTGTTCTCAGCACTTTCTATTCGTGCCGTTGGACGCACAGCTGGTGTTGTGGTTCAAGAAGTTCGTCGTCAGTTCGCTGACGGAATGATCATGGCCGGAACAAAGAAGCCAGAGTACGGCCCCGTCATTGACATCTGTACAGAAGCTTCACTTCGTGAATTGGCTACACCTGCACTTCTTGCAGTGTTGACTCCAGTCATCGTTGGATTCGGAATTGGTTGGCAAGCACTTGGTGGATTCCTTGCTGCTGTCATCTTGACCGGCCAGCTCATGGCTAACTACCTCAGCAATGCTGGTGGTGCATGGGACAACGCAAAGAAGTACATCGAAGACGGCAACCACGGCGGTAAGGGCTCTGAGCCATACAAGGCTGCTGTTATTGCTGACACTGTTGGTGACCCATTCAAAGACACAGCAGGTCCTGCATTGAACCCGTTGATCAAGGTGATGAACCTTGTGTCGTTGTTGACACTTCCAGCAATCATCAGCACTCAGAACAACGATGGCCAGCGCCTGCTTATTGCAGCTGCAGCTTTAGTAGTTCTTGCTGCATCGGTGATTCGTTCATCTCGCCAAAAGACAACTTTTGGTCCAGCAACTAACTAAATAACTACTCATCAAAAGGCCCGAGCCATGTGCTCGGGCCTTTTGTGTTTTCCGAACTAACCTCGCTTAAATGCTCGCTCTCCTAAACCCCGAAGATCTACTCCGTAATGGAGGTCTCCTGATCCTGGGGGCGATTGTGTTTGCCGAATCTGGATTGTTGATTGGGTTTTTTCTCCCTGGTGATTCGTTGCTCTTTATCGCAGGGTTCCTCGCTAGCAAAGCAGGCAACAACGTGCTCCCCCCGTTGCCATTTGTCATTCTCGTCTCGGCGTCGATGGCCATCATCGGAGACCAGGTTGGTTATCTCATTGGGAACAAGATGGGGCCAGCAATTTTTGCTCGGCCAAAGTCTCGTTTATTCAACCCTGACCACGTCACTAAGGCCCACGCATTTTTCGAAAAGTATGGTGCACGCACAGTAGTACTGGCCAGATTTGTTCCGATCGTGCGTACGTTTGCACCCGTGGTTGCTGGCGTCAGCAAGATGGATTACAAAACCTTTGTTCGCTACAACATTGTTGGTGGATTGTTGTGGGGTGCTGGACTTCCGCTACTCGGTTTCTTTCTCGGTCAAATTGACATCGTGAAAGAGCACATCGAGATTGCTGTTATCGCGGTTGTTTTCATTTCCATTCTTCCCGTAGCCATTGAATTCATCAATCACTGGCGCAGTTCTCGAAAACTTTCGGCAGAATAGAAACATGCGGTATCTCAGCCTTGATTGGATTGACGCCATGCAGGCCCAAGTGGCCGCAAGCGAGTCACTGGCAGACCTTGCCTCAACTCACTCCATCGGCGTCACACAAGTGGTTACAGATGGTCCTGAGGGCTCAGTGCTGTATCACTTCCAAGTGGGAAATGGCATTGCTCGCTTTGCCTCTGGACCAGCGCCTGATGAAGATATCCGTATGGAGCAGACCTGGGAGACAGCGGTCGGGGTCGCAACAGGGTCATTGCCAGCCCAAGAAGCCTTCATAAAAGGCCATGTGCGCATCTCAGGAGACACTCAGCGCATCGTGAATACTGTGCCCGTGTTTGCCGCCCTTGACGCTGCATTCGAAGCCGTGCGCGTGCTCACAACGTACGAATAAAGATTTACGCGGTCCGGAAGTACGGGTTTGACGGATTAGCCATTGCCGCCAGCGCTCGGTTGAGTTCAGGGCCGGCATCCCGAGCCTGCTCAAGCGCTGCAAATGTGGCGTCTCGATTGTTTGAAAAAACTTCTTCCTCGTTGTCGGCAGATGGATTCACCCACACCGCGACAATGAGAACAAGCGAGTCGATGTCATCTTCAATCAGTGACTTCTGATGTGCGAGTCCGACGCCGGCTGCAACACCAGCCTGAGCTCCACCCCATGTCAACTCACCATGACGATCATTTGCGATTGCCGCTTTGTTCACGAACAACGTAAACGGAACAATGGGCATGTTGGGTTGCGCAACTGCAACAAACGGAACATGGCCCTCACGTGGAGTTGCAAGTGCTGTAGCCCACGCGGTGCCGACGGGCCCATCACGATGTCCGAGAACAACATTGATGTGCGCTGCATTAGCGCCGTTGCCTACAAAACCTTCACCAATTTTCATGCTGGCAACCTGCCGTAACGACCCATACGCAATTCATCATTTGAATTAGTGCCTGGCTTCGTGTCATATGCAAGCAACGCAACATGGCGCGGAACTGTGCCCGACACACGTGACACACGGTGATAACTGTTTCGTCCGTTAAACACCATCAGTGTTCCGGGGGTCATTGGTTCAGTGCGAACTAGGTCAGGACGGTCACCTCGACGCACCGCAGCGACAGTGTCAGCGTTTTCGTTAGTAGCCGAGCGAATTCGAGATGCATTTTCAAAATCCCCGCCTTCAGAGGATGTTTGCAATGCAATTGAAACGACGAAGTCGGTTTGATCAAAATGCCAACCCAGTTCGTGACCATCACGCATAACGGCAAGATTCAATGCGCCAAAAGGGTCTG
Source organism: Ilumatobacteraceae bacterium (assembly GCA_040402055.1). Lineage (GTDB taxonomy): Bacteria > Actinomycetota > Acidimicrobiia > Acidimicrobiales > Ilumatobacteraceae > UBA2093. Next base: position 76,157 of record JBBANJ010000002.1, read on the forward strand.
CGTAACGAAACAATTTCTCTTCACCCAGAATCTTTGCAACAAAATCCATCAGTGGATCCCACTCATACAATGCGCGGATCACACTGTTCGTTGGGAATTGGTCGTACGCAACTACTTCGAGATCAGCGTTAACAGTGGTGTGGTACGCCACCTTTGCTAGTTCATCGCATTCAGCAATCAATCCGCCAATCGCATTCTCACGAATGAATCCAGGGAGAATTGCAATGTTTTCCTTGGTAAAAATATCCCGTAGTTCCGTGTGCAGTTCAGCACTATCTAGCGGCCACCTGTCTGTATCGACGAGTGCCGCAACGCTCATTAAATGAGGCCTAGCTTCTTTACTTCGTCACGCTCTTCAACGAGTTCAGCTACAGATGCGTCAATGCGTGAACGGCTGAAGTCATCAATATCAAGACCCTGCACGATGCTGTACGTGCCGTCTTTACAAACACACGGGAACGAAGAGATAATGCCTTCAGGAACCCCGTAGCTGCCGTCAGATGGAATTGCCATTGACACCCAGTCTCCAGGAGCAGTACCAAGAACCCATGAGTTCATGTGATCAATTGCAGCGTTGGCGGCCGATGCTGCTGATGACAAGCCGCGTGCCTTGATGATTGCTGCTCCGCGCTTAGCAACAGTGGGGATGAAATCATTCTCAATCCATGCTTGATCGTTGACCAAAGCAGCTGCATTCTTGCCATCAACTTCGCAATGGAAAAGGTCTGGGTATTGAGTACTTGAGTGGTTGCCCCAAATAGTCATCTTCTTGATTGAAGTAACTGGCTTGCCTACTTTTACTGCCAACTGAGTCATTGCGCGGTTGTGGTCAAGTCGAGTCATGGCGGTGAAACGACTTGGGTCAAGACCCTGAGCGTTGTTCATTGCAATTACTGCATTGGTATTAGCTGGGTTGCCAACGACCAAGATCTTTGCGTCTTTCTTTGCTGCGACACCAAGTGCTTTTCCTTGTGGCTTGAAGATTCCGCCGTTTGCGCTGAGCAAGTCGCCACGCTCCATTCCGTCTTTACGTGGCATTGCGCCAACAAGAAAGGCAGCATCAATATCGCCGAATGCAGTTTCAGCATTGTCGGTGCATACGACACCAGCAAGAAGTGGGAATGCGCAGTCATCAAGCTCCATACGTACGCCTTCTAACGCGCCAAGTGCAGGAGTGATTTCCAACAGTTGAAGAATGACTGGCTGATTAGGACCGAATACTGCGCCTGAAGCGATACGGAAAAGGAGGCTGTAGCCAATTTGGCCGGCTGCGCCGGTAACGGCAATACGTACTGGTGATGTCATGTCTCTAAGCGTAGGCAATTTGGGGTACTTGTTCCCAATGGAAGCGCCACATTGGGCCCAAAATTATCGGCCAATGGCCTGCAAAATTAGGGCAACGTAGTTGTCCTGACCTAAGGCATTGGGGTGAATTCCGTCCGAATTGAACCATTCGGGATGTGGTTTCGACAATGTGTACCAATCAAGGATTGTCACATTGGAATGCGTCGCCGGAAGATTATTGATCACAGCGTTATTCAATTGCTCTGAAGCGCGACCTGGCACTCGCATTGTCAGAATGACCACGCGCTTGACGCTTGCAAGCGGCTTAAGAATTCGCTCAAATGTCGCAGCCTTTGTAATGCCATTTGTACCTAAATGAATAACAACCACGTCGCCTAATTCGTTAACAGACTTGTAGTAATTGAAAATCTGAACTGCATCAATGACTTGTCTGTTCTTAGATGCGTCAACAGTGATGCCATAGGACTTCAACTTCTTTGCTGATCCCAACATCACTGAATCGCCTACTGCAAATGCATCCATCTTTCCGCGAGGCAGAGTAGTAGTCGGGATCAACGGAACTGTTGTGGTTCCTGTACCGATTGTTGTAGTGGTGATACGAGTGACTGCGCCTTCGTTGTCATTGAGACCAGCAGTGATGTCATCTGGCATCACGCGTGCACCCGCCATGCTGACCACGCTGAATATTGGAACAACAGCCAAAGTTCCAAGCACTATCCCTAGAGGGCCACGAATAGTCCCACCACGTTTGCGCCACGAACGATACGTAGCCAATGCCTTTCCTGTACGTATCGGTGTTTCTATAAATTGATACGACGCTTCGGTGAGGACGACTGTGATTGCCATCAACGCAATGAACTCACGCACATCGAGTGAATTTCCAGCCGCTTTGCGGTACGCCTGAAACACAGTCCAGTGGTACAAGTACAGACCGTATGAACGTTTGCCTAGCCACACCAATAGTGGTGTTCCGATGAAATATTTGCCCAAACGTGAACGCGGATGAGTAACAGTTGCAATTGCAACCACTGTGGCGATACCTACAGCAATGAATCCACCGCGATACAACAAGTCGTATCCAGTCGTTCCCACATCTGCCACTTCGACAACTTCACGAAATTTCCAACACATGAAGCCGAGTGCGACAACGGCGACAACGCCTGCAAAGTCAAGCCCATTGGCATTTGAACCAGCTCTACCTCGGCGCAATGCCCATGGTCTCCACATTGTTGCAAGAGCTGCGCCAAGTAATAGTCCGCTGGCACGAGTGATGGTGCCTAGGTAGAGAAAATCAATACGAACAACGCGATGTCCAAAAATTGACATGAACTGTTCTGGTGTCGTTGCAAACGTGTCAATAGGGCCAGGTTGATAAATCATTGCTATGGCTACAGCAATAGCAACCGCAATCGCTGTGAATACAAGCCCCAATATCGGCAATGTCTTCGGCCTGATTCGACGAAGTAAGACGAACATGACGAGCGGCCAGACGATGTAGTACTGCTCTTCCACTGCAAGTGACCACAGATGTCGAAGCGGCGCAAAAGCGAAAGCAGACGTGTACGACGAACCACTCCAAATTTGGAACCAGTTCGAGACGTACAGAACTCCACCCACCACATCGCCGCGCAACATGCCGAGACGATCACGATCAAACAATGCGCAATACACGGTGGTTCCGAGCAACAACGTGAACAATGCAGGCAGTAATCGTCTGGCGCGACGCATCCAGAAATTGCCTAGCGATACGGTGCCGGAACGTTCGCGCTCTGCGATAAGGAGCAACGTAATGAGATAGCCCGAGATAACGAAGAACACTTCAACACCAAGAAAGCCGCCGCCTAACCACTGATGATTGGCGTGATACACAATCACTGCGATGACAGCGAGGGCGCGTAAACCATCAAGTGCAGGAACATACGGGACCACAGGTCCTCTGCGTGTGCCCCATGCTGGTGTTCCGCCTAGTTGTGTGGATTGGTCGTTCTGATTACTCATGAAAGAAATAGGTCATGCGACCGGAAGACCCAGTTGGGCGTATATCTCCCGTGTAGCGGTTGATTTATTCAACGTATAAAAGTGAAGTCCGGGCGCACCTGCAGACAACAATTGCGCGCACAACTCCGTTGCAGCTTCGACTCCGATTCGACGCACGTCTTCTGGTGATGTTCCTGACTCAAGACGTTCGCGCAGCCAATTAGGAAACGCAGCGCCTGATAATTCAGCCATCCGTTCAACTTGGGCGATATTGGTGCACGGCATAATTCCGGGAACGACAGGTTTGGTGACCCCGAGGTCTGCCAGGTCGTTCACCAACGACAGGTAATGATCTACATCAAAGAAGAACTGAGTGGTAGCGAAGTCAACAACTTTGAGCTTTTCAGCAAGGAGGCGGCGGTCAGTTGCAAGGTCAGGTGAACGAGGGTGTCCTTCTGGATGTGCTGCAACACCGATTGAAAGATCAGCAATCTCGCGCAAATGGTCCACTAGATCCGTTGCGTACATGTAATCACTTGGTCGCGCATCAGCGGGATCTTTTGGAGGATCACCAGCAAGAGCTAAGACATTTTGAATTCCGGCTGCCGTGTATGTAGCAATGATGTCTTCAATCTCATTACGGGTGTGACCTACGCACGTGAGATGCGCCATCGCAGGAATGTTCGTTTCGCGTTCAATCCACAGCACCGTGTCGCGTGTGTTTTCACGAGTTGAACCGCCAGCGCCGTAGGTGCATGACACAAATGACGGACTGAGAGATTCAAGTTCGGCGATTGTGCGCCCAAGGGACATTGAGCCAGCAGTTGTTTTGGGAGGTGAAAATTCAAAAGAGAAAGTTCGTCCCGCCGCAAGGAGGTCACCAATACGTGCCATTTGTCTAGTCTACGACTTGCCTAGTGACGGAAGTGGCGTGATCCGGTGAAGACCATGGCGATGCCATAAGTGTTGGCTGCCGTGATGGATTCTTCGTCTCGCACACTGCCACCGGGTTGGAAAATTGCAGTGACACCAGCGGCAGCCAACTCTGAAACCGTATCGCCGAATGGGAAAAAAGCATCGCTCGCAGCCACCGAACCAGAGGCGTGGTCACCAGCGCGCCCAATAGCTAAACGCGCTGCGTCAATGCGGTTGGGCTGTCCCCCGCCAATGCCAACAACAGTGTCGCCGTGCGCAAGAACAATGGCATTGCTCCAGGTGGCCGCGACTGTTTGCCACGCCAATAACAAGCTTGACCACTCATCAGCGCTCGGCGCACGTTCGGTGACTACCGTGAAATCGTCGAGCGGCTCATCAACTTCGTCAACTGACTGCACAAGGAGCCCACCGTCAATCGACCGAACGTTGATAGCCATTGACCCGAATGGCGCCACTGCTTCAAATACACGGAGCGATGGTTTTGCACACAAAATTTCAAGCGCATCTGATGTGAACGAAGGGGCAATGACAACTTCAGTAAAGGTCTTATTGATCTCTGCTGCAGTGTCGCCATTGACTTCACCATTCACCGCAATAATTCCACCGAAAGCACTAATTGGGTCAGCACCATGCGCATGCGAGTACGCCTCGAAGATTGTGGGTGCAAGGGCAACACCACACGGGTTGGCATGCTTCACAACTACAGCTGCTGGCCTGTCGAAACGGCTGACCAATTGCCACGCAGCTTCCGTGTCGAGAACGTTCAGGTATGACATCTCTTTGCCGTTGAGTTGCGTTGCGGAATCCCACCAGCTCTCAACACCCGGTAGGCGATATCGCGCACCAGTTTGATGTGGGTTTTCTCCATAACGCAAGACCTCGGCGCGCTCTGCGACCAACGTAAGAATCGGCGGCACCGTTGCATCTTCACGATCACTTGTTTCATCTGCAAGCCACGAAGAAATCGAAGCGTCATATGCACTAGTAATTCGAAAAGCCTTCTGCGCTAGACGACGACGTGCTGCAACACTAAAGAAGTCACCACTAATCATTTCCAGAACGTCGCTGTAATCAGCAGTATCTACAACCACGCCTACGTGAGCAAAATTCTTTGCTGCTGCACGCACCATTGCGGGGCCACCAACATCAATGAGTTCAATTCCCGGCTTTGACGAGAACGGGTACAAGTTGACAACAACGAGATCGATAGCTTCGATGCCATTCTTTTCCATTTCAGCAACGTGATCTGGGTTTGAACGATCACCAAGAATGCCGCCATGAATTTTCGGGTGAAGTGTTACTACACGGTGATCAAAAATCGGTGCTAGACCCGTGATCTCTGCAACATCTGTAACTGGAATGCCAGCAGCAGAAATAGCAGCGGCTGTTCCGCCACTAGACAGCAACGACCAACCGAGTTCATGAAGCGACGTCGCAAATTCGACGATGCCCGTTTTGTCGTATACAGAAAGAAGAGCGCGTGGCACTCAGCTCAGCCCAGCCACAATGCCGGCCATGAGAGAACCAGCTTCTGTTGGGTTATGCCCAACCAATACGCCCGCAGCACGCAGCGCATCCATCTTGCCTTGCGCTGTTCCCTTGCCGCCAGAAACAATGGCGCCTGCATGGCCCATCTTCTTTCCGGCTGGAGCAGTAACACCTGCGATGTACGCAGACATTGGCTTAGTCACATTGGCCTTGATGAACTCTGCAGCTTCTTCTTCGGCTGAACCACCAATTTCACCAATCATGATGATGGCGTGAGTTTCTGGGTCTGCTTGGAATTCGCGCAAGCAATCAATAAAAGAAGTTCCGGGAACAGGGTCGCCACCGATACCAACGCATGTTGATACGCCGATACCGAGTTGCTTCAATTCATAGAGCGCTTGGTATGTGAGAGTTCCGGAACGTGACACGATGCCAACGTTCGGGCCTTTTGCTGTCGGCAGTTGCGCAATTTCACCGGCGGTAATGCCGATGTTGCATTTTCCTGGGCTGATAATGCCTGGGCAGTTTGGCCCGAGCAAACGAACTTTAGGAAAGTCACGAATCAAAGTGTTGTACGTGCGAGCTTCGTCTTGAGCAGGAATTCCTTCAGTGATACACACGATGAATGTGATGCCTGCACCAGCAGCTTCGAGAATTGCGGCGGACGCAGCCTTCGGTGGAACAGTAACGAATGATGCAGTCGCACCAGTTGCCTTCACTGCTTCAGAAACACTGTTGTAAACAGGAATGCCTTCAACATCAGTGCCACCCTTGCCGGGTGTAACACCAGCAACGATTTGTGTGCCGTATGCCTTGTTACGAAGTCCGTGATATTTGCCTTGGCCGCCTGTTAGGCCCTGCACAATAACTTTGGTGTTTTGATCGACGAAAATTGCCATGACGGGGGTCCTTACTTTGCGAGCGCAACAGCTGCTTCAGCAGCTTCGAGCATCGTTGACTTACTGGTGAGTTTTGATTCAGGGATTCCGGCATTCTTCAGAATGTCGCGTCCCTCTGTTGCGTTAGTGCCATCGAGGCGAATAACGATTGGGGCACGCAGGTCAACGCGACCAAGTGCTTCCACAATGCCCTTTGCCACTTCGTCGCCGCGAGTGATTCCACCAAAGATGTTGATGAAGATGCTCTTGACGTTCTTGTCAGAGTTGATTACTTCAAGTGCTCCAGCCATTACGTCGGCGTTCGCGCCGCCGCCAATGTCGAGGAAGTTTGCAGCACTGCCGCCCACTTGGTTCACAACATCGAGCGTGCTCATTGCAAGACCAGCGCCGTTAGCGATAATTCCGACAGTGCCGTCAAGACCGATGTACTGCAGTCCTTTTTCACGAGCAAGAAGTTCGCGAGCATCAAGTTCGACAGTTGCTTGAAACTCAGCCCATTCAGGGTGACGGAATTCGGCGTTCTCATCGAGGCTGACTTTTGCGTCAAGTGCATGCACTTCGCCTGTTGGCTTCAAAATGAGTGGGTTGATTTCAGCGAGATCGCAATCGCCTTCAACGAAGCAGCGATACAGCTTTACCAAAATGTCTGCAACACCTTGTTGTGCTGCATCAGGAATCTTTGCGTCAACAGCGGCTTTCTTTGCGGCTGCTGCAGGGAGACCATCAACTGGATCAATGTGCAACATCAGAATTGCTGCAGGATTTTTCTCTGCAACTTCTTCAATCTCTACTCCGCCTTCGCGGCTCAACATAAGAAGGTGCTTCTTTGCGCCACGATCAAGAGTGAATGATGCGTAGTACTCCTCTGCAATGTCTGAAGCATTTTCAACCCAGACACGCTTCACAACGTGGCCCTTGATGTCCATGCCCAAGATATTTCCGGCGTGTGTGCGAACTTCATCGGCGTTATTGGCCAACTTGATGCCGCCTGCTTTACCGCGACCGCCAACTTGTACCTGAGCTTTTACAACTACTGGGTATCCGGCTGCATCTGCAGCGGCGATTGCTTGATCAACAGTGACTGCAACGTCACCCTTTGATACGGGAATGTCGTAGCGCGCAAAGTACTGCTTGCCCTGATATTCGAAAAGGTCCATGAGTTACTCCCTATTGTCGAGTTCTTCTTCAAGCCATTGGCAAATCAGTTTGAGTGATGAACCAGGGCCAAAAATATTTCCTACGCCTTGCTCGCGTAACGCGCGCGCATCGGCATCAGGAATCACGCCACCACCAAAGATGAGGATGTCGGCCATATCGCGATTCTTCAGTTCTTCAACGGTGCGCGGAAAGAGTGTGAGGTGGGCACCAGACAGAAGCGACAGCCCTACGGCGTCGGCGTCTTCTTGCATTGCAGTCTCTGCAATTTGCTCGGGGGTCTGATGTAGACCGGTGTAAATGACCTCAAAACCATGGTCACGGAGAGCACGGGTTATTACCTTTGCTCCTCGGTCATGGCCGTCTAGGCCTGGCTTGGCAACTACTACTCGATACGGGCGCTTCACAGAAGGTAAACCCTACGCCGTACGAGGGTTTCCATACCAACCCGCCAGAATAGGGACATGGCATTCCCCCGTCTTCGCAGTCCCCTTGCTCGTGCAGTTGTGCCCGTTCTCGGAGGCATCGCATTTTTCGCCCTGTTCTTTGCGGGTTTGTGGCTGGTGGCCACGTCCATCAACCATCGGGCCGACCCAGGCTCTGAAATTGGAAACCGTGTCTTTGAAGTGGGCAAAGTTGCTGCCATGGCAAAAGCTATTTCATCCGACGGGCCATTGCTATTGCCCGATTTGAAGAGCCCTGACGGCGTGCGGTCAATCGTTCTTGACCATGAGGGTTCAGACCCTGCCATTGGCTGGCAGGTGTACTACGGCTTTCCTGCTGACCGTGATGCCAGTTGCCTCGTCACTCATATTCAAGGAACTAGCAAGTTCACCGATTGCGAAAAGCGCACCATCGAGGTGACGCAACTAGAGGCCCCGTCTGAAGTGCGACCGATTGTTGAAAACAAAAAGACTTTGTATATCGATTTGCGCGGCTTAACGCCAAGCGTCACCACTGTTCCGTAATTATTTAGCGGGAACTGAATCGACGAGGCGAATTGCAAATTCCTCAGCGTGCTCAGCCAAACGGCCGCGCTGCAGTGCGAGTCCACCGACAACTTCAGCACCACGCATTTCTAATTCACGCGTCATGACATCAAGTGATTTTCCTGGGTTCAATGCATACGTGCAGAAGGCAACTGCTTGCTTTCCAGCCATTGCAGGAAGGTGACGCAAACGGTCAATCGCCCATGGCGCTTGACCAACAACAAACAGTCCGTGCACCCATGTGCCGACGATGACAGTGTCAGCATCTTGAATTGATGCGTGATTCGGATCTTTCATCGAAGAAATACCGGTAATTGACCAGTTCTCTTGCTGCAGATTGGCCGCGATAAGTTCGCCCGCCTTCCACGTATTGCCGGTGAGACTTTCGATAAGGATTGCTGCCTTCATGACAACATTTCTACTACTCGAGGCCCTCAGAAAAGAACTTCACGAAAGTTTTGTCAATGGAGCCCATGCAAGAGCCAAGTGTTTGGTGCCCTTATCGCGGAAGCGAACCGTGACTTCAGTCTTGTCTCCGGTGCCTTTGATCTCGATGACAACACCTTCGCCGAATACCGAGTGCATCACATCATCACCGGGCTTGAGGTCAACGAGGTGGTCTGTATTGCGGGGCTCTGCAGCAGGACGCACGGCACGCTCAGCTCGACGACCATATGAGCGACCAAACGAATCATCGTCATCACCTTCATTGCGACGTTTGTATGCCGGAAGTTCTGCATCGTTCCAATCGGTGGAAGTACGACCAAAGACGCGTCCGTGATCAGACCCAGAATCAACATTTCCTTGACGGTCGAATAACTCCGCAGGAACTTCAGCCAAGAATCGTGACGGTGGGTTGTACTGCGACTGTCCGAACAACATGCGCTGCCACGCATGGGATACCAACAACCGCTCGCGCGCACGCGTAAGACCCACGTACGCAAGACGGCGCTCTTCTTCAAGTTCCGCGGGGTCGAGCAGAGCGCGGTTATGAGGGAAAATACCTTCTTCGCAGCCAACCAAGAAAACAACAGGATATTCAAGGCCTTTGGCCGAGTGCAATGTCATGAGCACAATGTGGTTTTCGGCATCAAGGTCATCCGTGTCTGCAACAAGCGCAACTTGTTCAAGGAACTCTTCGACCTGAGTGAATTCAGCAGCAGAACCAATGAGTTCGGAGATGTTTTCAAGACGCCCTGCAGCTTCAACTGTTGCCTCTTGTTCAAGTTCTGTGATGTAGCCGCTGTTGTTCATTGCGACTTCCAACAACGCAGATGGTCCGTCAGCTAGTGCTGCGTTCATCTGATCAACCAATGTGACGAACAGTGCGATTCCCTTTATTGCTCCACCAGAGACACCCGCTTCACTTGCGCGGCGCATCGCATCAATAAATGAAATGCCGTTTGCAGTAGCAAAAAGATCAATCTTTCCGATGCTGGTATCACCAATGCCGCGCTTCGGAACATTTAACACTCGCTTGATACTGATCTCATCAAGCGGGTTCGCGCCGGCCTTCAGATATGCAATGGCATCTTTTACTTCGCGTCGTTCGTAGAACTTTGTACCGCCAACAACCTTGTACGGAATACCAGAGCGCATCATTGATTCTTCAATGGCGCGGCTCTGTGCGTTGGTGCGATACATGATGGCAATATCGCCCCACGCCCGCTTTTCTTTGGTGTGAATATCTTGCGCAGTTGATGACACCCATGTGGCTTCGTCATATTCATTTTCCGCAAAGTAGCGAACAATACGTTCACCGTCACCGGCTGATGTCCACAAGTCTTTCGGGCGCCTTCCGACATTCTGCGAGATCACTGCATTAGCAGCAGTAAGAATTGTTTGCGTACTTCGATAGTTCTGCGCAAGCACCACAACTGTTGCTTCGCCGAATGCGCTTTCAAACTGATCAATATTGCGTAAGTCAGCTCCGCGGAATTTGTAAATGCTTTGGTCACTGTCGCCCACCACACATACGTTGTGATGCAATGCGCCCAGCATTAGAACAATGCGGTTCTGGGCTTGGTTCGTATCCTGATATTCGTCGATGAGAATGTGTTGAAAACGTTTTTGATACTGACGCAACACTTCGGGGTGAGCTTCAAAGAGACGCACCACATTGACCAACAAGTCATCAAAGTCCATTGCGCCTGCACGAATCAGACGTGCTTGGTACTCGCGATAAATTTCAGCGTTACGGCGCGCAGAGATATGTTCAGCAGTATCAAAAGCAACAGCCGGTGTGATCAACTCGTTCTTCCACAAACTGATTCGTGATTGGGCCGCGTTGGCCGGGAACTTCTTGGCATCAAGACCCATGTCACGAATGACGTAACCGACTAGGCGCTTCGAATCTTGTGAATCATAAATAGTGAATTGCTTGGGGTACCCAATGAGTTCGGCATGCTGACGCAACATACGGACACATGCCTTATGGAATGTGGTAACCCACATTGAGCGCGCAGTAGGACCAACCAAATCAGCGACACGGTGTCGCATTTCTTCAGCAGCCTTATTTGTAAACGTGATAGCTAAAATTGCGAACGGCGACGTGCCTTGCGAAATCAACCATGCAATGCGTTGCGTGAGAACGCGAGTTTTGCCAGAGCCAGCACCAGCCACAACAAGCAGAGGACCACCTGGGTGGTACACAGCCTCTTGTTGGTCAGGGTTCAGCGGCGTGCTGTTACCTGAAGAGCTAAAGAGTTGATCTGACATGGTCCCGCCATCTTACGAGCGGACTGTGTCGGCGCGAGGAATGCGTTGTTATGCGCGTGTGTTGACCACGAATGGCAATGTACGAGGTCCTCGTACTTGACCCGTGCTCCACGTGACCATTTCGTTTGCATCGACTGAGAAGTCTGGGAAGCGCTGAAGGAACACTTCAACGGCAACATTCATTTCCAAACGAGCAAGGTTCGAACCAAGGCAACGATGAATACCAAGACCAAAAGCGGCATGGCGGTTTTCTTCGCGGTCGATTACAACTTCATGCGCGTTTGCAAATTGCTTGTCGTCGCGGTTAGCCGCAGGGAAAGGAAGAAGAACCCAATCTTCTTTCTTCATCTGCACACCATGGAATTCCATGTCTTCTTTCACAACGCGTGCCATGGTGACAGGCGCATATGCGCGAAGGAATTCTTCAACAGCTGCGGGAATCATGTCTGGGTTTTCTACCAAACGACGACGATCTACTGAGTTGGTTGCAAGATGCCACAACGATGAACCGATACCGCTCCATGTTGTGTCGATGCCAGCGATCAGCAACAGAATCACTGTTCCGACTGCGTGCTCAAGCGACAACTTCTCACCAAAAATTTCTGCATTCAACAAGAACGAGATGAGATCCTCACGAGGATTCTCCTTGTGGTCAGTGACGTGAAACGCCAGGTATTCATTGAATTCCATGAATTTTTGCATGCGCTCTTCTGTGCGCTCTTCACCGATTCCACTAAGGACAAGGTTGACCCATCCGCGGAACTTGTCACCGTCTTCAACTGGCAAACCAAGCATGCGCGCAATAACCATTACGGGAATGTGCTGTGAGTACTGCAATGCAGCATCGATGTGATCTGCATCACCCATGTCGTCGATGAGCTTGTTGCAAATTTCGACGACTTCGTCACGCCAAGGATCAATCATCTTTGGAGAGAACGCAGGAAGCAGCAAGCGGCGAGCTTCGTTGTGGAATGGAGGGTCAGAAGAGATCGGTGGAACGGGTCCGATAGGTGCACCGATGCGATCGGGTACTTCACTTGGCTTTAACTGACCAACAACTGGTCCTTCACTTGAGAAATGATCTGTGTCGTACGCGATGGAGTGAACCATTTCGTGTGTCAGTGGCAACCAGGTGCCGCCGTAACGATCTGTGTGTGCAATCGGGCAACCTGAGTTCTTGAGGTCATCCCAAATCTTGTGTTGGTTCGCTGCATAAGCAGGTGAACCGTGGTCGAAGTCTGTTGCCCAGTCGGTGACTGGTCCGTAAACGGTTTCACTCATGGCTATTCCTCGATTGAGATTGCAAATTCGGGACAGTTAGCAAGCGCAAGGCGTGCTTTGTCTTCGAGGCCGGCAGGAACAACACCATCATTACGTTCGAATGCGTTGCCGTAATCGTCAACATCGAATAATTCGGGAGCTAAGGCATAACAACGGTTATGTCCTTGGCATTTGGAGGGGTCTACGTGTACGCGCATAAAACAATACTAGGCAGTAAGTGACACAATCTCCTAGATGGCGACACAAGATTTTCTACTACTTCTCCCACCATCTGAAGGAAAATCCGAGGCCGGCAATCAATCACACCTGTGGACCCCTCGGTTGGGTGCTTTTGGTGCAGCGCTTGAGGTATCACGCACACAAATCGCTGCCCAATTGCGAAAAGACAAGGGCGGCGCCCAAAAACTTCTTGGCGTTAATGGGGCACACCTAACCCGGGCACAATCTTGCAATATGCAACTAGTTAATGCACCGTGTCTTCCTGCATGGCAGCGATACACCGGCGTCGTGTGGGATCACCTAGATCTTGCGTCCCTCACGGCAACAGGACGCAATGCATTCGTAAAGCGCATCATTGTGCCGTCTGGCTTACTCGGACTTGTACGTGCCGATGATCAGATCCCCGACTATCGATTGAAAATGGGAGCCCGTCTCGCGCCATTTGGCACGATGTCGAAATTCTGGAATGAAGCAATTACTGATGCACTTATTGCGACGGTAAAGAAGAGAGCCGTGATCGACCTGTTGCCGAACGAGCACCGAGCTGCCATCAATTGGGATCTGCTCGACAACGTTGTCCGTGTTGACCTTGTGTCACATTCAGGAGCCATCGTGGGTGGCCACAATGCCAAGGCAGCAAAGGGATTACTAGCCCGTCACCTTCTGGTATCGACCAATGCTGATGTGCGACGTACCGTTGCGGCATTCAAACATCCTGAGTATTCAGCAAAGGTAACGACATGACAGATCTTTTTTCATTAGAGGGCAAGACCGCCATCATCACTGGCGGAAGTCGTGGGCTTGGTCGCGCGATGGCGTTGGCATTTGCAGAGCGTGGTGCAAACATTGTTGTTGCAAGTCGCAAAGTTGAAAACTGCGAGACAGTTGCAAACGAGGTGCGCGCATTAGGCCGCCGTGCGCTTGCCATTGGTTATCACGCGGCCTCGTGGTCTGATGCAGAAATGTTGGCTACTACTGCCATTGCAGAATTCGGACACATTGACATTCTTGTTAATAACGCCGGCATGTCGCCGTTGTATTCCTCTCTCGTGGAAGTCACGGAAGAGTTGTACGATAAAGTTCTTGGTGTGAACTTGAAGGGACCCTTTCGTTTGTCAGCACTCATCGGTACACATATGACTTCTAAGAATGCTGACGGCACCGTACGCGGTGGTTCCATCATCAATGTTTCCTCTATTGCAAGTCAACGACCATCTCCTAACGAAGTGATCTACGGTGCAGCAAAGGCTGCTGTGAACAACTTGACCATGGGGTTAGCGCGAACATATGCGCCGCATGTACGTGTGAACTGCATCGTGCCTGGGCCATTCTTGACAGATATATCAAAGGCGTGGGATATGGAACGTTTCAACAAGGCTGCGAAAACTGGGTACATGCTGCAGCGTGGTGGCGAACCACGCGAAATTGTTGGCGCTGCTCTGTACTTAGCCAGTAACGCAAGCAGCTACACAACAGGAACAATGCTTCCCGTTGACGGCGGCCCGCAGTAACTACTTCAGTTTTTCACTGAAGAACGACAAGACACGTTGCACGCTGTCTTCGTCACGCTGTTCCGTAAGCACACTGTGATCTTTCGGAGACTGTGATGGAATCTCCACTGCGATGAAGGCATCACCAATGAGGTTGCGCAATGAAGCGAACCTGTCACCCACCAATTTGTCTTGCGTAAACCGCAGTCCGAGCACTTGGCATCCGTCTGCTGCACGCTGAGTGATTACTGCAGCATCATCAGGAGACAAATTGAGATCAGCACCACGAGCCTTGCCGACCGAGAAGGGCAATGACGGCTGCGACAGAACTGGCGCAATCATGATGTCGTCCACCATCATGCCAAGCGCGAATCCACCCGAGAAACACATGCCAACTGCACCAACGCCTTTGCCACCAATTTCATTGTGAAGTGCACGAGCTAGTGCACGCAGCCACGAGATAACTGGCGACGTCTTATTAAGCGCCAACGTAGTGAATTCTTTTGAAATACAAATCTTCAACATCGACGACGCCAAGTATTTTCCGTCGACTTTGCGGCCAGGAGTTCCCACTAGGTCTGGCATGACAACAGTGAATCCAGCATTCACAACATCATTAGCGAAACGTTCAACTGCTGGGGTTATGCCAGGAATTTCATGAACAACGATGACAACTGGGCCAGTCCCCTTGCGGTACGTGTCACGCGTCAACAATGCAGAAGTAAATGTACCTTTGACCCAACCTTCTAAAACAGCCATGTCTACTTCCCTGTCAATGCTGCGAGCGCAGCTTCAGCCAATGTTTCGGTTCCTAGTTTCATTGGTTCAAGTTCAATATCTTGGTCACCCATCGCACCGTGTAGGTATCGCGCGTATACGCCTTCAGAAATGACTGCTAAACGGAAACTGGAAAACGCTTTGTAATACGCAACGTTTGAAACATCACGACCAGTTCGTGTTGCATAGCGTTGAACCAAATGATCAAATGTGCACGAACCGGGATGCCCTGATGGGTCATTGTGACGCAACATTGGAAAGCCTGGATCAGTCCAATAGATACCGACATACCCAAGATCTGCCAAAGGGTCACCCAGTGTGCACAATTCCCAATCGAGTACCGCCGCAATCTTGCCTGTTGAGATATCCGTTAGGCAGTTACCGAATCGATAATCACCATGAGCAATAGACACGCCATGTTGTACCGGGATGTTATCTGCCAACAAACGTGCGACTTCTTCCACCGCTGGTAACTCACGCGTTTTTGAATTAGCCCATTGAGTGCTCCAACGCTTCACTTGACGTTCCACATAACCTTCGCGCTTGGCCAGGTCACCAAGGCCAACTGCGTCAATATCGACTGCGTGCAAGTCGGCCAACACATCAATGAGGTTCTCAGCTGCCGTAGTACGCAATGCTTCGGGCAATAAGAGGCCCTTGTCTGGGCTATCGAGAACTACGCCATCAACAAAAGCCATCACATAGAACGGTGCACCATTGACTTCTTCGTCGGTACACACACCAAGTGTGCGAGGTACTGGCACATTGGTCTTTCCTACTGCAGAGATAATGCGGTGTTCGCGCGCCATGTCATGTGCCGTTGCCAATACGTGCCCCATGGGCGGACGACGCAGAACTAATTGCAATCCGTTGGCATCGGTAACGCGAAACGTGATGTTGCTTCGGCCGCCAGCGATCAGATCGTACGTATACGGGCCCTGTGCACCTTCGATATTGGCGTTAAGCCACGCCTCTACTTTGACTTCATCGATCCCCTGCATGGAGATAGACCGTATCGCTAATCAACCAGGGCGAACGACACCAACAACTTTCCACCAGCGAATTGGTCCGATTTTTACAACGTCTCCAGTTCGTGGGGCGTGCACCATTGTTCCGTTACCGAGATAAATACCGACGTGGTGAATGGGAGACCCAGTGAAGATGAGGTCACCAGGCATTGCCAGTTCTTTCGGGATATGCGGCAATGAATTGAACTGCGCACGTGAATTTCGTTTCAGGCCAACTCCTGCCTTGCCCCATGCATACGTGGTTAGTCCTGAACAATCAAACGCTTTGCCTGGAGCACTCATGCCATACCGATACGGAACTCCAAGCTGAGACAAGGCAGCTTTGATGGCTGACTGACTGCGCGCTGAAACTTTAGGAATATTGCCGTACTTCTTCTGAATTGATGCGTACTTGCTTTTGTACGTGCCGGCCTCACGTTGGGCATCTGAAAGGGCTTGCGCTTCACGACGATTACGTTCTTCACGCAGTAGATCAACCAGGTCTCCTTGGACTGTTGATTGCAATTGTTCGTACCGCGCAGCTAAAGCCTCTGCAGCCCCTAGACGTTTGTTTGCTACGACACCAATACTGATTGCTTGTTTGCGCTTCTTTTCCAAAGCAACTTTTTTCTTAGTCAACGAAGTAGCTGTTGCGTCAAGTGAGTCTGTTGTCAGTGATCCTTGGTTCATCGCAATTGATAACAACTGACTGCGCTGTAGCGAATCTTGTACGCCACTTGACGACGCAAAAAGATTTGTCAGCGTCGAATTGCGCCCACCGTGCATGAACTGCGTTACCGCCGACATGTACAACGTGCCGCGCATTTGCGATAGTTGCGCTTCGGCTGCCGCCACGTCTGCTTGAGCTCTATCAATCTCCACGGCAAGGTCAGCCTGGTCAGTCAATGACTGGGCGTAGTCTTCGCCCAGAGCGTCCATCTGCTCGGCCAAGTTGTCGAGTTGGTCGGCGATATTGGCGGCCTGGCGGCGCTTGTCATCCACCGAGTCGGCAGAGGCAAGCCGCGGAGAAATGACCGTGCCCCCCATGATGCCAACGGCAAGAAGTGAGACCAGTACGGACCGAAAGGGTCCCCGGTGGTGACGGGTCGAAAACATGACCCTGTCAGGCTACTTGGGTGACGTTATGGCCTGATGGCGCCTTCTCAGAGCCTTACAGGAGTGGATTTGAGCCTGGGAGGGCTATTCCCACTCAATCGTGCCAGGTGGCTTTGAGGTGACGTCATAGACCACTCGGTTGATCCCCGGCACCTCGTTGATGATGCGGCTCGACATCTTTTCCAAGAGGTCATAGGGCAACCGTGCCCAATCCGCGGTCATGGCATCGTCGCTGGTGACAGCACGAATAATGATGGGGCGGCCATAGGTGCGCTCGTCGCCCATGACCCCAACGCTGCGAATATCGGCGAGCACTGCAAAGGCCTGCCAAATTTCCCGCTCAAGACCAGCGGCCTTTATTTCATGACGGACAATTTCGTCAGCATGTTGCAGCGTTGCCACTTTGTCTGGAGTTACTTCGCCAATGATTCGTACGCCAAGGCCGGGACCAGGGAATGGCTGGCGCCACACAATGTCGTCGCTGAGACCAACTTCCACTCCAACTTTGCGCACTTCATCTTTGAACAGTGCACGCAGTGGTTCACACAACTCAAGTGTCATGTCGTCAGGTAATCCGCCCACATTGTGATGACTCTTGATTACGGAAGCAGTTCCGTCCTGCCCACCACTTTCCACAATGTCTGGATACAACGTTCCTTGCACCAAGAACTTTGCATCGGTGAGTCCACCGGTATTCTCTTCAAAAATTCGCACAAACAATTCACCAATAGCCTTGCGCTTTGCTTCTGGTTCTGTAATTCCGGCAAGTGCTGCAAAGAATCTGTCGCCAGCGTCAATGTGAATCAACTCGATACCCATGCTCTTACGGAATGTCTCAACAACTTGTTCGCTTTCACCACGACGCATAAGTCCGGTGTCTACATAGACACACGTGAGCTGTGATCCGATTGCTTGATGCACGATTGCCGCTGCAACAGATGAATCAACTCCACCTGACAAACCACAAATTGCTCGTTCAGTTCCGACTTGCGCACGGATTGCTTCTATTTGATCCTGAACAATGCTTGCCATTGTCCAGTCTTGTTTGCACTCAGCAATGTCGACAAGAAAACGAACCAACAAATCTTGGCCACTAGTCGTATGCACAACTTCAGGGTGATACTGAACGCCGTAAATTCGACGAGCATTATCTTCAATAACAGCGTTCGGTGCGTCGGGCGTAGACGCTGTTCCCACAAAACCTGTTGGCGCTTCACTAACGAAATCGAAATGGCTCATCCACACGTCATGCACTTGAGGTGTTGAATCACCAAGCAACTTGGAAGACAAAGAACTTCGCGTCAGAGTGGCACGGCCATATTCACCGCGACCTCCACGGGCCACAACACCACCTAATTGTTGAGCCACCAACTGGCATCCGTAACAAATGCCAAGAATAGGAATTCCCAATTCGTAAATGGCAGGGTCAAGCAACGGAGCACCATCGACGTGCACGCTCTTCGGGCCACCAGACAGAATGATTGCCCTTGGAGCTTTAGCAACAACCTCGGCTGCAGAAATACGGTGCGGAACAATCTCCGAGTACACCCGAGCTTCACGAACGCGACGTGCAATGAGTTGGGCATATTGGGCGCCAAAGTCAACAACGAGAACTACATCATGCTGGGCGGGATGTGACTTTGTACTCATAGCGTTGTAAACACTAGTTGGCGTGAGACGATAGTCCCATGCCCCGTATTGCTCCCGTCGCCTGTGCCGTTCTTCTCACGCTTGCACCATTCGGACTCTCTGCGGTCCACGCAGCCGACACCCCCACAGACTCCACTGTCGCAACTGCAGAGATGACGGAGTCGACGTATGTGTATGACTTAGTAAACGAGCCATCAGAATGCATCAACTCAAACCCGCGCCCAGATTGTGGAAAGAAGCCACAGAGTTCCGGTGATCGTGGAGGCTGGATGCAATACACCGTGTTCCTCGTGATGCTTGCTGGCGTCGGTGTCGTTGGATCAGTCTTGATTCGTAACGTCATTCGCCGAGATCGTGCTATCGCAGAAAAAATGTCACAAGGCGAATAATTCAGCTTTCACGACAGAATTCACCTGTACGAAAAATAAATTCTTCAGCTGCCTCCCACGGCACGAAATGGCCGCTGTTCTCAATACGAATTGGCCCATCATGAACTTCGAACACAGTTGCCGCCATCAGGTCAAAATCTGGATAGATCACGTGATCACTCGTTCCGAACAGAATCAAAGTCGGCGTCACTGAGTTTCTGCCATACAGGGGTTTCTCAGTTCGTTTCGTTGCATCAAATGCAGATTCATAATTTGCAAACGACGCACGAAGCTTCTGTGCATCACGAAATGGTTCAACATGCCATGCAATGTCATCAGCATTGAATGCACCCGGGTGTGCCCATAAACGTGTTGAGTAAAACTCAGCTATGTATTCGGCACGTTTCTGATCAGTGTTCAGTTCAGCTGTGAGTGCATCAGCGTCAGTGCCCTGCCGAATGAAATAGTCCATCACCTCTACAGGCGGACGAGTCTGCATCCCTGCCATCCGTTCCTTATCCATTGGAAGTGGAGAGTTGAACAACACCATTCGTTCCACCCGAGTCGGATTCCGTAATGCCATCTCTTGAATTACCGGACCACCTAAGTCACCGCCAACAAGAACGGCAGACTCGTACCCGAGATGGTCAAACACCAAAGCTTCAATGTCTCGTGCATGAGACACCACATCGTAAAAACCATCTTGAGCTAACCCGGATTCACCAAACCCGCGCAGGTCAGGCACCACAACATCAAAACCAGCATCACGCAACGGCTCAACTACACGCGAAAAAATTCGTTTTGATTCTGGCCAACCATGGACACACGCCAAGACTTTTTTTGGCGCGGCAGAACGTTCGTGCCAGAACGCAATATCAACGTTGTTTACCAACGCATGATGAGTTATAAAAGTCATACGGCGAACAATACGCCACGTAGCTACTTAGTTGTCGCGCGAGGAGACGAAGTAGAACTCAAGGGCTGACAACATCTCGGTGTATCGAGCTTCTGATTGTTCTGCCCTCGAGGTTTCCCACCAGGTGATCCGCATTGCAAGAACCGTAAGGAACGCCAAAATTGCTGCGTCGGTAAGAGCCACGTGGCTCAACTTCCACGGCTCAGCAAATGAATGCCCTGGGTTCTGGTTCCAGAACCACAAGAAGTTCGCACTTGCTTGTTGGTTCTGAAGGTACAACGTGAAGGGCCCGATGACCTGTGAAAGAGCAAGCCATGTCAACAAAATTGGCAAGAACATTGCTCCGGCTCGAACGACCAACAACAAACGAGGGGTTTCTGTCTTGAACGGCAAGATCTGCTCAACGTTTACCTTTGACCACTCACGTGTCTTTTGGTTGTTGCGCAGGTCATCAACAAACTGTGTGGCGCTAGCACCAAGTGACGTTGTTTGTTTTGAAACTGTTAGCCATTTGTCAACAGCTGTAACTGCATCAGCATGGGCGTGTGGTGAATTAGGCATATAACTCCTTAACGGGTGCAGTCTTCAGTGAGAGCTGCACCATTGAACAATAAATAGACGACGAGTAAGAACGAACCAGAGCCACCAACGTCTGAAGCTGTTCCATTTACTGTGATGTTCTGTGCACCACCAGTTCGCATTTCAACTTGCTGGAACTGCGGCACGGCTGCACGTAGTGAGGCACGTAAGTTTTGTGCGCGCCTGTCACCTGCTCCGGCAGTTTCGCCGCCAGAAAAACCACCAAAAACTATTACTAGGCCCGGCTTCGCGCTCTCGCCGCTCCATCCACGCTTACTAATTTCAGAGGTAATTGCAGCTTGAATTTGTGAGCCACCGTTTGCAGCCGACAGATTATTCGGCACCCGTACAGGAAACTCAGCGCAGCTCAATTGAAACGTTGCGGGTGCAGTAGTACTGGCAGCACCTGACGGGGACGAAGAGGTAATTACGGCAGAACCAAGACCCACAATCATGAGAGCCAAGAACAGGTCGGCATAGATCCAGCCAGCCCCATCCTCGCCAGAATCCGAGCTTTTACGCCGTCTCCTAAGCATGTGCACCTCTATTGCTGTGTAACTGAGCGCACATCATGACTTGAAAATCCTAGTTGAAACTCACTAGGAGCATCAAACTCCGCAAAAATCAAAGACTACGCAACTGCATTATTCTGACGGCGACGACGTGTCACCGCTGGCAAGAACAAACCAAACAAAATTGCCAAAGCAATTGGAATCGCAATCAGCACTCGGGTGATAGTTGAACTAGACCCAAATGTTCCAGGGGAATAAGGTAAGAACGTGCCATCAAAGAAGCCAGCAGAGAAAGCAGCAGCACCGAAGCGCCGATCGCCTATTTCTCGGGCTGAGGGCGAACGCCGATTAATCGCGGCGGCTGCGCAATTGATCCATGAGAAGCCATTCTCTGAGGTGGGTGTTAGGGAGATTGGCCTGTTGGCCGATGTCAACCATGGGTTTGTTCACACATGGTTTGGCGGGAAAAACGAACTTCTCCGCGCTGTGGCGATTCAACAGGTGCTCGAAATTGCACAAAACGTGCCAGAAGTAGCAGCTGGAACGCCTGCGTTGGTGCTCACTCCAGAGATTACTTCGGTAGTTCGTCTCATAATGTGGCTTGATCTCGAAGGTTTTGACGTCGGCGTGAAGTCGATAATCACGCCAATTATTGACGCCATGACTGGCCGCTTTATCGAAATTGAAAAGCTTGAACCCTCAGTTGCCCGAGAGTTGGCAATCCAAGCCGTTTACCTTGGTACCGGCGCTGCAACTATTGGGCAAATGGCCGGTATTGCAGATGAGCAATCAGGGCGCGACATGTTCCAGTTCATGCGCCATGTTTACGGGTTGTTGGCCAAGTACCCACCGACGTAGGCTTTGGCACGAGGGAAATTCGTCCCTCACGTACACAAAACACCCCTTGCAGGGTTTGGGTGAAAGTCCCGACCGGCGGTATAGCCCGCGAACCCTCGTACTTCGGTGCGAGGGCCGACTCAGTGTGATTCTGAGGCCGACGGTAAGAGTCCGGATGGGAGCAAGGACACAACATGACCAATCACGAGACGCTCATGCGTCGTGCCATGCATATGGCCGCCACCGCGCGTACACACGCGCGACCTAACCCATGGGTTGGTGCAGTTGTTGTGTGTGCTGATGGTTCTGTGTACGAAGGTGCCACACAGCCACCTGGCGGACCACACGCTGAAATTGTTGCGATGAATGCTGCGCGCAATGGCGGCAGTGATGTTCGAGGAGCAACGTTGTATTCCACATTGGAACCGTGTTCACATACTGGTCGCACAGGGCCATGCACCGACGCAGTTATTTCTGCAGGTATTACGTGTGTTGTTGCTGCGATTGCGGATCCAGATTCACATGTTGGTGGAACTGGTTTTGATGCGTTACGTGCCGCAGGAATTGAAGTTGTTACTGAAGTTTTGGCAGATGAAGTATCGGCGCAGTTAGCTCCGT
Source organism: Ilumatobacteraceae bacterium (assembly GCA_040402055.1). Classification (GTDB taxonomy): domain Bacteria; phylum Actinomycetota; class Acidimicrobiia; order Acidimicrobiales; family Ilumatobacteraceae; genus UBA2093. The sequence goes on from JBBANJ010000002.1 coordinate 98,994, forward strand.
ACTTGCATCATCGTCGCACTGGCCGTCCGTTTGTGATGTTGAAGATGGCGACCACACTTGACGCTCGTACCGCAATTCCGAATGGGCCTAGGTGGATTACTGGTGAAGAAGCTCGCGTGCGTGTGCATCAATTACGCGCAGAGAGCGACGCAATAGTTGTGGGCTCTGGAACTGTTGTTGCCGATGATCCGGAACTTACAGTGCGCCATGTTGAAGGCGCATCTCCGCGACGCATCGTGTTGTCACGTACTGGTTCAGTATCTGGAACAGCAAAAGTGCAACCATGCGATGTGTGGAGCGGAAACCTTGAAGACTTGCTTGATTCATTGGGCGGCGAAGGAGTTCTGCAATTGATGATGGAAGGTGGCGCAACAGTTGCCACTGCGTTCCACGAACAAGGCCTTATTAATAGGTACGTATTCCACGTAGCGCCCATTGTGAGCGGTAGTGACAGCGCGCCTGGTGTATTTGTTGGCGCTGACGCTCTCCCCTTGTCTGATTGCACATTGGTATCAGCAACTGCACTAGGTGCAGACATAGAAATCGTTTTAGACCCCATACGAAAGAAAGTAGGAACATCATGAGTGATTCCACCCTTGCCCCCATTGAAGATGTAATCGCAGCAATTGCTCGCGGTGAAATCGTTGTCATAGTTGACGATGAAGACCGCGAAAATGAAGGCGACTTCATTATGGCTGCCGAGTTTGCAACGGCAGAGAAACTGGCATTCATTGTGCGGTACTCAACTGGTGTGGTGTGTGCACCATTGACAGATGAGCGCTGTGATGATTTGCGTCTACCTCTGATGGTTGAACAGAACACAGAAAGCCAACGCACAGCGTTCACTGACACTGTTGACCTTATTGAAGGAACAAGCACAGGCATTAGTGCTGCAGATCGTGCAGCGACATTGCGTGGACTTTCAGATCCGAAACTTACGTTCAAGTCTTTTGCTCGCCCAGGACATATCTTTCCGTTGCGTGCGCGTAATGGTGGGGTACTAAAGCGCGCAGGCCATACAGAAGCTGGTGTCGACTTGGCACGTTTGGCTGGGTGCGAGCCTGCAGCTGTGATCTGCGAGATCCAGAATGACGATGGCACCATGATGCGTTTACCAGACCTTCGTACGTTCTGTGCTGAACACAACTTGCTGTTGTCTTCCATTGCTCAACTCATTGAATATCGCCGCCATAACGAACGTCTTGTAGAGCGCATTGGCGAAGCATCGGTTCCTACAGAATTCGGCACGTTTACATGCGTTGCATACAAGAGCACCATCGACAACATTGAGCACCTTGCCTTTGTCAAGGGAACCATCACCGGACAAGAACCAGTCTTGGTTCGCGTTCATAGTGAATGCCTCACAGGCGATGTGTTCGGTTCCCGCCGTTGTGATTGCGGGCCACAACTAGCTACAGCAATGCAAATGGTTGACGAAGCAGGAGCTGGCGTCATTGTCTACTTGCGTGGTCACGAAGGTCGTGGCATCGGTATTGGTCACAAGATCCGTGCATATTCCCTGCAAGACGAGGGCTTTGACACAGTCGATGCCAACACTGAATTAGGTCTGCCCGTTGATAGTCGTGAATATGGCATTGGTGCACAGATACTTGCAGACCTCGGTGTGCGCGAACTCAAACTGATGACAAACAACCCAGCAAAATACGGCGGTCTTGGTGGCTATGGCCTCACCGTTGTGGAACGCGTGTCACTGAACACAATTCCAACACCAGAGAATGAGGCGTACTTGCGCACAAAGCGCGAGCGCATGGGTCACCATATTGATATGCACGACGGGCAAGGAGAAGGCAAATGACACGAGCTGGTTCAAGTGGCGCAATGCCTGAACTCAACGGCAAAGGACTTCGTATCGGAATCGTTTCTGCACGATTCAATGATCACATTGTGACTGCATTGCGCGATGGTGCATTACGTGGACTTGAGCGTTGCGGTATTGCAGATAACGACATTGTGGAACATTGGGTTCCTGGTGCGTTTGAAGTTCCTCTTGCTGCAAAGGTTCTGGCTGAAACCGGAACTGTTGATGCAATCATTTGTCTGGGCACTGTTATTCGTGGTGACACACCACATTTTGAATATGTGTGTGAAGCTGCGACTCGAGGTATTCAGGACGCACAAATGTCAACTGGAATACCAGTGATGTTTGGTGTGCTCACCTTGAACACCGAACAACAAGCAATTGATCGCAGCGGTCCTGGTATTGATAACAAGGGCGATGAAGCTGCCGTTGGTGCCGTGGAAATGGCCTTGCTTCTCAAAACAATCCGCAACTAAGAATTTTTCTTAAGGACTATTTCAAACTCTGCAGGAGTAAGAATAGAAAACTCAGGAAGGCGTAGGACTAGGAGGTCCCTGTCTCCACTGATTACGTAATCTGCTCTCTCGTATTGCGCAAGCGCCAATATGTAGTCGTCGTCACTGTTCCTACTGAGTGGAATTATGAAGGCCGGGTCGGGCACGAAGTTGAAGTGCGACTGAAGCATTTCAATGTACCGTTTTGCATCATCTAGGGAGATCCACTTGCGAAGCCGAGGGCGAGTGACCAAGACATCGCGAATTTCTGACAGGATTTCGTTGCAAATAATTAGCTCATCAGAGTTTTCCCGCATGAGATGTTGAACGATCCGATGGGATGCCCCACTTTGAATAGCAGCAGAAACAAAGACATTCGTGTCAAGCACGACCCTCATCAAAGATCTAGCTAATTATTTAGCGCGACGTCGACGAACAACTCTTGTTTCCTCGACGGCTAATTGCATTGCTGCATCCTCAGACAGATCGGTGTTCTTTTCCACACGATGAGAAAGCTCGATTCGAAAACGTTCCGTGAAGAATTCCCACGCGGATTGTTTCGTCATGCCGAGCGCTTGTGCCACCTGTTCCCAGGTTGCTCCACAGTTACGGGCATCTCTGACCAGATCACAACGAACCTGATCAATTTCTGCCTCGACTTTTTTCAGTTCACGCAAGTCGTCAAGTGGCGACGTTCCTGATTTGAACTGCAGAACTGGTGACATTCAGTCAGGATATCCTGACAAATCCCGGAATACAAGGCCAAGAGAGATTTCCCAGAATTAGAGCCTGCGCACACATTGTGAGCAAAGGAGGTGCGCATGTCATTCGTGTGTTCTCTCGTTGTTGCCGCGGGACTCTCGGTAACCCCACTTCCTCTCCCATCGGCCCAATCTGTTGCCGAGACTCTGTTGTTCCGCACTTCCTTGCGGGCCTTTGTTACATCAGCCGATTCACCTGCGCACGATATGCGACTTGATTGGAGCACTGACGGTTGTTCAGCACCCGTTGTACAGAGCACCGGTCGAAGTTTTGATTTCTACAATGCGTGCCGCCGGCATGATTTTGGATACCGAAACATGAGCCGCTTCAAGAATGGTCGTGTCTGGAGCGAAACACTTCGCCTCCGTATCGATGAGCAGTTGAGAAAAGATATGCGTAGTAGTTGCAACACTCGTGATGTGATATCTCGAACACAATGTTTCGCCTGGGCAGAAACATTCTTTCGTACTGTCCGCCGTTTTGGTACGCCGTAACTTAGGACGTGGTGATTGCGTCAATCAGTTGATGCAGAAGTCGACCTGTTGCGCCCCACACGGTTTCATCATCTAATTCAAAGAAATGAATATTGATTTCACCGCGATCTGTTGACCACCACTCATTGCGATAGGTGTCAGTGCGAGCAAGGTTATGCAACGGCACGGTCATGATGCGCGCTACTTCGCCAGGGTCTGCACGTAAATCAGGTTCACCATTTACAAGAGCAACGACAGGTGTGATGTGGCTGTTGCTAACAAACGTGGCAATTGGCTCGAGTGTTCCGATGATTGTGACCACTTCATGAGGTAGTGCAACTTCTTCATGGGCTTCACGTAGTGCAGTTTGATGTGGAGTCTCATTCGGTTCCATACGGCCACCGGGAAATGAAATCTCTCCTTTATGACTACGTAAGTGATCAGCGCGACGAGTGAGCAACACTGACGGACCATCATTCGTAACGAGAATCGGAATGAGAACTGCAGAAGGTCGAGACGATGCTACCCATTCCTGATTGAGGTCAAGATTTGCAGGCTGATCTGATGCCACATGTAGGTTAAGACGGCGGCTGATTTCTTCCATGTCGTTCAACACAGAAAAGTCGCGGTTCATCCATTCCGGACTGTCGCCGAGACGCCAATTCTCAGGGCGCGGGATGTTCTGATTACCTCCGCGGCGTTGACTCACGATGCTGTAGGAGTCCAACCAGATGATTTAAGTTCAGCAAGAATTTCAGCAAGTCCGGCTGTCTTCAAGTTGGCGAGAACGCGTCCTGGCATCTCTTCTCCTTTTTCAAAAAGGTCCCATGCGGAGATCAATTTATTAAGGTCTGGTGCTGGTCGTTCGAAAGCCATGCCCGAAGCGTACCGACACAAAGCCCTGTGTCAGCGCCGCAAGGATAAGTGTGAGTTGAGATGTGAGATTCAACGGAACAACGGCTGCGATGACAAGAGCGCTGACAGCAATGCCTATACCCACCGCACGGTGAGTACGTGGCTTGAGAACGTGGAAGGCGGCAAGAGACCCATTAGAGATTGCGGCGTTGACGATAATCGCAATAGCAACCACAGCAAGAGCTGCTGGACTGACAGAGTTTGCCGCCGACATGGCGAGTGCGAAACCAATGACATATTCACACAGCTGTACTAGCCACATGCCTTTGGTGCGTTGTTTCATAGGTACAGAGTACGCCGTAGAAATATTGATGGCCCGGACCAAAAGGTCCGGGCCATCAACGGGAGGCTCTGGGTGTAACACACCCTGAAATGTTTTTATTCCAAAAGGGGAATTACATCATTCCCATTCCACCGGGCATTCCGCCGCCACCCATGGCAGGGGCGTTCTTGTCAGGCTTATCAGCCACAAGACACTCGGTGGTCATTACTAATGAAGCAATAGAAGCTGCGTTCTGCAATGCAGCGCGCGTGACTTTCGCAGGGTCAATGATTCCTGCAGCAACAAGGTCGACGTACTCGCCTGTTGCAGCATTGAGACCAATGTTTCCCTTTTCAGATTCAACGCGCTGTACAACAACGGAACCTTCCATGCCAGCGTTATCTGCAATGTGCTTAGCCGGAGCAACAAGTGCTTCGTACACAGTGCGAGCACCAGTAGCTTCGTCGCCTTCAAGGCTCTGAACAACTTTAAGAACAGATGCACGCGTGCGAAGAAGAGCTGTACCGCCACCGGCGACGACTCCTTCTTCGATTGCTGCGCGAGTTGCTGACACTGCATCTTCGATGCGGTGCTTCTTCTCTTTGAGTTCTACTTCGGTAGCAGCGCCAACCTTGATAACTGCAACACCGCCGGCCAACTTGGCAAGGCGCTCTTGAAGCTTTTCACGGTCCCAATCGGAATCGGTGTTGTCGATTTCGGCTTTGATCTGGCTAATACGGCCAGCAACTTCTGCCTTGTCGCCAGCACCATCAACGATGGTGGTTGCGTCTTTGGTGATGATGATGCGCTTTGCGCGTCCCAACAAGTCAAGGGTGACGTTCTCAAGCTTGAGGCCAACTTCTTCACTGATGACTTGGCCACCAGTAAGAACTGCCATGTCTTGCAACATTGCTTTACGACGATCACCAAAACCAGGAGCTTTCACTGCTGTTGAGTTGAATGTTCCGCGGATCTTGTTGACAACAAGAGTTGCCAAAGCTTCGCCTTCAACATCTTCAGCGATGATAAGAAGCGCACGGCCTGTCTTCATGACGGCTTCGAGAGCTGGCAACAGTGACTGCACTGAAGAAATCTTTGATGCATAGTACAAGATGTACGGCTCTTCGATAACTGCTTCTTGACGCTCTTGGTCTGTCACGAAGTATGGCGACAAGTAACCCTTGTCGAACTGCATTCCCTCAGTGAATTCAAGCTCGATACCGAAAGTATTGCTTTCTTCAACTGTGACAACACCGTCTTTACCGACTTTGTCGATTGCATCAGCAATAACGCCACCAATGGTTGCATCAGCTGCAGAGATTGTTGCAACGCTGGCGATGTCGCCCTTGTCATCAACTTCTTTTGACTGACCCTTGATTGACTCAACTGCTGCAGCAACTGCTTTTTCCATGCCGCGCTTCAAACCCATTGGGTTTGCACCAGCAGCGACGTTGCGCATGCCGTGTTGCACCATTGCCTGGGCAAGAACTGTTGCTGTTGTTGTTCCGTCACCGGCAACATCGTTGGTCTTGGTTGCTACTTCTTTAACAAGTTGCGCACCCATGTTTTCGAATGGATCGTCGAGTTCGACTTCTTTCGCAATGGACACACCGTCGTTAGTGATGGTGGGTGCACCGAATTTTTTGTCGAGGACAACATTGCGTCCTTTTGGTCCGAGCGTCACTTTGACAGCATCGGCCAACTTGTTGACTCCTGCTTCCAGTGCGCGGCGAGCTTCGTCGCCAAATTTCAATTGCTTAGCCATGTTGTGGACTACTTTCCGACGATTGCAAGAACGTCACGGCTAGTGAGGATCAAAAGATCATCGCCACCATGTGTTACTTCTGTGCCGCCGTACTTGCTGTACAGAACAACATCGCCGACTTTTACGTCGAGTGCGAAATGCTTGCCTTCATCGTCGCTCCAGCGACCAGGACCAACTGCGAGCACTGTGCCCTGCTGTGGCTTTTCTTTTGCTGTGTCTGGAATGACGAGACCAGATGCAGTGGTCTGCTCTGCTTCGCTTGGCTTGACAACGATGCGGTCATCGAGTGGCTTCAGGTTCATAATGTTCCTCCGAGAAGTAGGACCGGTGACCCGGTCCGGGGTTTAGCACTCGAGGAGTGCGACTGCTAATGATACGGACTGATCTGCCGCCTTAGCAACGCCAGACCCGTTTCCGTGTCCTATTTCGGGGCTGGAAGCCCCAGCAATTGAGCCGTCTCTTCCAGTGGAAGGCCGATGATATTGGTCATGGATCCGGCCGATGAGGCCACCAAGGCGCTGCCATGGCCCTGAATGGCATAGGAACCAGCTTTGCCAGCCGATTCTCCCGTGCCGATGTACCACTCGATCATCTCTGGCCGAAGATCGAGAAAGGTGACGCTTGAACTGACGACTTCGACTGCTTCCCCCGAGGCACTCACCACTGCCACCCCTGTATGGACCTGATGGGTGGCTCCGCTGAGGCGACGCAACATTTCGCGGGCGTCGTCGTCATCGACAGGCTGACCAAATATGTGTCCATCAAGATCAACCGTGGTGTCCGCGCCAATCACGATGGCATGCGAATCGCTGACCATATATACGGCACGAGCTTTCTCAAGCGCGAGACGTTTCACATATGAAATGGGGTCTTCGTTGGTATGAGGAGTTTCATCGATATCTGCAGGCAGCACAGTGAAGTCAGCTACCAATTGCTTCAACAGTTCAACGCGACGTGGCGAACGAGATGCGAGCACAACGAAACTCTCTGATTCCATTCCAGAACTCTACGACGCCCGCACACATCATTGACATGAGCATCACTGAAGCGTCTAGATTTCAACTACGGACCGCAATCGGTCAGATTCTGAGCGAGGAGGCAGCAGACACACTTATGGAACTTCTTCCTCCTGTCGGCTGGGCCGACGTCGCCACCAAAACTGATCTGCAACATCTACGTGATGAACTCAAGGGCGACATCAATAGTCTGCGTGTTGCTACCAAAACAGACCTGCAACATCTACGTGATGAGCTCAAGGGCGACATGCTCAATCTTCAGTTGACCATTGAAGTCGGTGTACGGAAGCTAATCCACGAGCAAACGAAATGGTTGATCACGACATTGATCGCTATGAACGCCGTGACGGTTGCTGTGGCAGTTGCACTGTCGAAACTTATTTAGCCGCCGCTTAGTGCCATGTCGTTACCATCATCTGGCACGGTGAGATCATCACGATTATCTAAGTAGCCCTCTGGCAAAACAACTTTGATGGGGCCGTTGGTGTGACCACGCGTAAAGCGCTCGCCACCGGGGAGAAGTGTCATTGCGTGATCAAGGTGCGATGAGATTTCCTGTAACTGTTCAAACGTTGACACTGTGGCAAATGATCTACGCACTTCGGAACCAACTGGATACCCAGTGAGATACCAACCGCAATGTTTGCGGAAGTTACGAATGCCGTAGTCAGGTCCCATGATTTCCATCAAGCCTTGTGCATGTTCTTGCATAACGTTCAGAACAAAACCAAGATTCGGTGATGCTTGCACTTCTCTGCCACTAAACGCATCAACAAGATCACGAAACAACCACGGCTTACCAAGGCAGCCGCGCCCCACGACAACGCCATCGCAGCCGGTCTGTTCCATCATGTCGATGGCATCATGCGCTTCCCAAATATCACCGTTACCTAATACTGGAATACTTGTCACGGCTTGTTTGAGTTCGGCAATCTTTTCCCAATGGGAATGGCCTGCATAGTGCTGTTCAGCTGTGCGAGCATGCAGCGCAATCATTGCAATGCCTTCATCTTCTGCTGTTTTGCCGGTGTCAAGAAATGTGGTGATGTTGTCGTTAATACCAATGCGGAACTTGCACGTAATGGGCACGCCATATGGCTCAGCGGCTTTTACTGCTGCAGCCATAATTGCGCGGGTCAGGTTTCGCTTTACAGGAACTGCTGCCCCACCACCTTTGCGAGTGACTTTTGTTGCCGGGCAACCAAAGTTCATATCAATGTGGTCTGCAATGTCTTGTTCGCACAATGCTCGCACTGCTTTTCCTACGAATTCAGGATCACTTCCGTAGATTTGCAAACTACGGAAATCTTCATCGGGTCCGAATGCAACCATCTTCTTGGTTCGCTCATTGCCATGAACAAGGGCGACAGCCATCACCATTTCACTGACATAAACAAGGTCTGGCCCAAAGGTACGGCACTGTGCGCGGAATGGAATATTGGTGACGCCCGCCATTGGTGCAAGTACCACAGGAATTGGGAACTCTCGACCACGAAGGACAAGTGGCAAACGCGTCATCGAGGTACCGCATCAAGTTTGAGGTTCGGATACGCGCCGCACGACAAGCTGGTAGGGCCGTCAGACGCAAGTCTGTGCCACGCAGCAGCTGCAATCATGGCAGCGTTATCAGTGCACATTTCACGACTTGGTAATGCCACTGTGAAACCCGCAGCAGCGCCCCGCGCTGTCATTTCAGAGCGCAACAATGAGTTAGCGGATACTCCCCCGCCAAGAACGATTCCTTTTGCTCCAACTTTCTGTGCGGCCCGAATGGTTTTTGCACACAACACATCAACAACAGCAGCTTGAAAAGAAGCAGCGACATCAACGTTTGATACGTCAGGGTTTTTCTTTACATAGTTAATAACTGAAGTCTTCAAACCGCTGAATGACACATCTAGACCATCGTGCATCATGGCGCGTGGGAACTCAACAGCATGCGGGTTTCCGCTTGGTGCAAGCTTGTCAATTGCTGGTCCACCCGGATACCCCAATTGCAAATACCGTGCGACTTTGTCGTACGCCTCGCCAGCTGCATCATCAATAGTGCGTCCCATGATGACGTAATCACCATGGCCACGCATCTCAATGATCATGGTGTGACCACCAGATACAAGTAAGACCACTAGCGGGAACTGCAATGTGGGGTCATCAAGAAGTCCGGCATACAAATGAGCTTCTAAATGATTCACGCCAACAAATGGTTTGTCCCATACAAGCGCAAGAGACTTAGCTGCAGACACACCAACAAGCAATGCGCCAATGAGGCCTGGGCCAGCTGTTGCAGCAACTACATCAACACGTGATGGCAAGATGCCCGCTTCGGTGATTGCTGCATTGACAACGGGGATCAGCGCTTCCAAATGCGCGCGGCTTGCAACTTCAGGCACAACGCCGCCAAAGCGAGCGTGAATTTCAATCTGGCTAGAAACGATGGAAGACAAGATGTCGTTGCCACCCATTACTACTGATGCGGCTGTTTCATCACAGCTTGTTTCAATTGCAAGTACCACTGTTGATTCATTCACTACATGAGAAGTCATGGCCGTCTCGATTCAATGAGGCGAACACGTTCTAAGAATTCAGGCGTATCAATGCCATGTGCCCACATGATGATGGCATCGTCCTTGTTCTCGTAATACTTCTTACGTATTCCTGCTGGCACGAAGCCGAAACGCCTGTACAACTGTTGGGCTGCAGTATTTGTGTGACGTACTTCAAGAGTCATGGCCAAACATCCACGGTCGCGGGCAAGGATCACAAGGTCAAGCATGATTTCGGTGGCAACGCCACGGCCTTGCCAATCAGGATCTACTGCCACGTTCGTAACATGGGCGTCATCGCCGCTAAACATCAGGCCGCCATAGCCGACTAAAACGTCTCCGACATATGCAACGAGGTAGTACCTAGCACCTTCACGCATCAGTGAAATTTCAGTGACAAAGGTGCGGTGAGTCCACGGGCGTGGATACAGCCCTTCCTCAATCTCCATCACTCGACGAAGATGCCGGCGACGCATCGTTTCAGTTGTCAGTGCATCAGTCATGCGTTCGCGAAGGAAACTCATTGTGCCGCCTCACGAGTAAGCCAATTGATTTCAGCGTCCGGTGCGCGCAAATACATTGGTGCAATCTCGCCTGCCGCCACCGTGTCATCAGCTGCGATGCGGTGAGACGCGAGAACAACCACATTTTGTGCAGTGGGGAAAGCATGTGGCTCGCCCATCATCAATGCCCACGGCACATCTTCAAACAATGCGGCATGACGAACAAATCCGGTACCCACACACGTAATGTCTTCACCACGATCAGCAAGATGAACTGCCATATCTTCTGGTGATGACACCACAGGCTCGGTTAATCGAAGTGGCTCGACACCGACTCCGCGCATGCGATATAAGGACCAGTACACCTCGCCACGTCGCGCATCAAGTGAGGCCGCAACTACGTTGTCTGACCATTCTGCATTCAAGGCAAGCGCATCAAGACTGCACACAGAAACAACAGGAAGTTCTAAAGCCCAAGCAAGTGATGCTGCACTTGCAATACCGACGCGCATGCCGGTGAATAACCCAGGCCCCACATCAACAGCAATTGCTGACAGGTCTGCCATGGTGGCATCTGCTTGTTGAAGTACAAATTGAATCATGGGCGCCAATGACTCGGCATGGCGACGATCACTTGCCAACATTGAATGCGCACGAATGCCGCGATAGTCGCCTACTGCAACACCGACATGATCAACTGAAGTTTCGATTCCCAGAATCATCGCAACGTCCAATCACGTAACGCATTTTTCAGTAAGTCCCAGCGGGTATCCCAAGCATGGCCGTCAACTGCAACTGAAATCACTCGCACGTCTTCATCATCTTCATCTGCGACAAGTGTGACACTAAGTCCGTCACCTAAAACTTCAGAGGCAACGTCTCCCCATTCAACGAGGCCAACGGCACCCATGTCGAGTAGTTCACGAATGCCAAGATCTGCCACTTCAGCCAAACTTGTCAGCCGATAAAGATCTACATGGTGCAATGGAATGCGCCCCGACGTGTATGAATGCATCAACGTGAACGTTGGCGATGACACATGGTCATCTCCGTGCACTCCGAGAGCTTTTGCGAAACCAGTAGCGAAAGCAGTTTTACCTGCACCCATTTCACCCACAAGCACGATCAGGTCTCGCGGTCGAACAACTCCAGCTATCGCACCGGCAATTGCATGCGTATCACCGAGATCGGAAGCGCGAAGCTCGATCACGAGTACCGCCGGAATATTCGTGGGCTAATTCCGCAGACAATTTCATAACCGATTGTGTCTAATGCTTCCGCCCAGTCATCGGCCGTCACAGAATGATCACCCTGCTTTCCAATGAGCACAACTTCATCGCCCACCATGACAGACGAATCAGATTCACAATCAATCATCAGTTGATCCATAGTGATAGTGCCTGCAATTGTGCGGGGCACACCATTCAGTAGAACCTGAACGTTGGTGCGGCCAAGCGCACGTGGAACACCATCTGCATAGCCAATGGGCACAGTGGCAATAAGCGAGCCTTTTGCCAACGGACGAACTAATCCGTATGACACAGCCTTGCCAGCTTCAACCCACCGCACTGCTGACACGCGAGCTTTCAACGACATTGCCGGAATCAGACCAGCACAGAGATCCGCAACACCTGCACCAGGGCGCAGACCATACATACCAATTCCGAGGCGAACCATAGTGAATCGGCTCGGTTCGTTAGCAAGCGCAGCAGCACTATTGGCAGCGTGAACAAGAGGTGGATTGATACCACGAGATGACAGATCATCAAGAACAGCAGTGAACGCACTGAGCTGTGATGCGTTGGCAGAGTGCGATGGATTATCAGCTACTGCAAAGTGCGTGTACACGCCCTCAATAACCAATGACTCATACGAGCTAACAAATGACGCCAGAGACACAACTTCATTCGGCGCGACACCAACCCGATGCATACCAGTGTCAACTTTGATATGAATCTTAATTGTCTGATCAGCAGCAGCGGCAGAAGCTGCAAGCACAGCAGCCCCGCGCGTTGTAGTGACTGTCGGAGTCAATTGATAACCGACAATCAGATCAGCAAGTTCTGGTGGTTGTTCACTCAACAACAAAATTGGCGCGGTGATACCAGCGCGACGCAGTGCAACACCTTCATCAACTATTGCAACACATAACCCAGTAGCTCCACCCGCAAGCGCGGCTTGAGCCACTGGCACCGCTCCGTGACCGTACCCGTTTGCTTTCACAACTGCCCACACCTGAACAGGCGCAGTACGTTGCGCCACAATTGCAACATTGTGAGAGATCAGACCTGTGTGAACCTCGGCCCATGCCCAGCGTGTTGAGAAATCAATTGACATGAGACATCACATCACTCAATGCGTCTGAAATAGGGACAGCTATCACTCTCTCAGCGTACGCCCCGTTCAATTACACACCAACGCAATATCTAGAGCGCAGCGACAACCGCCATTGCTGTTGTGTCTGTATGGGTAATAGAGACATGCCATGTTGAGACCCCATGAGCATTAGCGAGAGTTTCAGCTCGACCTGACACGAGTAAATGTGGGGCCCCAGACGACATCTTCTCAATTGAGACATCGTGGAAGTCGAAAGCGCCTAGCCCAACTCCAAGAGCTTTCATTGTTGCCTCACGAACTGCGAATCGCGCTGCAAGTGAGGCTGCATCATCACTGCGACCTTCGAGAGATGTCAATTCGGCAGATGTAAACAAACGCTGACGTAAATGTGGACGACGTTCAAGAAGTTTTCGAAAGCGATCGACATCAACTGCGTCGATACCTATGCCCAACATTTTATTGACCGTCAGTTCGCCACAAGTCGGCGCTCTCAGAAACTGGATTAATGAGCAAGTCGGCAATAGATACTTCAGCAAGTCTGTCTTCACGGAATGATCCTTCAGTTTCAGACACCCAGTCAACGAGACGGTCGTAGCGTCGGTCGTACCCTTGCAGAACTTGACGTGCAGTACCGGCAGCAACTGTGTCGTGGAATGCAACGTGCATGAGTGAAATGCCCACGGTTGTTGAACCGTGAATTTCGGGAACGAAAATCACAGTACGGCCGTCTTTGCGACCACGAGCTACAAGTACTTCTTGGTCAGCAGCAACACGATGCTTCGTACCAACAAGAGTTGCATTTGTTGTAACGCGCGATGTGAGGTCTTTGGCTACGCCACCACGATCAATAATCGAGACTGTGGCGTTGCGCGCATCGCCAGCAATTGCGTACCTGGTGAAGCCTTCAACTGATGCAACTGCGGCATCAAGTGAAGCCAGCACTTTGAGGGTTGCGTACGAAAGATTGTCACGTGATGCACCGGCTTCAAGAACTGCACGAACAAGGGCACGGTCAAGAAGCCCTTCTTCACTTCGTGAAATGCCTACGGTGACGGTCTTTGCTTGGTGCTTGATGGCATCAATTGGGCGTGTCAATTCATCAATGCTGCGAGTAAGTGCATCGATGAGATCATCAAGTAGAACCGACGGCGAAGCAGTGCGACCGGTTTGGCGCTGGAACGCTTGTAGCGGTTGTGGCCCAATGACAATACGAAGAAGAGAAACCAAACGAACCGCCGTCGAGGCTTCAAGGTTTCCGTCGTATTGGCCAGTTGCCAGAACTTGGAGGAACTGCTGAGTGACAGGAACGATTTGTGCTTCAACTTGAGTAAGCGCAGTGTCACCACTGCCGCCTCGACCAACAACAAGTTCCACTACTTCGCGCAATTGGCGTAACGGACGTGCGAGCGCGTCAATTGCTAACGCTGCTTCGTATCCGAACAAGTGCCCCACCATGGAAGACAACACAAAGGCAAGCGCTGGGTCTGCAACTGGTACGTACACCACTGCTGCAGCAGCAGAATCGAAACGAGTTTCACCTTGAGTGGCGACAACAATAGGAATTGCTTTGTGTGCCTTAAAGATTGCGACTTCTTTCGCCACATCGGTTGCCGTGCCATCGCTGAGACCGGCAGCGCATACGAGAATCATTGGTTCGCATGAAAGGTCAATGTGTTTCTTGTCTTCAGTGACATCACATGAGATTGACTTGTAGCACAACTCTGACAGCTTGATGCGCACTTCATGTGCTGCAACTGTGTTCGGGCCGTTGCCCACAACTGCCCAGTAGCGCTTCATCGGTGCGTACTTCTGTGCGATAAGGCCGATCTCAGTACGTTGCGCGATCACTGTTTCCATGGCTGATGGCATATGGACAAGTGAATCAAGGATGCGATGCATACGGTCAGCGTCAACTTTGCCTGTTGCTTGCGCAATAGCGCACGACAAAATTGCTCCGGCAGCAACTTGCGCATAAAACGCTTTAGTGCTTGCAACACTCATTTCAATATCACGACCGTCAGATGTGTAATACACGCCGTGGGCTTTGCTTGAAAGTTCGCTTCCCCGACGATTCACAATTGCCAGAACTGCCGCACCACGTGATGCAACGAGGTCAACTGTTCTGTTGGTATCTGTTGTAGTGCCGCTTTGGCTGACTGCAATTACCAACATGTCAGACATATCGGTTGACATGGCAAAACCTGAAAGTTCAGTTGCAGTTAGTGCCTCTACTTGGATGGAAGCATCGAGCAACGAACCGAGTACAGGAATCAGCGACGTACCGGCAACGGCGGCGGTGCCCTGGCCAATCACACGAATACGACGGATGGATCCGCTGGCCAGACGATCCTTGATTGCTTTCGGCAATGTGAACGAATCAAGGTCTGGGACAAGTAGGCCATTCACTTCAAGAGTGCGACCACGAATTGTTTTACGGAAACTACGAGGAGCTTCAGTGATTTCCTTCAACAGGAAATGCGGGGAATCGCCACGGTCAATATCGCGGGTTGTTACTTCAGCAACTGCAACGTCACTAGCCGTGACCGGAATCTCGATTCCGTCATATGCAATGCGAGTAATGCCTTCAACTGTGCCTGCTCCGTCAACGCAAAGGCGAACTACTTGCCCACGTGAATTGGGGTCACCTTCTTTGCGTGGAGTTTCACCATCAAGGCGTACAAAGTGCACGGTCTCTTCAACAGTTCCGTATGGCTCGCTCGCAACAATGAAACGATCTTCAGCAAGACCGATATACAAACCTTGTCCGCTGCCGAACAGCGCCAAGTACATATCATTCGGGTCACTGGCGGTCATGTACCCAATTGCAACTGACCCTTCGAACTGTGTAACTGCATTGAGGAATGCTGCTTGTGTGTTTAGACCAGTTGTTCGACCGCGATCAACAATGGCCGGGATAACTTTTGCGTCGGTTGTAATTGGTTCTGCGAAACGTAAGTTATGGCGCTCACGGAGCTCAGTGTGGTTATCAACGTCGCCATTCAGAACGGCGACTGACACTTGTTGGCCGTCAACGTCAATCTCTTCCCCGGTAACGGGGTGAGCGTTCGGCTCAGAAATGATTCCGACACTCGCCCACCGCGTATGGCCAAGTACAGCTACGCGCGAATCAGGCACGGAAAGAGCAGTACGCAACAATGCATCCGCACTAACGGCATCCCGCATGTGCTTGGTGTTGTCACCAAGTTCACCAATTTCTGCTGCTGCCTTGTAGACAAATACCAAAGTGGAAGCGCTGTGGCGAACACTGGTGTTGGTAAACAACGGGTCAGATGTACGACCAGCCATAAGACCAGTTAGTTCAGATGACAATGAAGCAAACGAAGGTGATGTGACAAGAACACTGATACCGGCAGAGTCACGACCACGAACTTCCATGCGGTCGATAGCCGAGAATGCCTGATGAATTGCGAAGTATCCGACCAATGAGGATGCTCCAGCACCAGCGCCAGCAAAAACATGCACTGCATCGGCTGCACGCAAACGATCGCGACGAATTGCCCATGACGCGTCTTTCACACGCGACAAGCGAGCGACTTCGGCATCAAGAGTTGCCGTATCAACATGAAGCGCGTCAATACGAGCCTCTTCAGCTGCGGCCACAACATCAATTGCATCAAGTGATGCTGTAATCCGTGCGATCAATGCCGCATTGCCGACAAGGGCCTGAATACCTGCATCGCCGCGCAGCATTTGGTCAGCTGCCATGAGTGCATCAGCAATAAGCACGCAATCGGTGCCCGCATTCACTGCAGCGGTGAGAAGTTCCTCGATGCTCTGCGACGTAGGCACACTACGGGTGCTCGGCCGGGGCAGGATGCCAATAATGCCGCACATAACTACAGATTACTCTCGCTGGTCAGTGTCACTAGTGCGTTCCTTCAATAGACCCACCGTGGATATCAACTACCGCCTGGGCAAGGCGCATAGCAATGGACTCTGCAGATACTTGATCTGCTGCCTCCACCATGACACGCACCAAAGGTTCTGTTCCTGATGACCTCACCAAGATGCGACCGTTATCGCCTAATTCAGCTTCCGCAATTGCAATGTGGTCGGCAATGTCGTGCACTGGGTCATGAACACGATTCAGAGTACGAATGTTCACCAGTATTTGCGGATACGACTGCATGATTGATGCGGCTTGATCAAGAGTGACACGTGCTCGCGTGATGTATTCCACCAATTGCAATGCAGCCAATAGACCATCACCTGTAGTTGCATGTGCGCGATGAATGACATGACCGCTTTGCTCTCCACCTAACACGAAATCAAATTCATCAAGCGCAACAAGAATACTGCGGTCGCCAACTGGCGTAATGACAACGTCAATGTTGTTGTCGCGCATAGTGTGGTGAAAACCAAGGTTCGTCATCACAGTTACTGCAACGCCTTTATTGCGCAGTAAACCACGTTGCTCAAGATCAACTGCAGCAATTGCCATGATGTGATCACCATCAACTAGTGCTCCACTAGCAGCGACTGCGATGAGTCGGTCACCGTCACCATCAAAGGCGATTCCGATATCGGCACCTTCAGCAATAACTTTTGCGGCTAATTGTTGAGGTGCTGTTGCGCCACAGTTGTCGTTAATATTGTGACCTGTTGGGGATGCATTAATCACTGATACATCAGCACCAGCAGACATAAAGACCTCAGGCGCAACATGCGACATCGCGCCATTGGCGCAATCGAGAACTACGCGAACTCCGGCCAGTGCTTCACCCACAACGTTCAGGCGATGTGTTGCGTACTCCCCCAGAATTCCGGTGGCGTCGTGAATAGTTGGTTGCGCTTGAACGACGGTTTCAGAAACCATGGCATGCCATTCACGTTCGATTTCTATTTGTTCAGCATCAGCAAGTTTTGCTCCGCCTGAAGCAAACACCTTGATGCCGTTGTCTGACCACACGTTGTGTGATGCAGTAATGGCAATGCCCACCCAGCCGTATTGTTCTGCCGCATAGGCAATTGCTGGCGTTGGCACAACACCCATGAGATGTACTGCAACGCCTTCAGCTGCGCATCCGGCGACGATGGCGTCTTCTAGTTCAGAACCACTTTCACGCGTATCGCGGCCAATAACAATGGCACTAGGGTGCAGTACACGAGCGGTGGCACGTGCAAGGTCACGGGCTAAATCAGTAGTGAGTTCGTCGATAGCGACGCCACGAACGCCGTCTGTTCCGAAATGCAACATGTATTGATCTCCTCACGTGAGGTGCAGAGCACGCCACGCAGATAGGAATCAGCGCTTGGTGAACTGAGGCGCCTTACGGGCCTTCTTGAGACCGTACTTCTTGCTTTCTTTCTTACGTGAGTCACGAGTAAGAAGACCAGCTTTTTTCAGTGCTGGACGCATTTCAGGATCAAGTTCGATGAGTGAACGAGCAATAGCCATGCGCAATGCGCCAGCTTGACCAGTTACGCCACCACCGAAAATGTTTGCGTGAATGTCGAATGACTCTTCACGCTCTACAACGCGAAGCGCTTCGGTGACAACCATGCGCTGTGTTGCTGTAGTGAAGTACGCCTCGATTGGGCGACCATTAACAACGATTTTTCCGGTACCGGCGCGAGTGATTGCACGAGCAACAGCTTCTTTACGACGACCAGTTGTTTGGGTGAGAACTGTGTTAGCCACGATGACTCCTTAGTAGATCAGCGCGCCTTGGCAGCGCTGAGATTGAAAACGACTGGGGACTGTGCAGCATGAGGATGTTCAGGTCCTGCGTACACATTGAGCTTCTTCACCATCTGGCGACCAAGTGGTCCCTTTGGCAACATGCCTGCGATTGAACGAGTGATTGCATCAGCAGGTTTACGATCGAGCAAGTTTTGGTATGTCTCGCTCTTCAAACCACCTGGATAACCAGAGTAGGTATACACCATGCTCTTTTCAGACTTGCCTGATGTCATAACGATCTTTGATGCGTTGATGATGATGACGTGATCGCCTGAGTCCATGTGAGGAACGAATGTTGGTTTGTGCTTGCCGCGAAGAAGACGTGCAACTTCGGTGCAGAGACGGCCAAGGACAAGACCTTCAGCGTCGATGACGTGCCACGCGCGGGTGATCTCGCTTGCTTTTGGTTGGTATGTACGCATAAGACTTCTTTCAAGGGAACCCACAACGGGCCGCCGGAACCCCTAAATGGGGGCTTCGTAAGGATAGGGGCGAGATATGCCTCTCGGCAACCGCGAAAGCCAAGTGACGACGACCTTTTATATGGTCGGAATCGGTTCCCCTGGATAGCCCACATCCCACAGGGTCAGGCCGCAGGCTGGGGCAACTTGGGACCCATGGGCACGGTCACGGGCCAACAGAACTTCTCGGGTGTCACTGGCTGGTCGGTGGCCAAGGCCCACGTCCACCAAGAAGCCAACGAAGCTTCGGACCATTTGGTAACAGAATGCATTTGCCCGAATTTCGAACACCAGAACATTGTTCCCTTGGTCGATCCATTTTGCTGAATACACGCGGCGATTCATAGACGGAATAGGTGCGCCCTCAATCAAGTCATTGCGTCGACAAAAGGCAGAGAAATCGTGCTCCCCTATTAGCGGGTCAATTGCCAACGTCATGAGTGGCATCGACAGAGGGCGGCGAACGTGCCATGCACGATCAACCAACATTGGATCAGGAGCTTCAGAGTTAAGAACGGTATAGCGATAGCGACGCCAAATCGCGCTGTAGCGAGCATCAAACTCATCGCTTACCCATTCGGGGTCTGACACTGCAACGTTTGGTTTACACAATGCATTGACGCTGCGTACAAATACTGGCAATCGCGTTTCTGCAGGAATATCAATCGTGATGACTTGACCACGCGCATGAACTCCAGCATCAGTGCGTCCCGCAACGTTGATATGCACACGGTGACGTGCAACAGTAGAAATCACATCAGTTAGTAATCCTTCAACAGAATTAATTCCTTCGTTGATGACAAAACCACGAAACGAAGCGCCATGGTACGCCACACGCAAACGGACCCGCCGTAAGGCGGGTCCGTTAGTAAAGTTCTGTTCCGGTTGAGACACCGGTATGTGCCTTAGACGAGTTCGATACGTACTTCAAGCGCAGCGTCACCAAGACGATGGCCGAGCTTCAAGATACGTGTGTACCCACCGTTACGACTGACGTAACGTGGTGCAATCTCATTGACAAGCTTTGAAGTCATTTCTTTGTCACCGAGGTAACCCTCGATCTGACGAATGCGATGAACACGCATTGGCGAATCGCCTTGTGCTTTCTTTGCTTTCGTAATGAGCTTCTCAGCAATTGGACGAAGTTCTTTTGCTTTTGCTTCTGTTGTCTTGATTCCTTCTGCTGCGAACAGTGAAGCGGCCATGTTGGCCATCATGAGACGTTGGTGCTGTGCACTTCCGCCAAAGCGGGGGGCGCGACGTGGAGTTGGCATTTGCGTTCCTTAATTCCTGTGATTACGCGCGAAGCGTAAGTCCACGCTCATCGAGCTTCTGGATGATTTCATCCAAGCTCTTCTGACCGAAGTTTGTGATGTTGAGCAAGTCGTCGATTGACTTCAAAAGAAGTTCACCGATTGTGTTGATTTGTCCGCGCTTCAAGCAATTGCGTGGGCGCTCGCTGAGGTCAAGGTCTTCGATTGGCAAGTCAAGGTCAGGTACACCGACATTGGCGCCCATTGGCTCGCTCAGCTCAAGTGACTGTGGCTCTTCTGACAAAGTTGCAATGAGATCAACAAGTGAACGCAATGTTGCTGAAGCAGATGCCAATGACTCGCGAGGAGAAATTGAACCATCAGTTTCGATGTCGATAACCAAACGGTCGTAGTTGGTGCTCTGAGCAACACGTGTTGGCTCTACTTCGAACATCACGCGACGTACTGGTGAGAAAATTGCATCGATGGGGATTACTCCGATGATGCGGCTCTCTGCGTCACGGTCGGTGGAAAGGTATCCGCGGCCGCGCTCGACTGTTACGTCAAGTGCAAGTTGTGAACCAGCATTAAGAGTTGCAAGGTGCAGTGATGGGTTGAGAATTTCAACATCAGAGTTCGTTGGGATATCGCCGGCCTTAAGAGTCATTGGACCCTTAACGTCGATGCGCATAACAACTGGCTCGTCGTTCTGTGACATAACAACAACATCTTTCAAGTTCATGATGAACTCTGTGATGTCTTCTGTCATTCCCTTGATTGTTGTGAACTCATGCTCTACACCGTCGAACTTGACAGTTGTAATTGCTGCACCAGGAATTGATGACAACAACGTACGACGAAGTGAGTTACCAATGGTGTGGCCGAAACCTGGCTCGAGTGGGCCAACAGCGAAACGCTGACGTGTTGGGTGATCTTCGCCGATTGCTTCGACTGATGGACGCTGGATTACAAGCATGTTTGCTCCTAAGAAAAGACGGGGTTACTTCGAGTACAACTCAACGATGAGCTGTTCGCGGACGGGGACATCGATGTGCTCGCGCTGTGGCAAGTCACGAACTGTGACTTGCTTGTCGCCAGCCTCTAGCCAACCAACAAGTGGGCGGTCAAGAGTGTCGATGTTGTGTGTGATCTGAATCATTTCTTTTGCCTTAGGAGCAAGTGAAATGACGTGGCCACGCTTGACACGGAATGAAGCGATGTCAACGCGCTTGCCATCAACCTGAATGAGGCCGTGGTTTACGAACTGACGAGCCTGTGGGCGAGTTGCTCCCCAACCGGCACGGAACACGATGTTGTCGAGACGCTGCTCAAGAAGACGCAACAAGTTTTCACCTGTTGGGCCTGCAAGACGAGTTGCCTCTTCGTAGGTCAAACGGAACTGACGCTCGAGCACACCGTAGATGTACTTAGCCTTCTGCTTCTCTTGAACTTGTGCAAGGTATTCACTGCCGGCGTTACGACGACGTGTACGACCATGCTGGCCTGGTGGGAACGGACGACGATCGAGCGCCTTTGATCCCTTTGCATTTTCATAAATGTTTGTGTTAAGACGGCGCGAGATGCGCACTTTTGGTCCTGTATAACGGGCCATGATTAGCTCCTACGACGCTTTGGTTGAAGGCAACCGTTGTGAGGTACTGGAGTGACATCTTTGATGCCTGATACTTCAATACCAAGATTCTGAATTGAACGAAGTGCTGTGTCGCGGCCAGAGCCTGGACCCTTTACATGCACTTCTGCACGCTTGAGACCATGCTCCATTGCAGCTTTGCCAGCTTTTTCTGCTGCCATTTGTGCGGCGAATGGAGTTGACTTACGTGAACCTTTGAAGCCAACGCCACCAGATGATGCCCATGCAATGACATTGCCTTCAGTGTCTGTAATAGACACGATGGTGTTGTTGAAAGAACTCTTGATGTGAACAACGCCAGTTGTGACGTTCTTGCGCTCACGCTTACGTGGACGACGTCCACCTGCTTGTGTCTTGGCCATGGTGTTATCTCACTGCCTTTTTCTTGTTAGCTACGGTCTTCTTAGGTCCCTTACGTGTGCGTGCATTGGTATGCGTGCGCTGTCCACGAACAGGAAGTCCCTTACGGTGACGAATACCTTGAAGGCATCCGATTTCGATCTTGCGTTTGATGTCCTGCTGCACATCGCGGCGCAGGTCACCCTCAACGGTGATGTTCTGATCAACCCAACCGCGGATGCGGTTGACTTCATCTTCTGTGAGATCGCGAACGCGAGTGTTCTTGTCAAGGCCTGTGGCCTCACAAATTTTCTGCGCGGTCGAACGACCGATGCCAAAGATATATGTCAACGAAATTTCCAAACGCTTTTCGCGTGGGATGTCGACTCCAACAATACGTGCCATGTGTTTACGTGTCCTTCGTTGACTCTCTAGCCCTGGCGCTGCTTGTGCCGGGGATTTTCGCAGATCACTCGTACTCGCCCATGGCGACGAATGATGCTGCACTTCTCACAAATTTTTTTGACGCTTGTGCGTACTTTCATTGCGTTCTCACTTAAACCTGTATGTAATTCGACCTCGGGTGAGGTCGTATGGGGTGAGTTCCACTTGGACTTTGTCGCCTGGAAGAATACGGATGTAGTGCATACGCATTTTTCCAGAGATATGCGCCAACACTTTGTGGCCGTTCTCTAATTCCACACGAAACATTGCGTTAGGTAGGGACTCGAGAATCGTGCCTTCGAGCACGATCGCATCTTCTTTCGGCTGAGCCAGAGTGGACTCCTTAGTTAGTTGGGACAGGATGCCCCTCTAGCAGACTTGCAATAGGGGCGAGTGACAATGCTATCGGCGCATCTGCCGCACACCAAGTGCCGATTACCGTATTTGTTCGACTGCAGCTGTGAGGCGAAGGAAGACTTCTTCGGGGGTTCCGACACCGTCGATTTGGGCCAAACGGCCGGTTTTGCCATAAAAGTCGATGAGTGGCTCGGTTTGGGTCTCATAGAGGTCAAGTCGGCGATTTATGGCCTCGGGGGTGTCATCGTCACGTTGCACCACGTCTCCCCCACAGTTGTCGCAACTCCATTGGCTGGTCACGTGGTCAGACGCTTGATAATTGGTGCCACAGTCACGACACACGCGACGTAATGAGAGACGATCGAGGACAAGTTCACGAGGAACAACAAGATCTATTGCAAGATCAAGAGGACGATTAGAGGTTGCCTGGTCGAGTGATTCGGCCTGAGAGACCGTGCGCGGGAATCCGTCAAGAATGTATCCACGCACCCGAGCATCATCTTCTGTGAGGCGCTCACTGACCAATCCGACCATGATGTCATCACCCACCAAACCACCAGCGTCGATAATGGCCTTCGCCATCTTTCCGAGTTCGGTTCCTTCACGGACCGCTGCACGCAACATGTCGCCCGTAGAAATATGTGGGACCACAAAGTGACGAGACAAGCGAACGCACTGCGTCCCTTTACCCGAGCCTTGACGGCCTAACAGCACCAATCGTGCGCCAGGAATCATAAATACCTCTGATTACCCACGAGGGCAAACCACCACCCAAAAGGGCCGGCGGTCACTTCAAGAAGCCCTCATAGTTGCGCAGCATTAATTGACTGTCGATCTGACGCATCAATTCAAGTGCGACACCGACAGCAATCAACACAGTGGTTCCGGCAAATGGGAACGAACGAACATCTCCGACCCACAAAATGATGTACGGCAAGATTGCAATGAACGCAACAAACAATGCACCAGGCAATGTGATGCGGTTAACAGCTTTCGACAAGTAACGCTCGGTCTGTTGACCAGGACGAATACCCGGAATGAAACCACCTTGTTTGCGCAACTGATCAGCCTGACGAATCGGGTCGAATGCGATGGAGTTATAGAAGTAAGCGAATGCAACGATGAGCATAAAGAAGCCAACGATGTACACCATGTTTTGGCTATTTACTAAGTAATCATTGACGAAAGTTGCTACAGAACCGCGCCAGCCTTCGGCACTACCAAGAACGTTTGACAGCAACACAGGCAACAACAGAACCGACGACGCAAAGATGATAGGGACAACACCAGCTTGGTTGACCTTCAACGGAATGTATGTGCTTTGTCCACCAGTCATATTGCGACCAACGACTCGCTTTGCAAATTGCACAGGAATGCGGCGCTGACCGAGTTCAACACGAACTACTGCTGCCAAAATTCCGAGCGAAACAATGACGAGCAACGCGAACACAATGAACTTTTTGCTTTGCAAAATTGAGTAGTAGCTGTACGGCAGACCCGAAACAACAGACGAGAAGATAATGACTGACATTCCGTTTGAAATGCCTCGCTGACTGATAAGTTCACCCACCCACATCAACAATGCGGTTCCAGCAACGAGTGTCGGAATCACCAGCAGTGCACGTGGCATAAACGGATCAAGCAAGACAACATCTGGAGCTTTTGCTGCAGCACCAAAGAATGCTGAACCATTACCTTGTCCGAAAATAAAAGTGAGACCGGAACCTTGCAGCAGCGCAATAGCAATTGCGACATAGCGAGTCCATTGTGTGATCTTGCGCTGACCAACAGCGCCCATCTCTTGCCATTCCTGCAACTTTGGAATCACAACATTCAGTACCTGCATGATGATGCTGGCTGTGATGTACGGCATGATACCGAGCGCAAAAATCGAGAAGGACCCGAAGGCTCCACCAGAGAAAAGGTTCAAGAACCCGAGAGCACCTTGTGATTTCGATGCTTCACGCAATTGCGCAACAGCACTTGCATCAATACCAGGTACGCGAAGGGACGAGCCAAACCGATAGACCATGATCATAAGAAGGGTAAAAAACACCTTCTTGCGAAGATCTTCTACCTTGAAGATGTTCTTCAGGTTAGAAAACACGTAGTACTCCTTATCGACATCGAGCAGAATCTGCTGCGACGACGGTTAGCGGTTGGTGAACTGGTTGCCCTTAGCCGGAGGACGGATTTTGTGTGGCAAAGGCAGAATAGTCACAGAACCACCTGCAGCAAGAATGGCAGCTTCCGCTGACTTCGAGACTGCGTGAGCAGAAACCTTGACTGGGATCGACAATGTGCCGCGGCCAAGAACCTTGACCAATGTTCCCTTGTGAGCCACACCCTTTGCCATAAGGATTTCAGGAGTGACTTCTGCAAGACCAATATCAGTCAGTGCATCAAGGTTGACGGCGTAATACTCCACGCGGAATGGGTTATTGAAGCCCTTCAACTTTGGAAGACGCTGGCTCATTGGTGTCTGACCACCTTCGAAACCGCGAGCTACCTTGCCGCGACCACGAGCGTTCTGACCTTTAGTACCACGGCCGGCAGTTTTACCGCCCTTACCGCCGGTACCACGACCTTTGCGCTTTGCGCGGTGGTTACTTCCTGGTGCTGGTGCAAGTTCATCGACGCGCATGATCAGTTGTTCTCCTTGACTTCAATGAGGTGAGGAACTCGGGCAATCATGCCGCGAATTTCTGGACGATCCGGAAGAGTGTTGGTGTCACCAATTTTGGTGAGACCGAGTGCGCGAAGCGTGCCAACAGATTTTGGCTTTGCGCCAATCTTTGAACGCTTCAACGTAACGGTAAGAGTTTTCTCAGCCATGATTAATGTGCCTCTCCAGCAGCGAGTGCTTTCTTGCGCTCGTTGTATGCCTTCAGTAGTCCCTTTGGAACAAATGTCTCGGCAGGAATGCCGCGACGCTTTGCTACTTCATCAGGACGCTGTAGTTCACGAAGACCATCAATGGTTGCGCGAGCAACGTTGATTGCGTTCGCAGAACCAAGTGACTTAGCGAGCACGTCGTGCACACCAGCTTCTTCAAGAATGATTCGAGCAGCACCACCGGCGATAACACCAGTACCAGGAGCAGCAGGCTTCAAAAGAACGCGACCAGCTCCGGAGATTCCGAGAATTGGGTGAATGATTGTTGTGCCGGCAAGCGCAACATCGAACATGCTCTTCTTTGCTTCTTCAGTACCTTTTTGGATTGCCAAAGGAACTTCCTTTGCCTTTCCGTATCCGAGACCAACACGACCGTTGCCATCGCCCACAACAACAAGTGCTGTGAATGAGAAACGACGTCCGCCCTTAACAACCTTTGCAACACGGTTGATGTGAATCACGCGTGATTCACGAAGTGCGCCTGGCTCTGGGGGTGTTGATGGATTTGCGTTGTTTGAGTATGAGTTACTCATTAGAACTCCAGTCCTGCGTCACGAGCTGCTTGCGCTGCTGCGGCAACACGGCCGTGGTATGCGTAACCACCGCGGTCATAAACGACCGTTGAGATTCCGGCTGCCTTGGCGCGTTGTGCGATTAATTGTCCGACTTTTGTAGCTGCGGCAACTGTTGCGCCGCTTGCGCTGCGAAGGTCGCCTTCAACAGATGATGCTGCAGCGATTGTGTGACCGAGATCATCATCGATGAGTTGCATGCTGAAGTGCTTGTTTGTGCGATGCACGGCAAGACGCGGACGTGCTGCTGTGCCGAAGATTTTTTTGCGTACACGACGATGACGACGAAGTCGTGACTCGCGACGAATGCTTGAGAGATTTGCCATGGTGAATCCTTACTACCGAATCACTTCTTGCCGGTCTTGCCGGCCTTACGGAGAATGTGCTCATTGAGATAACGCACGCCTTTGCCCTTGTATGGCTCTGGCTTACGGATTGAACGAATGTTTGCTGCAACTTGACCGACAAGTTCTTTGTCGATGCCCTTCACAATGACTCGTGTCTGCACAGGAATCTCAAAAGAGATTCCTTCAGGTGCTGGCACGATGACAGGGTGAGAGAAACCAAGTGCAAGACGCAAGTTTGCGCCCTGTGCTTCAGCGCGGTAACCCACGCCAACGATTTCAAGTTCTTTTGCAAAACCTTCAGTGACACCCAAGACCATGTTGTTCACGAGTGTGCGTGACAAACCGTGGAGTGCACGGTTCTGACGCTCGTCGTTTGGACGCTCAACAAAGATGGTGGTGTCTTCTTTACGGACAACAATTTCACCAGGAATATCGCGTGCGAGTGTTCCCTTTGGACCTTTTACGGTGACGGTGCGACCAGCAATGGTGACATCGACGCCGGATGGAACGGTGATGGGAGCTTTACCAATTCGTGACATATTCGTTTCCTACTTTCGTCCCAGGCTCACCACACGAAGCACAGGACTTCGCCGCCGACCTTGCGCTTGCGCGCTTCACGGTCGGTCATAAGACCTTGGCTAGTGGATAGAACTGCGACACCAAGACCACCAAGTACGCGAGGCACTTGAGTTGAATTGCGATACACGCGAAGACCAGGAGTTGACACACGTGTCAGACCCTTGATGGTGCGATGGCGATCATTTGAATATTTCATTTGAACGGTGAGTTGATTGCCTGGACCTTTTGTAGAAGGTGCAACGGCGTAGCTATTGATGTAACCCTCTTTTTTAAGGATTTCAGCGAGAGCAACTTTTTGCTTCGACGATGGCATCACTACTGCTTCGTGCAACGCAGTGTTTGCGTTGCGGATGCGTGTGAGCATGTCTGCGATTGGATCGGTCATCATGATTGGTACCTACCAGCTCGCCTTAGTGACGCCTGGAATTTCTCCGGCGTGAACCATTTCTCGAAGACAAATACGGCACAGTCCAAATTTGCGGTACACCGAACGAGCGCGTCCACACTTGCGGCAACGTGTGTAACCACGCACCTTGAACTTGGGCTTTGCATTTGCTTTATTGATTTGTGAAATCTTGGCCATGACCTACCTACTTCCTCTTGCCGCCGCGGACAGGACCGCGACCCTTTGGCTTCTTACGTGCGGGGGGTCCACCCTCGTTGCCACGCTTGAAGGGAAAACCGAATGCATCGAGAAGGGCACGGCCCTGCTCATTGCTGACTGCTGTTGTGACAATTGTGATGTCCATGCCACGAGTGGCATCGATCTTGTCGTAATCAATTTCTGGGAACACGATCTGATCTGAAAGACCAAATGTGTAGTTGCCGCGGCCATCCCATGAGTTCACTGGCAATCCGCGGAAGTCGCGGATACGAGGAATTGCGATGGAAAGCAAACGATCGAAGAATTCCCACATGCGGTCGCCACGCAAGGTGACTTTGCAACCAATTGCTTGGTCTTCACGCAGTTTGAAGTTTGCGATTGCGTCACGTGACTTAGTGACGAGTGGCTTTTGACCGGACAATGCTGTGAGGTCAGAAACTGCACCATCAAGAAGTGAAGGCTGCTGAGTAGCACGACCTACACCCATGTTGACGACAATCTTTTCAAGCTTTGGAACCTGCATTGGATTCGCAAGACCAAGTTGAGTAAGCAGAGCCTGCTTGATCTCAGCTTCGTAACGAACCTTCAGGCGTGGAGAAGTAGCGGTAGTAGCCATCAGACTTCGTCTCCTGTCTTTTTCGCAACGCGCACCTTGGTGCCGTCGTCTTTGATCTTGTAACCAACACGTGTTGGCTTGCCCTTGACTACGAGCATCACGTTTGATGCATCGATTGGCATTGGCTTTTCGATGATGTCGGCTTTTTGGTTTGCACTGCGAGCCTTGGTGTGGCGCTTTGCAAGATTGCGGCCTTCAACGATCACTTGGTTGTCTTTTGGACGAACTTCGATGATCTCACCTTGAGAACCAGCTTCTTTGCCAGCGATGAGCTGAACTGTGTCACCTTTACGGAACTTCATGACTAGAGCACCTCCGGTGCGAGCGAGACGATTCGCATAAATTTCTTGTCACGCAATTCGCGGCCAACTGGTCCGAAAATACGGGTGCCACGAGGCGTGAGATCTTCTTTGATAAGAACAGCTGCATTTTCGTCGAAGCGGATGTAGCTGCCGTCTGGACGACGCTTTTCCTTCTTCACACGAACAACAACACAACGAACTACTTCACCTTTTTTCACTGCGGCGCCTGGAATGGCGTCTTTTACAGTGGCGATGAAAACATCACCAATTGATGCGTAGCGACGACGTGTTCCACCAAGAACCTTGATGCACAACACTTCTTTTGCGCCACTGTTATCGGCAACGCGGAGACGAGACTCTTGCTGAATCACTTTGCACGCTCCAGAACTTCGATGATGCGCCAGCGCTTGAGCTTTGACATTGGACGGATTTCCATAACGCGAACGCGGTCACCGATGTTGACATCGTTGGTTGCGTCGTGTGCGTAGAGCTTCTTGGTACGAACGACCATCTTGCTGTACTTATGGTGAGCAACACGCTCGACAATGGCGATCACTGCGGTTTGGTTCATCTTGTTGGAGACGACCATTCCTTCGCGAACCTTGCGTGCGTTGCGCTCTTCGGTGTTATTTTCTTCTGCCATGTGACTACTCACTTCCCGGCTGCCTCAGCGGCAACGATTTCGCGCTGACGGATGAGGGTATTGATGCGGGCGATTTGACGACGTACTTTGCCCAACTCGTCATGCTTGTCGAGTTGGCCTGTTGCGTTGCGAAATCGCAGGTTAAGGGCTTCTTGTTTACATGCACGGAGCTCGGCCACGAGGGCTGCGAGATCCATGTCACGAAGGTCGGTAATTGAATGTGCCATTTTTTTACTGTCCTATCAGATTGGCTCGTCGCGTGAAATGACGCGAGCCTTGATCGGGAGCTTTTGTACGGCGCGCTCGAGAGCGGCACGCGCAACATCAGCGCTTGGGTATGACAACTCGAACAGAATGCGACCAGGCTTTACAACTGCAACCCAAAACTCTGGGTTACCTTTGCCGGAACCCATGCGGGTTTCTGCTGGCTTCTTTGTCACTGGCTTGTCAGGAAAGATGTTGATCCATACTTTTCCGCCGCGCTTAATGTGACGAGTCATTGCAATACGAGCAGCTTCGATTTGACGAGCGCTGATCCAACCTGGTTCAAGAGCTTGGATACCGAACTCACCAAATGCAAGAGCGTTTCCACCCTTTGATACACCGGTCATACGACCGCGCATCTGCTTACGGTGTTTTACTTTACGAGGCATCAACATGATCAGCCCTCCCCACGAAGTTTTGGTGTCTCATGCGAATCGTGCATACGACGCTCGATTGCTTCTTCCTCTTCAAGCAATCGCTCGAACTCAGGATCAGCAGGCTTAACGAGTGGCTGGATTTCTGGCTCTGCAGTTTCAACGGCGCCACGTGGGCCACCCGATGAAACAACTTTGCGTGCTGCTGCTGCTTCTGGAACAGTTTGTCCGGAAGTTTCGCCAACAGCCATTGCTGCTTCACGAGAAATCTTGTCTTGCGATGTGCTCTTGTACGGAAGGATGTCACCCTTGTAGAGCCACACCTTTACGCCAACGCGACCAGAACTGGTACGCGCTTCGCGGAATCCGTAGTCGATGTCTGCACGAAGTGTATGCAAAGGAACGCGTCCTTCGCGGTACCACTCTGTGCGGCTCATTTCAGCACCACCAAGGCGGCCTGAACACTGAACACGAATACCAAGTGCACCAAACTTTTGCGCGTTCTGAACTGCACGCTTCATAGCGCGACGGAAAGCGATGCGGTTAACCAATTGGTCAGCAACGCCTTGTGCGATGAGCGCAGCATCAAGTTCTGCTTGCTTGATCTCAACAATGTTGAGTTGCAGGCGATTGTTACCAGTGATCTTTGCAAGGCCGGTACGAAGTTCGTCTGCCTTTGCACCTTTACGACCGATAACAATTCCGGGACGCGCGGTGTGAACGTCGATACGAAGCTTGTCACGGGTGCGCTCTACTTCGACACGGCTAACTGCTGCATCTTCGAGCGTCTTCATAAGGTACTCACGGATTTTCCAATCCTCTGTGAGATAGTCCTTGTATTCGCGCTCGCTGAACCAGCGGCTCTTCCAGTCTGTGGTGATGCCGAGTCTGAACCCGTATGGATTGATCTTCTGACCCATCAGTTGCCTGCTTCTTCAGTGGTGGTGGTGTCGACGACTTGGTCGTCGGCAACGATCTCTTGTTCGACAGCAGGTGCTTCCTTGCGGCTTGCAGCAACACGTGCGCGACGGTTGTTGGAAGGTGCACCCTTTGCCATTGTCTTTGCTTCTATCACTGCAAGTTGTGAATCGCTCATGCGATCAACAATGAGTGTGATGTGGCATGTGCGCTTCAAGATTGCTCCGGCACGTCCCTTTGCACGAGGACGGAAACGCTTGAGCGTTGGACCCTCATCTGCGAAGCATGCTTTAATGAACAATTCGTCAGCGTCAAGATTGTCGTTGGTAACAGCATTTGCAACAGCAGATGCAAGAACCTTGCGAACAACACGTGCAGCTTCACGATCTGTGAACTGCAAGATTTGGTCTGCAGTGCGAACGTCTTGGTTACGAACAAGGTTCAGAACGACGCGCACTTTCGATGCAGATGAACGGTGGTAGCGAGCGCTTGCGCGGCTTCCACTTTTTGAACCGGCGACGCGGTTGGCTTCATTGAGCTTTGGACCGGTCATGACTACTTCCTTGTGTTCTTTTCTTGTCCAGCGTGGAAGCGGAAAGTACGAGTTGGTGAGAACTCACCAAGCTTGTGGCCAACCATTGACTCTGTGCAATACACAGGGACGTGCTTGCGACCGTCGTGCACGGCAATGGTGAGACCCACCATGTCGGGAACGATGGTTGAGCGACGCGACCATGTCTTGATGACTTTGTGATCACCGGCAGTAACTGCGGCGTCAACTTTCTTGAGCAAGTGGTCGTCAACAAACGGACCCTTTTTGAGGCTACGAGACATGAGTTACCTCCGACCCTTTCCGGCACGACGCCGACGAACGATGAGTGATTGAGATGGCTTGTTTTTGTTACGTGTGCGGCCTTCTGGCTTACCCCAAGGGGATACAGGAGGACGACCACCAGAGGTCTTACCTTCACCACCACCGAGTGGGTGGTCGACAGGGTTCATGGCAACACCACGAGTTTGTGGGCGAACGCCCTTCCAACGGTTACGTCCGGCCTTACCGATCTTGACGAGTTCGTGTTCTGAGTTACCAACTTCACCAACGGTGGCGCGGCAATCAAGAAGAACTCGACGCATTTCAGTAGAAGGAAGACGCAATGTTGCGAAGTCGCCTTCTTTAGCGACAACTTGAATTGACATTCCGGCAGAGCGAGCAATCTTTCCGCCTTGACCAGGACGAAGTTCAACGTTGTGCACAACAGTTCCGACAGGGATGTAACGCAATTGCATTGCATTTCCTGGCTTGATGTCTGCACCGTGTCCGCTTTCGACGCGCATGCCTACTTCGAGACCCTTAGGAGCAAGGATGTATGCCTTTGTTCCGTCCATGTAATGAAGAAGTGCGATGCGGCACGTACGGTTCGGGTCGTACTCAATAGATGCAACCTTTGCAGGCATGCCATCTTTGATGCGCTTGAAGTCAATGATGCGGTATTGGCGCTTATGTGCACCACCGCGGTGACGTGAAGTCTTGCGACCGTAGACGTTACGTCCGCCGGTGTTTGACTTTGAAGAGAGGAGAGTCTTTTCAGGCGTCGTCTTTGTGATCTCTGAGAAATCAGAGACTGTCTGGAAACGACGTCCGGGACTAGTTGGTTTGCGCTTGCGAATTGCCATGATTATTTCAGCTTTCGAACAACGGGATTTTGCTTCCCGCAGCAAGGGTGACTATGGCCCGCTTGGTGTGCGGACGCTGACCGATTCGGTTGGAGTTACGTGTGCGCTGGAACTTGCCCTTGCGATTGAGTGTGTTGACCTTGAGTACTTTGACGCCCCAGATTGCCTCGATGGCATCGTGGATCTCGGGCTTAGAAGCATCAACTGCTACTTGAAACGTGTACACATCTGATTCCATAAGCGCGTAGCTCTTTTCAGAGACAACAGGCTTAAGAATGATGTCGCGTGGATCTTTCATTACTTGGCTTCCTTTGCGATGGGCAGACTGTCTTTTGAAAAGACAATCCAGTCGTTGCACAAAACGTCGTATGCATTGAGTTCACCAACAAGTGTGAGTTGCACTTCGGGAACATTGCGGAAGCTCTTGATTGCAACTTCTTCTGACGGAGAAACAACAACCATGACGCGACCTTCAACGCCAAGAGCGGTGAGTGCCTTGAGTGCATCTTTTGTGCTTGGAGCTGTAAGGCCCCACGACTCGATAACAACGACGTGGCCTGAGCTGTTGCGATCTGACAAAGCAGATGCAAGAGCAAGACGAATCATTTTGCGAGGTGTGCGTTGTGCGTACGAACGAGGCTTTGGTCCGTGAGCGATACCGCCACCCTTGAAATGAGGAGCGCGAGTTGAACCCTGACGGGCTCCACCAGTTCCCTTTTGGTTGAACGGCTTCTTACCTGTACCAGAAACTTCAGCACGAGTTTTTGTGCTTTGTGTTCCGGCGCGACGACCTGCAAGTTGTGCTGTAACAACTTGGTGCATCACTGGAACGTTTGGTTCTACTGCAAACAGTTCGTCTGCAACATCAACGTTGCCAGCTGCTTTGCCTGATGAATTCTTAACTGCGATTGATGCCATCGGAATTACTTCGCCTTCACTGCGTTACGTACGATGACAACGCCACCGTTCGGGCCAGGAATAGAACCCTTAATCAGAAGGAGGCCGCGCTCTGGATCGCTTTGCACTACTTCAAGATTGAGAGTGGTGACTTGCTCGTGACCCATGTGGCCAGCCATTCGGAGACCTTTGAATACACGACCCGGGAATGAGCATGAACCGATGGAACCAGGAGCACGATGGTGCTTATGGTTACCGTGGCTTGCACCCTGGCCGCTGAAGTTGTGACGCTTCATACCACCAGCAAAACCTTTACCTCGGCTAACCGCTGTGACGTCGACTATTTCGCCCGGTGCAAGAAGATCAGCAGCGATCTCTTGTCCGACAACGAAGCCATCGACAGAGTCGAGGCGTAGTTCGACGAGGCGGCGGCCCGCTTCGACGTT
Source organism: Ilumatobacteraceae bacterium (assembly GCA_040402055.1). Classification (GTDB taxonomy): domain Bacteria; phylum Actinomycetota; class Acidimicrobiia; order Acidimicrobiales; family Ilumatobacteraceae; genus UBA2093. The sequence continues at coordinate 133,223 of JBBANJ010000002.1, forward strand.
TGCTGACGCAAAGTGTCCTTGCTCAGGCTTGCTGAGCTTGGTGGCACTCTTGTGTCCGTATGTAACTTGTAACGCGGTGTATCCGTCGCGGTCATTTGTTTTAACCTGGACAACACGTACTGGCTCTACGCGCAGCACTGTGACTGGGATGACTCGCTGGTCATCTCCCCACACTTGTGTCATGCCGACTTTTTCGCCGACGATCGCTTTTTGTGCCATGGCGGCAACCCTTTTTCTCGTTTGGTTATTCACGCAAATGCTCCGAGAACATTTCTGTTAACGGAGCACGTGTCTGGGTGTTGCCGTGTGGTTCCACTCTGCTTTGCAGCGTTGTGGCCTTCACGGACGTCGATTATTTTTTGTGTCTTCGACGGTCGATCTAGCTTTTCGGGTTAATACCCGAATCGCACGGACTAGGAACGCTATCGGGAGATTTGGCTAATCCACATGGGAACCACCGAGTGATTTACCGAGGGAAACGCTTCTCAATCCAGTCGGCCACGATTTCGAGAGCTTCGATGCGATGACCCTCCAAATAATGAGGCGCGCCCTTCATTTCTACATAGGTGGAGTCGGCCGCCCCCGAGGCAGCCACGATCTCTTTTGCTTCCCTAATACGGATTTCTGTGTCCGCCGTGGGGTGTAACAGCAGGGTCGGAACCTTGATATGGGGCATGGTGTCGGCCAGTTTGGCGGGGCTTGAGAGGCCCGACCAGGTACTGAGCCAGCCCCGAGAGGTCATCGTGCGAGCCAGCCCGCCACGGCCATAGTTAGCCTCAAATGGGTCTGGAAAGGCGAAAAGTGACCCCATCGGGCGCTCATCTGGCTCTAATGACAGGTCGAGATAGACCGGATTAGCCAAAGTTCGGTAAATCGTGTGATATTTCGAGAAGACTCGTCGGGCCCGCTGTTCGCGCCACATCTCTAAGTTTGTGTCTTTGTGAATTTCCTTGAGGGCTGTTCCTGCCGCCTCAGCGTCGGCAATGGCCTGTTTGGCGATGGCGTCGATTCTGGCCACGCGAGCCCGCTGGGCTGCTCGATATTTAGCTAGCCAGTCGAGGTCGTATGAACTTGGTTCTGGCCATGGACGCCACCCGTTGTCTGGGTTGTACATATCAAGTTCGGGCACTCGGCTGAACGGGTCGTTTTCATCAGCGACCGACGGATCGATGACTTGCAACATAAACACGCCTTCGCCGGGATGAGCAGCCATGCCCACCCATCCATCTCCGATTCCCAATTCAGCATGAGCCATTGCCATGAGTGACCCGCCGCCAGAGTTGCCGAGCAAGATGACCGACTCTGCACCACGACGTTTCATTTCATCGTGAGCAACCTTGACATCGATGATGCAGTTCTCGTGCAAACAATCCGTGTCGTTATTGAGATACCGAGTAGAAAAACCAAACACTGCATAACCTGCTGCAGCTAATAGTGGGCATGCATAATGCACGCTGAAATCGCCGCGAGGGTGCGACAAGATCACAGCTGTTTTCCATTTGCCGTTTGGAGGTGTCCACAACAGTCCACGCACCAATGCCCCATCAGGCGTGACCAAGCGAATTGACTCACGTGGAATATCAACTGGCGGAGCGTCCTCTGGCAATGGCCAATAGTTCAAACCAAACGGACGTTGTCCTCCGAGATGCGCATCGAGATGATCCATGATTGAAACATTAGACGGGAAATCAGACGCACGATTCACGTGTGGCTCTAGTGAACATCCCCACCATTCGAACCACAGAGTTTGAACAACGGGGATGAACTCGATGAGATTCGATTTCCACTTATCGCGCTGTAACGCGCCCTTTTCTTATTCTTTCGGACGAGCGACCAATGTCGCTGTGAGATCCTTAGTAACGCCGTCTCGATCTACTTTGATTTTGATCACATCACCAGGAGCAGAGTCGCGAACTATTGCAATGAGTGCGCCTTGACCCGTTATCGCTTGTCCATTGATTTGTAAAACGTTGTCATTTACCTTTAGGCCAGCCTTGTCAGCAGGAGAATCAGCTTGCACTTCAGATACAACTGCACCAGCGCCGCCGTCTTTACGATCGCTGAGTGAAATACCGAGGTAACCCTGCGCTCGAACTTCACCGCCGGCATCAGCGCGCAGTAGTGCAGAAACTCGTTGTACTTCTGCCACACCAATTGCAAAACCAATATTGTTCGCTGCGGTACCGCTACTGCTATTTGCCACTGCAGTGTTGATACCCACGACTTGGCCATTCAAGTTAATGAGTGGACCTCCGGAGTTACCAGAAGAAATAGCGGCGTCAGTTTGAATGAGACCATTCAATGCGCCACTGCTATCAGTCAGAGTTCTGTTAAGAGCCGAAACAATTCCTGCGGTGACACTTGGGCCACCATCAAGAGCGAGTGCGTAGCCAACAGCCACAACAGGGTCCCCAACCGCAATGCTCTTAGGATCAGCAAACGTTGCTGCAGTAAGCCCAGCGGCACTAACCAACTTGATTAATGCCAAGTCGTTGCCGGCATCTGTTGCAAGAACTTTGGCCATGATGGGTGCGGTTGTTCCGTTCAATCGAACACGAACACTGGTGGAGCCTTCAACAACATGATTGTTAGTGAGAATTTCTCCGTCACTTGTGACGATGATGCCAGTGCCAACTGATTCACCCGTTCCAGAGAGACTGTCAATGGTGACAATACTTGGGGCAATAGTTGCTGCAGCACGAGCGATATCTGTCTTGCCAATGTTTTCTGGCTTGATAGGAGCTGCCGTTACGAGCGGCCCTCCATTTGATGAACTACTCGACGAATTAGCGCCGATGAGTCCACCGATAACGCCGCCGCCGAGAGACATAGCGAGAACTAACAGAAGTGCAATTACCCGATTACCGCGGGGGCGTGTGGCGGGAGCTGCTGGAGGTGTATTGGCCCAATGGGAATCAAAACTCATGCCTTCAGTATCTACCCAAATTGGTTGAGAACCTGCAGCAGGAATCGCAAGAATTTCGTAAGAAAAGCAAAAGGCACGACCCAGTGGGTCGTGCCTTTTGAAAGACAATGAATTGTCCGGGAAAGTTATCCCTGGATTTTGATCTCGATATCAACGCCAGCTGGCAATTCGATGCGCTGAAGCGAATCGATTGTCTTGCTGTTTGGCTCGACAATGTCGATAAGGCGCTTGTGGATACGCATCTCGAAGTGCTCGCGTGAGTCCTTGTCAATGTGGGGTCCACGAATAACGGTGAAACGATGCTTGTCAGTAGGCAATGGAATTGGCCCACGGATTTTTGCATTTGTGCGAAGCACTGTTTCAACAATCATTCGCGTCGACTTATCAATGATGTCGTGATCGAATGCCTTGAGGCGGATACGGATGCTGTTGCTTGCCATCTTGATCTACTTCAAAATCTTTGTGACTTGGCCAGCACCGACAGTACGGCCACCTTCACGAATAGCGAAACGAAGACCTTCGTCCATAGCAATTGGCTTACCCAACTCAACAGTCATGTTGACATTGTCACCAGGCATCACCATTTCAGTACCAGCAGGCAACTGAACAGTTCCAGTCACGTCAGTAGTACGGAAGAAAAACTGTGGGCGATAGTTATTAAAGAACGGCTTATGACGGCCACCCTCTTCTTTCTTCAACACATACACAGCACCTTCGAAATTGGTATGCGGCGTAATTGAACCAGGAGCACACAACACCTGACCACGCTCAACATCTTCTTTCTTAGTTCCACGAAGAAGAGCACCAATGTTGTCTCCCGCTTCGCCTTCATCAAGCAACTTGCGGAACATTTCAACACCAGTACATGTTGTCTTTTGCGTATCACGCAAACCAACAATTTCGATTTCATCGCCGGTATGAACACGACCCTGCTCAACCTTGCCAGTAACAACAGTTCCACGACCAGTGATAGTGAACACGTCTTCAATAGGCATAAGGAAAGGCTTATCAAGCTCACGAACAGGCTGAGGAACAGAAGCATCACATGCAGCCATAAGCTCCATGATCTTTTCTTGCCACACAGGATCGCCTTCAAGAGCTTTCAAAGCTGACACACGAACAACTGGGCACGTGTCACCAGGGAAACCCTGCTCATTCAACAAGTCACGAACTTCCATCTCAACAAGTTCAAGAAGTTCTTCGTCTTCAACCATGTCTGTTTTGTTCAACGCAACAACAATGTATGGAACACCAACTTGGCGAGCGAGCAACACGTGCTCACGAGTCTGAGGCATTGGACCATCAGTTGCAGCAACCACCAAAATGGCACCATCAACCTGAGCTGCACCGGTGATCATGTTCTTGATGTAGTCAGCGTGACCTGGCATGTCAACGTGTGCATAGTGACGATTCTCTGTTTCGTACTCAATATGAGCAATAGAGATCGTGATACCACGAGCTTTTTCTTCAGGTGCTTTGTCAATCTGATCAAACGGCGTGTACTGAGCCAACCCACGATCAGCCAACGTCTTTGAAATCGCTGCGGTCAATGTGGTTTTACCATGGTCAATATGACCCATGGTTCCGATGTTTACGTGTGGCTTATTACGCTCAAACTTTGCTTTGCTCATGACTGATTCCGTTTCGGTGTTGGTGTAGGTGGGTTGTCAATGTTCTATGAAGAAGGTCTTTGGCTATTCGCCGCGGACACGCTTCACGATCTCGGTTGCGATTACCTCAGGTACCTGCTGGTACGAGTGGAACTGCATCGTGTAGGTGGCACGCCCCTGGGTGCGTGACCGAAGGTCTGTACTGTATCCAAACATCTCGGAAAGCGGAACCTGTGAACGCACCACTTGGGTGTTTCCGCGGGCTTCCATGCCTTCGATACGTCCGCGACGGCTGCTGAGGTCTCCCATAACATCGCCCATGTACTCGTCTGGAGTAACAACTTCAACGCCCATGATGGGTTCGAGGAGGACGGGGCGGGCTGCTTCAGCGGCTTTCTTGAAGGCCATTTGACCGGCAATCTTGAAGGCCATTTCGCTTGAGTCAACGTCGTGGTACTGGCCATCCACCAAACTGACGCGAACGTCCACTGTGGGGTAACCGGCAAGAACACCGTTGTCGAGGGCTGCTTGGATTCCTTGGTTTGTTGGCTGGATGTATTCACGAGGAATACGTCCACCAGTGACCTTGTCAACGAATTCGTATCCGCTTCCAGGACCTGTTGGCTCGACAGTGATCTTTACAACTGCGAACTGACCAGAACCACCGGACTGCTTGATGTGGCGATATTCAACAGACTCAACGGTCTTTGTAATTGTCTCGCGGTATGCAACTTGTGGCTTACCAACTGTTGCATCAACGTTGAATTCACGCTGCATACGGTCAACAAGGATTTCAAGGTGAAGCTCACCCATTCCGGAGATAACTGTCTGGTTTGTTTCTTCGTCTGTACGAACGCGGAACGTTGGGTCTTCGTCTGACAATGACTTCAAGGCCTTACCAAGTTTGTCTTGGTCGTCCTTTGTCTTTGGTTCGATAGCAACGTGGATAACTGGCTCTGGGAATTCCATGCGCTCAAGAATGATGAGGTTGTTGCGGTCACACAGAGTGTCACCAGTTGTGGTTTCTTTGAAACCAAGTCCGGCAACGATGTCTCCGGCCATTGCAACATCAAGGTCTTCACGCTGGTTTGCGTGCATCAACAAAATACGACCAAGGCGCTCTTTGCGCTCCTTGGTGCTGTTGTACACCTCGTCACCCTTGTTGATGGTGCCTGAGTACACACGGAAGTATGTGAGCTTGCCGAATGGGTCAGCAACGATCTTGAATGCGAGTGCAGCGAACGGGCCGTTCTCGTCTGCAGGACGTGTGAGTTCTTCGTCGCCCTTTGCGTTCGTGCCTGTAGCTGCCTGAATGTCAAGCGGGCTTGGCAAGAAGTCGATAACAGCATCAAGCATTGGCTGAACGCCTTTGTTCTTGAATGCTGAACCACAAAGAATTGGTACGAAGTCAAATGCAAGAGTTCCGGCACGTAATGCCTTCTTGATGTCATCTTGAGTGATGTCTTCGTTCGCAAGATACTTTTCCATGAACTCATCATCAGAGCCGGCAATAACTTCAAGAAGTTCTGCACGGTATTGATTTGCTTCATCGATCTGGTCTGCAGGAATATCTACTTCGTCCCACTTGGCGCCGAGTTCTTCGTCTTGCCAAATAAGAGCTTTCATCTTCACGATGTCGATAAGACCAATGAACGGCTTGTTTGATTCTGGTCCACCAGCACCGACTGGAATTTGAATGACTGCAGGAACTGCTTGAAGGCGTTCCTTCACCATGTCAACTGTGCGGTAGAAGTTTGCACCGATACGGTCCATCTTGTTGATGAAGCACATACGAGGAACTTTGTACTTGTTGGCCTGACGCCACACTGTTTCTGTTTGTGGCTCAACACCAGCAACAGAGTCGAATACGGTGACAGCACCGTCAAGCACGCGCAGCGAACGCTCTACTTCAATGGTGAAGTCAACGTGCCCTGGTGTGTCGATGATGTTGATGCGGTGGTCGTCCCAGATGCATGTGGTCGCAGCAGAAGTAATGGTGATACCACGCTCTTGCTCTTGAGCCATATGGTCCATGGTTGCTGCACCGTCGTGCACTTCACCGATCTTGTAGCTCTTACCTGTGTAGAAAAGGATGCGCTCTGTAGTTGTTGTTTTACCAGCATCGATGTGGGCCATGATGCCGATGTTGCGAGTGCGGTCGAGTGGATATGCACGCTTGGCCATTTGAGTTCACCTTGTTCTTGCGGGGGTCAGTAGGGATAAAGAGTTATTAGATACAGGAGCGCACCTCAGTGAAACTGGCGGTGCGCTCTTGTGATTAATCGGTTGTGGGGGTGCGTAACTACCAGCGGTAGTGCGCGAAAGCCTTGTTCGACTCAGCCATCTTTTGCATGTCGTCACGCTTTTTCATAGCGGCGCCAAGACCATTAGCTGCGTCCATCAATTCATTCGCGAGGCATTCAGACATGGTCTTTTCGCGACGTGAACGTGAGTAATCAACGATCCAACGGATTGCAAGAGTTGAAGCACGACGAGGCTTTACTTCAACAGGAACTTGGTATGTAGCTCCACCAACACGGCGACTACGAACCTCGAGTGGTGGCTTTACATTTTCGATTGCGCGCTTCACTGTGGAGAGCGGCTCTTCTGAAGTCTTCTTCTCAATGAGAAGCATTGCGTCGTACACAATCTTTTCAGCGATGCTCTTCTTGCCGTGCAACATCACCTTGTTGGTGAGCTGTGTTACGACAAGCGAACGGTAGATGGGATCGGCGACGAGATCGCGACGTTGTGCGGGGCCCTTACGTGGCATGACGGTTCCTTTTTACTTCTCGCGCTTTGCGCCGTAGCGGCTGCGTGATTGCTTGCGATTTTTTACACCGGCAGCATCGAGTGCGCCGCGAATGATTTTGTAACGAACACCTGGAAGGTCGCGAACACGACCACCACGAACAAGCACGATGCTGTGCTCTTGCAGGTTGTGACCCTCGCCTGGAATGTACGCGGTGATTTCAACGCCACTGGTGAGACGAACACGTGCCACCTTACGAAGAGCCGAGTTTGGCTTCTTTGGAGTGGTGGTGAAAACGCGGGTGCACACACCGCGACGCTGAGGTGAACCCTTAAGCGCTGGTGTCTTTGTCTTTGTTGTTTTCGTGCTGCGACCCTGACGGATCAACTGCTGAATTGTGGGCACGGATCTACCTCTTGCTAGAAAAATTGAGTTGGTGACCGACGTTCAGAACACAATTGTTCTGAGCCGCCGCAAGGCCATCAAGACCTTGTAAGGCTAGGGGCGTATGTTCCCCAGTGGCAACCCGCCACTGGTTCACACTGCCGACGATTCTGGGGGCTCTTGCTCGGACGAAACCGAGTCAGAAGGGGCATCCCCTGCTGGCTCTGGCTCAACCTCCGCAACGACTTCAGCTACTTCGACCACATCTGGAGTCTGGGCAGCAATGCTGTCAAGGATTGCGTCTTCGACGGCAAGGTCCTCAAAAGCATCTTCTTCGGCAACAAATGTGCCCTGGAGACCTGCCAAGTACGCAGCTGGATCAGCTTCGTCACTTGAGAAGTATTCCATTGGCTGGTAGTCAGGTGCATCAACATCGAAGAAGCGGTAACGCTCCATGCCTGTTCCGGCTGGAATGAGCTTGCCGATGATGATGTTTTCCTTCAGACCAATGAGGCTGTCGGCGCGACCGTCGATAGCAGCTTCGGTAAGAACGCGAGTTGTTTCCTGGAATGATGCTGCTGACAACCATGAATCGGTTGCAAGCGAAGCTTTGGTGATTCCCATGATTTCAGGGCGACCTTCTGCTGGGCGCTTTCCTGCTTCCACCATGGCGCGGTTTGTGTCGCGGAATCGCTTCGCATCAACACGCTCGCCAGGAAGGAAACCGGTGTCACCAGTTTCTTGAACACCAACACGACGAGTCATCTGACGAACAATAAGTTCGATGTGCTTATCGTGAATTGCTACACCTTGGTCGCGATACACCTTCTGTACTTCTTCAACGAGGTACTGCTGGGTGTTACGAATTCCGAGGATTTCCATGATTTCTTTTGGATCCCATGGACCATCAGTTACAGGCTGACCAGCTTCAATGTTCTGGCCATCTTTAACTTTTGGACGACTTCCCGATGGAAGAAGAATGAGGTGCTCTTCACCCTTGTCATCGATGACATTGATGGGGATTCCCTTTCCTTCATCTTCACCGATACGAATAACACCAGTTGCTTTTGCAAGACGTGCTGAACCCTTTGGGGTACGTGACTCGAACAATTCAACAACGCGTGGCAAACCGCCGGCGATGTCTTTACCTGCAACACCACCAGTATGGAATGTACGCATGGTGAGCTGAGTTCCTGGCTCGCCGATTGACTGTGCAGCGATAACGCCAACAGCTTCACCGAGTTCAATGGATTTTCCGGTTGCAAGTGAACGGCCGTAGCAGAGTGCGCAAACACCAAGTACAGCGTCACATGACACAACAGAACGAACCTGAACGCGATCGAATGATGGGTCAGTACGCAACTGCTCCATCTCGATATCGCCAACGATTGTGTTCTTTGGAATGACAGTGCCATCGCTAAGAGTGACATCGTTCAGCAATGAGCGGCCAAACAACTTTGTTTCGAGGTAACCACGAACTGTGCCGGCATCAACCTTTACGTTCTCAACCCAAAGGCCAAGACGTGTGCCGCAGTCATCTTCACGAACAATGAGTTCCTGTGCAACGTCGACGAGACGACGTGTGAGGTAACCAGAGTCAGCAGTACGAAGTGCGGTGTCAACAAGACCTTTACGTGCACCAGGAGTAGCAATGAAGTACTCAAGTGTTTCAAGACCTTCACGGAAGTTGCTCTTGATAGGACGAGGAATCATGTCACCACGAGGGTTTGATACGAGTCCGCGCATACCTGCGATCTGACGCATCTGGGTCATGTTTCCACGAGCACCAGAACCGACCATGATGTCGATTGGGTTGAACAAGTCAGCTTTGAATTCTTCAACCATTGCTGCCTGAACTTCTGCAGTTGCATCGGTCCAGATTGTTACTTCCTGTTGACGACGCTCACCATCAGTGATGATTCCGCGACGGAACTGGTTCTCAACCTTGTCTGCTTGCTTTTCGTATTCATCAAGAATTTTGCGCTTCGACTTAGGAGTTTTTACGTCCTCAATAGAAACGGTAAGACCTGACTGCGACGCATAGCGATAGCAAATTGCCTTCATTGAGTCGAGAGTGTCGGCGATGATTGACTTGTCGTAGTGATCTGACAAGCGCTCTACAATGACGCCCATCTCTGACTTCTTGATTGTGAAATCGATGTGACCGAATCGAGCTGGATAATCAGCAGGAAGAGTCTCTTCGAACAACAAGCGTCCAGGAGTGGTTGTAAATGGAACACGCTTACCGTTTTCATCACGGTCATACATATTGATGAGTGCGTGAATGTCAACAGATTTTTCATCGAGCGCGCGGAATACTTCCCAACGACGACCGAACGAACGACCTTCACCCTTCACACCAACGCGTGATTCAGTGAGGTAGTACCCACCAATGATGAGGTCCTGTGACGGAGTAACGATTGGACGACCAGATGCTGGTGACAAAATATTGTTCGCTGACAACATAAGAACACGAGCTTCAGCCTGTGCTTCAGTTGACAATGGCAAGTGAATGGCCATCTGGTCACCGTCGAAGTCAGCGTTGAATGCTGTACACACGAGTGGGTGAATTTGAAGGGCTTTACCTTCAACCAAGATTGGCTCGAACGCCTGAATTCCAAGACGGTGCAAAGTAGGAGCACGGTTCAACATGACTGGGTGCTCTTTGATGACGTCTTCAAGAACGTCCCACACTTGCGGGCGCCGACGCTCGACCATGCGCTTTGCGCTCTTAATGTTCTGAGCCAATTCAAGATCGACCAGGCGCTTCATAACGAATGGCTTGAACAATTCAAGGCCCATAAGTTTTGGAATTCCGCACTGGTGCAAACGCAATGTAGGACCAGCAACAATTACTGAACGACCTGAGTAGTCAACACGCTTACCGAGCAAGTTCTGACGGAAACGTCCTTGCTTACCCTTCAACATGTCAGACAATGACTTCAATGGACGGTTACCCGGTCCGGTGACTGGACGACCACGACGACCATTGTCGAACAATGCGTCAACTGCTTCTTGCAGCATGCGCTTTTCGTTGTTGACGATGATTTCAGGTGCACCCAGATCAAGCAGACGACGCAAACGGTTGTTGCGGTTAATGACACGGCGGTACAAGTCGTTGAGGTCTGACGTAGCGAAACGTCCACCTTCCAACTGAACCATCGGACGAAGGTCTGGAGGAATAACTGGAACAACATCAAGGATCATTGCCTTCGGGCTGTTGACCCGACGACCTGATTCATCACGTTGGTTGAACGATGCAACGATCTTGAGGCGCTTGATTGCCTTCTGCTTGCGCTGTGCAGACAGAGGCTTACCCTTCAGACCATTTTCAATGGCGTCACGAATCTTGACTTCTTCAGAATCAAACTCGATGGAGTCGATAAGCATCTTGATTGCATCTGCACCAGTTCCACCGGTGAAGTAATCCTGATAACGATCTTTGATTTCACGCCACAGCGCTTCATCTTCAATAATTTTGCGAGGGTGCAATGAAGCGAATTCATCCCATGCGCGCTTGACAAGATCCATTTCGTTGTCGAAGCGATCACGAAGTGACTGCTCTTCTTTGTCCATGATCTTCTGACGAGCTTTGATGTCCGACTCTTTCGCGCCGTCTTTCTCCATCGCCTTCAATTCAGCCTCTTGCTCTTTGAGCTTGGCCTTCATTGACTTTTCGCGGTCCTTGGTGATTGCTTCACACTCTTCGAGGTAATCCTCTTCGAGTTGCTTGTGATCAGCATGACGCTTGTCAGCATCAACAGTTGAAACTAAGTACGCAGCGAAGTAAATAACTTTTTCAAGTTGCTTTGCCTTCAACTCTTCTTTTGGCTCGAGGCCACCAAGAAGATACGCAAGCCATGAACGGGTACCGCGGAGGTACCAAATGTGCACGACTGGTGCAGCAAGTTCAATGTGACCCATGCGCTCACGACGCACTTTTGAACGTGTGACTTCAACGCCACATCGCTCACAGATGATTCCCTTAAAGCGAACACGCTTGTACTTACCGCAGTAGCACTCCCAGTCACGAGTAGGTCCGAAGATCTTTTCGCAAAAGAGTCCGTCCTTTTCAGGACGCAGTGTGCGGTAGTTAATGGTTTCAGGCTTTTTTACTTCGCCTTTAGACCACAAGCGGATTTGTTCTGCAGTTGCCAGCCCAATACGGAGCTGGTCGAACATATTTACGTCGAGCATGGGAGTGTCTTTTCCTTAGAGTCAGTGGATCAGTAGGCGCGCGCCGGGCGGCGGTCACGGTCGTCATCATCAGAGCCACGCTCTGGACGACTGATGTCAATTCCGAGTTCTTCCGCAGTGCGGTAGATCTCATCATCAAATTCGTGCATTTCTATTTCCTTGCCAGCAGTGTCGAGAACTTCGACGTTGAGGCACAAAGACTGCATTTCCTTCATGAGTACCTTGAAGGACTCGGGAATGCCAGGCTCAGGAATGTTGTCACCTTTGACGATCGCTTCATAGACCTTGACGCGACCAAGCACGTCGTCGGACTTAATGGTGAGAAGTTCTTGCAAGCAGTACGCGGCGCCATAGGCCTCGAGTGCCCACACTTCCATTTCTCCGAAGCGCTGGCCACCAAACTGTGCCTTACCACCAAGCGGTTGCTGTGTGATCATGCTGTATGGACCAGTGGAACGGGCATGGATCTTGTCGTCGACAAGGTGATGCAGTTTCAAGATGTACATGTAGCCAACTGTGACGTCGTTGTCATAGATCTCACCAGTACGGCCGTTACGCAATTGCGTCTTACCGTTCTTCTTGATGAGCTTGGCTGGCTTGCCTGATTCGTCGAGCTTGCCATCGGCACGGTCGGCGTTCAGGTGATCAGTAAAGATTTTCTGAATTGTCGGATGTTCTCCGGCTTTGTCTTCTTCGTCCCACTGAGCACCATCGAAAATAGGTGTTGCAATGAACGTTGCAGGGTCTGTTGCTGAACGAGTCTTGTTTTCAGTTCCAAGGCGAGGGTTCTCCCCAATGGTTTTTCCGCTCTTTGGATCGGTCCAACCCCAACGAGCTGCGTAACCAAGATGCGCTTCAAGCACCTGACCTACGTTCATTCGGCTTGGAACACCAAGTGGGTTCAGGATGATGTCAACAGATGTTCCGTCATCGAGGTACGGCATGTCTTCGACTGGAAGGATCTTTGAAATAACACCCTTGTTACCGTGACGTCCAGCAAGTTTGTCACCGACAGAAATTTTACGCTTCTGTGCAACGAACACTTGAACAAGTTGGTTTACGCCTGGTGGAAGTTCGTCGCCGCGCTCACGAGAGAACACTTTGACGTCAATAACTTTTCCGCCCTCACCATGAGGAACTTTGAGTGAAGTGTCGCGAACTTCGCGAGCCTTCTCACCAAAGATTGCGCGCAACAAGCGCTCTTCTGGTGTGAGTTCTGTTTCACCCTTAGGAGTTACTTTTCCAACAAGAACATCGCCAGGGCTTACTTCAGCACCAATGCGAATGATTCCTTCATCGTCAAGGTCACGAACAATTTCATCTGACAAGTTTGGAATGTCACGAGAAATTTCTTCAGGTCCTAGCTTTGTATCACGAGCATCGACTTCATAGTTATGAATATGGATTGATGTAAGAACATCGTCACGAACGATGCGCTCGCTCAAGATGATGGCGTCCTCGAAGTTGTAGCCCTCCCATGGCATAAGTGCCACAAGCAAGTTCTTACCAAGTGCAAGTTCACCGTCATCAGTTGATGGACCGTCTGCAAGCAGTTGGTCCTTCACAACTTTTTGACCTTCGGTAACACGAATGATTTGGTTGATGCAGGTGTCTTGGTTCGAGCGGTTGAACTTCATCAACTTGTGCTCGGTGCCCTTGCTCTGCCCTGCGTACTTAACGACAATCATTTCGCCTGAGACTTCGATGACTTCACCATCGTCTACGGCAAGGATGACGTCTGCGCCGTCATGTGCAGCGCGCTTTTCAATTCCGGTACCAACGTATGGAGCTTCTGAACGTACCAATGGCACGGCCTGGCGCTGCATGTTTGCACCCATCAAGGCACGGTTTGCGTCGTCATGTTCAAGGAAAGGAATCAGTGCTGTAGCAACTGACACGATCTGCTTTGGCGAAACGTCGATGAAGTCAACTTCATCTGGTGTTACGGACACGATGTCAGTGGTTGCACCGAAGAAGCTTTCTGCTTCAAGCATCTTGCGCAAGTCATCAAGGCTTGCTGCTTGTGGTGAACGACGGCAGAGAACGCGGGTGCCTTTGAAGGAACCATCTTTCTCAATTGGCGTGTTCGCCTGAGCAACGGTGTACTTCTCTTCTTCGTCAGCAGCCATGTACTGGATTTCTTTTGTGACTTTTCCGTTGCGCACGCGCAGGTACGGAGTCTCAATGAAACCAAACTGGTTGATACGTGCATATGACGACAACGCACCGATAAGACCAATGTTTGGACCTTCTGGTGTTTCAATCGGGCACATACGACCGTAGTGAGAGAAGTGGACGTCTCGAACTTCGAAGCCAGCGCGTTCGCGTGACAAACCACCAGGTCCGAGCGCTGACAAGCGACGGCGGTGAGTAAGACCTGACAATGGGTTGACTTGGTCCATGAACTGCGACAACTGAGAAGTTCCGAAGAACTCTTTGATTGAAGCAACAACAGGGCGAATGTTGATCAGAGTTTGTGGCGTAATGGCTTCAACGTCTTGCGTTGTCATGCGCTCGCGAACGACGCGCTCCATACGTGACAGACCAATACGAACTTGGTTCTGAATGAGTTCACCAACTGAGCGAACACGACGGTTTGCAAAGTGGTCCTGGTCGTCAAGACGGTAGCCAGGCTCTTGCTTTACAAGGTGCAACATGTATGACACTGCTGCCAACACTTCGCACTTTGTAAGAACTTCGGTCTCGTCTGTTGGAAGGTCAAGCTGGTCTGGTGTAAGACCGAACATGCTGGTGAGTTTTGCAACTTCGTCGCCCAACTTACGGTTGATCTTGTAACGACCAACGCGGCTGAGGTCGTAGCGACGGTTCTCGAAGAATGCACCTTCGAAGTACACGCGAGCTGATTCAGCAGTTGCTGGCTCGCCTGGACGTGCGCGCTTGTAGATCTCAAGCAATGCTTCTTCGCGGGTTGGCGCGATGTGGCGCTCTTTTTCCCACTGTCCTTCAAGGAAGTCGAAGTACTGAACGAAACGATCGAGGAAACCAGGTGCGCCTGCTTCGTCGTATCCGAGTGCGCGCAACAAAGTAAAGATTCCCATGCGGCGCTTACGTGCTACACGTGTACCTGCAGTTACGTCTTTACCGGGCTTGTGCTCGACGTCGAATTCCAACCACTCACCGCGGTATGGGTGAACAGTTCCCTTGACAAGCTGATGCTTTGACAAGTTACGGAGGCGGTAACGCTCTCCTGGTTCAAAGATGACGCCAGGGCTACGGACAAGCTGCGATACAACAACGCGCTCGGTTCCGTTGATGATGAACGTTCCCTTGTTTGTCATCTTCGGGAAATCTCCCATGAAGACAACTTGTTCTTTGATTTCACCAGTAGTGCGGTTTGAGAAAACGGCACGCACGAATACTGGAGTTGAGAAAGTTAATTCCTTCTCGCGGCACTCTTCTTCAGTGAACTTTGGTCCGGGGCAAAGGTCTTCATCGTTTGGATCAAACTCAAGCTCGAGACGAAGGTCGCCTGAATAATCAGAGATAGGAGAAATGTCGCGGAAAGTTTCAGCGAGTCCTTCTTTCATGAACCACTCAAATGATTCGCGTTGTACCGCAATCAGATCTGGGAGCTCAAGATGCTCAAGTAGATTTGCGAACGAATAGCGCTCATGTGACAAAGAACGAGGGGCCACGATTACTCCTGACAGGCGGGACGAGGAAACGTCATGACGCACCCATTTCGGCTGATGCACTGATTTTGGGCAATGCGAAAGCAGAAGGAGTGAGACACGACAGGGAAGTACGCTATCGCCGTTTTCCGTGCTTAGGGTGGGGAAAACTGACCCCCCGCCCGGAAGATCGCTCTCGCTGACGGGCAAGGTACGCCCCTTCGGGGTCAGTGTCAAGCACCCCCCTGCCATTTTCTTACGCTCCTGACCCTAGAAATGCCAGTTCCCCGCCACCCAAATGGGCAACGGGGAACTGAAACGACCGAAGTCTTTGAGTTGCGCGGCTTGCCGCGCAACGATTTAGCGGAGTTCGACGGTTGCGCCGGCCTCGACAAGCTTGGCCTTTGCCTTCTCGGCATCGTCCTTGCTGACTTTTTCGAGGACTGGCTTTGGTGCTGCGTCCACGAGGTCTTTTGCCTCTTTGAGGCCAAGGCTCGTGATTTCACGTACTGCCTTGATGACCTGAATCTTTTGTGCTCCACCTTCGGTGAGGATGACGTCAAATTCGTCCTTCTCATCTTCGGCTGCACCAGCGGCTGCGCCACCGGCTGCCATAACAGCTACGGGAGCTGATGCGGATACACCGAACTTCTCTTCGAATGCGTCGAGAAGTTCTTTCAATTCAATAACGGTCAGTCCTGCGATTGCTTCGAGGATCTCTTCCTTGTTCAGAGCCATGTTGCTCTCTCCTTGTTGTAAACCCGATAGTTCGGGGTTGGGTAATAAATGGTGGGATATGAAATGCCAGCACGAAGCTGGCTAAAGGACCGGCTTAGGCGGCTTCCTTCTGATCGATCAGGGCTTTGAGGCCGTACGCCATATTGCGTGGCAGAGCCAGCAAGAGACCCGCAAATTGCGAGAGCATGGCTTCGCGCGATGGGAGATCGGCAAGTACTTGGATGTACTCGGCCGAAACAACCTTGTTCGACACAGCACCGCCACGAAGGACGAGCAATGGGTTGGTTTTCGCGAAATCCTTGAGGGTCTTAGCGGATGCGGCTAAATCGCCATCGACAAATGCGATAGCGGTGGGGCCGACGAATAAATCGTCGAGACCTTCAATACCTGCTTCACGGGCTGCGAACCGGCACATCGTGTTTTTATAGACGCGATACTCGGTGCCGAGACCACGAAGCTGGCCTCGAAGTGCTGCAAGATTTTGAACGGTCAAACCACGGTATTCAGTAATGATTACAGCGGATGCGGACTCGATCTTGCCGCGAATTTCTGCGACGACGGCTTCCTTTTCGGAACGGACAGTTGACATTTCACCTCCTTGGGGGTGTCCTCTACGACCGGGCCAGTATGGCTTCGGTACTCTGGTGGCTGTTCGCTCGGGGCGCTCGCTAAATAACGAACGCCACGCCGAACGAGGTATGAACCACGCAGGTGAGGAATTCGCCTAATCAGGTGGGAAAACCCCTTAGCCGGAAAACCGGACCGGATGTCTGCGGCGAGGACCGAGAGATCAGTTGTGTTAACGAGCCTAGGGGTGGAACTTTCGAACCACACCTTGGCCCAGATTGATTATTCGACGACGCGAAGGCGATTCACGTCGATCTTGATACCAGGTCCCATGGTGGACGAGATAGTGATCTTGCGAAGGTACTTGCCCTTTGCTGACGCAGGCTTTGCACGCTGCACTTCATCAAGAACTGCACGCATGTTGAGCTCGAGGTCAGCAACGCTGAACGAAGCCTTGCCAACGCGTACGTGCACATTGCCGTAACGGTCTGTGCGGTATTCAACTTTTCCGCCCATGAACTCTGCAACAGCACGACCAACATCGTTAGTAACTGTTCCGGTCTTTGGGTTTGGCATAAGACCACGAGGTCCGAGCACGCGACCAAGACGACCAACAAGTGGCATCATGTCTGGCGTTGCAATGGCAAGGTCGAAGTCCATGTTGCCCTTTTCGATTTCGGCAGCAAGATCGTCTGCACCAACAAGGTCTGCACCAGCGGCGCGAGCTTCGTTGGCTGCATCACCAGCGGCGAACACTGCAATGCGCAATGTCTTTCCGGAACCTGCAGGAAGTGCGACAGTTCCTCGAACAGCTTGGTCTGCTTTACGTGGGTCTACACCGAGGCGGATTGCAAGATCGATTGATTCATCGAATTTTGCACTTGCAGTTTTCTTAATGAGCTCTGCTGCTTCGGTTGGTGTGTATTGGGCTTCGCGATCGAACAATGCAATTGCGGCCTTGTATTTTTTTGCTATCGGCATAATGCCTCCCTCTTCTTTCCGTGTGTGGTTTGCTCCGCCCTGGTGAGGTGTTCCGTTGGGCGTGAGATTTTTTGTTGAGCGTTAGCTCAGACGACTTTGAGTCCCATCGAACGTGCTGTTCCGCGAACTTGTTGCATTGCTGCTGCAAGGTCGGGTGTGTTGAGGTCTGGCATCTTGATCTTTGCAACAGCTTCGATGTCTGCTTCAGTAACACTTCCGACAATTGTCTTACCTGGTGTTGATGATGCTTTTTCGAGGCCAGCTTTTTGACGCAACAACACTGGTGTCGGTGGAGTCTTCAAGATGAACGTGAACGTACGGTCTTCGAAAATGCTGATTTCTACAGGGATAATTGTTCCTGCTTGAGATTCAGTAGCAGCGTTGTACTGCTTTACGAAGTCCATGATCTGGATTCCGTGAGGTCCGAGTGCTGTACCGACTGGTGGAGCAGGTGTTGCTTTTCCAGCTGGAATTTGAATCTTGACGATTGCTGCGAGTTTCTTTTTTGCCATGGCTATTTTTCCTTATTACGACTGTGATGCCAATAGCCCTAGAGCTTGGCGACCTGACTGAAATCCATCTCCACCAAGGTCTCACGACCAAAGATATTGACGAGAACTTTAAGTTTGAGATGATCGGTGTTGATTTCGGCAATGGTGCCGTTGAAATCTGCGAATGGACCTTCTTTGACGCGAACACTTTCGCCGACGTCGTATTCCATTTTCGGTGCTTTGCGCTTTGGCGCATCTTGGCCGTCGCCCTTTGCAGACAAGAAAGTTTCAACTTCTTTGCGTGACAACGGTGTTGGCTTTTGGCCCTTCTGGCTTTGTCCGACGAAACCGGTAACACCTGGTGTATTGCGAATGCAGAACCATGTGTCGTCGTCCATCTCGCAGCGCACCAAGAGGTAGCCAGGGAAAACTTTTTTCTGAACGGTCTTTTTCTGACCTTGCTTGAACTCGACAACGTCTTCCATGGGAATGACGATTTCGTAAATGCTGTGATTCATGTCCATTGACTGGATACGAGTCTTCAAGTTGAGTTCAACTTTCTTTTCGTATCCGGACTGTGAATGCACGACGTACCACTTGCCTGGCTTTGCCCATGCAGGTGTTTCGGTGATTTCTTCAGACTCTTCTTCTGCGGCGTCGTCGGTGAGGTCGAGCACCACGTCGGGCTCGATTACATCAATTGCGTCAGCCTCGGGGGCTGCTACGGGGTTGTAGGTGTCTTCACTCATCGTTATTCCTTGTAGAGCCAACCAGAGAAAAAGCCGAAAAACGCATCGAGGCCACCAACATATGTGGTGACGATGACGACAGTGAACAGAACAACGAGGGAATAACGGCGCACTTCAGGCCATTTTGGCCAAGCAACCTTCTTCATCTCGTCGTTGACTTCGCGCAGGTACGTAACTGGTCCTATGCGAGGTTCACCGTGAGCCTTCACGCGGGCTTGCGGCTGTTGGCGCGTCGGGTTTCCCTGCTCATTGAGGGCTCCCATTCGCTTCAGCGCTCGCTTTTGCTCGCGGTTCAGGTCTTCTGCTGACATTTTCTTTCGTTTCTCTTGTTAATCGTTATTTGCAGGGCAGGAGGGACTCGAACCCCCGACACTCGGTTTTGGAGACCGATGCTCTTCCAACTGAGCTACTGCCCTAGACCGTGTGTCATTGGTATCCGAACGGATGCCAAACACGAGACTTGGTTAACGCGTCTCTTTGTGTGTTGTATGACGGCGCTCGCGAGAGCAGAATTTTTTCATTTCCAAACGCTCGCGGTCGTTAATCTTTGACTTCATCGTGATGTAGTTACGCTCTTTGCACTCTGTGCACTCGAGCGTAATTTTCACACGCTTATCACTCTTGGCCATGATGGCCCCTTCCTTTTCGAACTGTGAAGTTCGGAGTTACTTAATGATCTTTGTGACTTGGCCAGCACCGACAGTACGGCCACCTTCACGAATAGCGAAACGAAGACCTTCGTCCATAGCAATTGGCTTACCCAACTCAACAGTCATGTTGACATTGTCACCAGGCATCACCATTTCAGTACCAGCAGGCAACTGAACAGTTCCAGTCACGTCAGTAGTACGGAAGAAAAACTGTGGGCGATAGTTATTAAAGAACGGCTTATGACGGCCACCCTCTTCTTTCTTCAACACATACACAGCACCTTCGAAATTGGTATGCGGCGTAATTGAACCAGGAGCACACAACACCTGACCACGCTCAACATCTTCTTTCTTAGTTCCACGAAGAAGAGCACCAATGTTGTCTCCCGCTTCGCCTTCATCAAGCAACTTGCGGAACATTTCAACACCAGTACATGTTGTCTTTTGCGTATCACGCAAACCAACAATTTCGATTTCATCGCCGGTATGAACACGACCCTGCTCAACCTTGCCAGTAACAACAGTTCCACGACCAGTGATAGTGAACACGTCTTCAATAGGCATAAGGAAAGGCTTATCAAGCTCACGAACAGGCTGAGGAACAGAAGCATCACATGCAGCCATAAGCTCCATGATCTTTTCTTGCCACACAGGATCGCCTTCAAGAGCTTTCAAAGCTGACACACGAACAACTGGGCACGTGTCACCAGGGAAACCCTGCTCATTCAACAAGTCACGAACTTCCATCTCAACAAGTTCAAGAAGTTCTTCGTCTTCAACCATGTCTGTTTTGTTCAACGCAACAACAATGTATGGAACACCAACTTGGCGAGCGAGCAACACGTGCTCACGAGTCTGAGGCATTGGACCATCAGTTGCAGCAACCACCAAAATGGCACCATCAACCTGAGCTGCACCGGTGATCATGTTCTTGATGTAGTCAGCGTGACCTGGCATGTCAACGTGTGCATAGTGACGATTCTCTGTTTCGTACTCAATATGAGCAATAGAGATCGTGATACCACGAGCTTTTTCTTCAGGTGCTTTGTCAATCTGATCAAACGGCGTGTACTGAGCCAACCCACGATCAGCCAACGTCTTTGAAATCGCTGCGGTCAATGTGGTTTTACCATGGTCAATATGACCCATGGTTCCGATGTTTACGTGTGGCTTATTACGCTCAAACTTTGCTTTGCTCATTTTCTGCTCCTTGCAAGATGTTTTATGTTTTTATATTTTCGTAGCGGCGATCAGGATCGAACTGATGACCTTCCGATTATGAGCCGGATGCTCTGACCAACTGAGCTACGCCGCCTTGGCGTAATAGTCGTTCAACCATCTAGCAAGCCAGATGGCGGAGCCCTCTGTCGGAATCGAACCGACGACCTTTTCCTTACCATGGAAACGCTCTACCGACTGAGCTAAGAGGGCGTGCGCGTGGAGAAAGCCCCCACGAGCCGGACTAAAAAGGTTATCGGTGCGAGAGGGCGAACGGCACTAGGTTTTGTGACTGTGCAACAAGTTCTCATTCGCCATGCGACCCCCTCCGACGCCGAGGCGATTCGGGCCATCTATAACTATGAAGTCGAGCACGAAACAGCCACGTTTGACCTAGTTCCACGGACCCTCGAGGATCAATTGGCCTGGCAGGAAGCCCGCGAAGGTGCCTTTTGTGTCTACGTGGCAGAGCTTGCTGGCGAGGTCGTTGGCTTTGGGGCCCTGTCCCCATATAAGGAACGTGCCGCCTACCGCACTTCTGTGGAGGATTCCATCTACATCCGCCGAGACCTAGGGCGCCAGGGAATCGGCCGGATCATGCTGTCTCATTTACTGAAATCTGCCGCCAACGGTGGATTTCATGCCGTAATGGCCCGAATCACGACTCTTTCTGAGGGTTCCATTGCCCTCCATGAAGCCCTTGGGTTCCAATTAGTAGGAATTGAGCGCCAAATTGGCCGAAAATTCAATAAATGGCTCGATGTAGCCGTAATGCAGTGCCTTTTGCACGAAAATCCCTAATTTGGCCCCAGACAGCATGAAACCCCGTCGAAATTCGACGGGGTCACATACCCGCCACGACTAGCCAGTCGTGGCCATGGTGGGCCGGGAAGGATTTGAACCTTCGAAGGCAGTGCCGGCAGATTTACAGTCTGCTCCCTTTGGCCGCTCGGGCACCGACCCATATGGAATGGCAAGGATATCGGGCTATGTAGCCTTCTACCTCATGCCTTCCTTTGACATTGTTTCCGACATCGACCGCCAAGAGCTGCGTAACGCAGTAGATCAGGCCCAGCGCGAAATGACCCAGCGCTTTGACTTCAAGGGAACCGACTCCTCTATTGACCAAAATGACCTGGTCATCACCATCAAAACTATTTCTGAAGAGAAGGCTCGCGCCGTTCGCGTATTGCTGGAAGAAAAATTCGTGAAGCGCGG
>JBBANJ010000003.1:0-146261 GCA_040402055.1 Ilumatobacteraceae bacterium
CCAGCTACCCGTCGTAGCCTTGGTGAGCCGTTACCTCACCAACAAGCTGATAGGCCGCGAGATTCTCCCGAACCGAAATTCTTTCGTTACAAAGTGATGCCACTTCGTAACGGCATTCGGTATTAGCAGTCGTTTCCAACTGTTATCCCAAAGTTCGGGGCAAATTTCTCACGTGTTCCTCACCCGTTCGCCACTAGGTCTTCACTTGTATTGCTACAAGATGGACCTCGTTCGACTTGCATGTGTTAAGCCCGCCGCCAGCGTTCGTCCTGAGCCAGGATCAAACTCTCCGTCAAGAACTACCGATTTGCATCGGGATCGTTCTGGAAAGTCCGTGGGCCTCGGGGGGAATAACCCCAAAGACCCAGTTCCTAACTTATTGTTTTTTTTGTTTGTGAGATGGATTGGAATCCATCTCGAATTGACAGGCAATATCGACGACCGAAGTCGCCTTACTGCCCGCACTGTTGTTCAGTCTTCTCTTCTGTTTTCAAGGAGCTAATGCTCTCGGCATGTACCCCGAAGGGCAGTGATACCGACCCCCAAAAACACGCATGCGCGTTAGAGGGGCGAGTTGCAATGCTAACGGCGCCTTAGACCCACTTCCAACACGGGTTTCAGAGAAATCCGGAAGTCTTTACATCTGTGGACAAACAGCCGTTTTAGGCCAGGGTCAGCACGTGGTACGTGGTCTTGCCCTTACGGACCAAGACCCACCGGTCATGCAGAATCCCTTTGCTGGCAAGGGTTTCACCCTTTTCTAGCGTCTGGCCATTGACCTTGATTCCGCCCTGTTCGACAGAGCGACGCGCGTCACTAGTGCTGCTGGCAACACCAGATCGGGCAAGTAAACCAAAGACATCGTCCAACTCTTCACGAGTCACAACTGTGTTTGGCACCTCTGAAGCGACTGCTTGCAATGCCTCACGCGTTGCACCATTTGGGTCTCCCCCAAACAGAATTTCGGCTGCAGCTTCTGCATCACGTGAAGCGTCTGCACCATGAACCAACACGGTGAGTTCTGCTGCAAGTGTGCGTTGCGCAATTCGTTTTCCTGGATCTGACAAATGTGTTGCAAGCAATGCAGAAATTTCGGCCATTGATGCAAGTGAAAACTGTGGCAAGTACTTCACAACATCAGCATCTGCCATCTGCATCCAAAACTGACGAAATTGATAGGGCGATGTGCGTTGTGCATCTAACCACACTGCACCATCTGCAGTTTTACCAAACTTTGTTCCGTCACTTTTTGTAACGAGCGGCCACGTTGCACCGAATGCACTGCGCGATAATGACTTACGAATCAGATCGATTCCTGCGGTGATGTTCCCCCACTGATCAGAACCACCCATCTGCAATTCAACATCATGATTAGCGCAAAGATGCCTGAAATCATTGGCTTGTAGCAACATGTAACTGAACTCTGTATACGACAAACCGTTCTCAGAATTCAAACGATTCTTCACAGACTCCTTCGCCATCATTTGATTAACAGTGATGTATTTACCAACATCGCGCAAGAAATCAAGTGCACTAATTCCTGCAGTCCAGTCAGCATTATTTACAAGAGTCGCTGAACCTTTCCCAGGGGAAAAATCGAGTAAGCGCGACAACTGATTCTTGATTTGCGACACATTGTGTTCGAGTGTTTCGCGATCAAGAAGATTGCGTTCTTCGCTCTTTCCGGATGGGTCTCCAACCATTCCGGTTGCACCTCCTGCGAGCGGGAACGGACGATGACCTGCAAGTTGAAAGCGGCGCAATGTCAATTGACCAAGAAGATGTCCAACATGCAACGAATCTGCCGTTGGGTCGAAACCTACATAGATGCCGATTGGGCTTGCATCGAGCCGCGTTGACAGAGCAGACGCATCAGTGGAGTCATGGATGAGCCCACGTGCGGATAGGTCTGAAAACAAGCCAGGAGAAGTCACAGACAAAGTCTTACACGGCTGCGCCATTGCGGCCTGCACTAATATCGTTTCATCAGTTCGTCATCATCACCAGGAAATATGAGTTTGTTTGACGGCGACGAGATGCTGCGGGCACTTCTAAAACAAGCCGAATCATGTCGTTCGATGGGTTCGTCGATGTATGGCGACCTTTTTACGGACCTAGCAGCCGACTATGCCGACGGTGGTCGCACCTACGCACTCCTTGCAGGTCGCAGCCTTCGACCTGTTCACGATGCTGTGCCACTGCGGCTCGCGGGTGCAATTCATCGAGTGGTGCTTCAAGGAAAAGACGATCGATTGGCGCGCCATTATCCGAGTGTTGGCGGCAAACCAGGTGAAGATTTTACGGCTGATTTCATTGGCTATATGCGCGATCACCTCGAAGATATTGAAACTGGTTTAAACACGCAGGTACAAACAAATGAGGTTGGTCGAAGCGTGGTGCACCTCGTTTTGAGTCATTGGCTAACCACCCTTGCTATCGAACAATTTCATCTCTTGGAGATTGGTGCGAGTGCCGGGTTGAATCTGAATTTTGACAAGTTTTACGGATGCTTCGGACAACTACGTATGGGTGATCCAACTTCCTCACTTCGCTTTATGGGCGACTGGTTCACAAACGCGCCTGATGTACCGCGCTTAGGCGCGACTGCAATTAGTAAACGAGGGTGTGACATCTCCCCCCTAGATGTCACACAACCAGACGACGAGATTCGACTGTTGTCATTTGTATGGCCAGACCAGCGACTACGTCTTGAACGACTTCGATCAGCTATTTCAATCGCCAAGACGCATAGACCAACAGTAGACACGGCATCGGCAGATGAATGGATAGCTCAACAGCTTTCACGGCCAAGTGACCAAGCAACATTGATATTTCATTCAATCGTGTGGCAATACCTTGGTACTGACACTCTGAACAAACTGAAACAGGCCATCTACAAAGCTGGAAAATCAGCCACGCCTACCGCCCCACTTGTGTGGGCACGAATGGAACCAGCAGGACCAGTTGCAGATGTTCAGGTTGACGTTTTTGACGGCACTAGTGCCGAACCACGTCACTTTCGTTTAGCCGAGATTGGATATCACGGCCAAAACATGAACTGGCTCTAGCTCAATGCACGTCGAACGACGTCGGGTACTGGAGCAGGTTGCGGGGCACCTGGCGTAACGCTGACGTAGGTGATGACGCAGTCAAACACTTGCTCACCATTCACTGTCATGTCGACCGTGACATCGAATGAGGCGTTTCCCCACCGCGACACAGAACAAGCGGCGTGAATGATGTCTGTGTATTTCGCGCCCTTATGCCATGTACCCGTTGCAGTCTTCAACATGAAGTCAAAACCGACTGCAATGAGATCAACATCAGAGATGTCTTTCTTCAGTTCATCTGCCAGACCTTGTCGAACGAACTGTGCGACGGCATCATCGGCATAGACCCAGTAGTTGGCGTTGAATACGACGTTCTGCATGTCGCACTCGTTATAACGAACCCGGAACTCTTGAACGAATGTCATGCCAAGCGAGCTTCTGCTCTACGGATAGCTTCCATCAGCCGCGCCTTCTGGTCTTGCGCAGCCAGTGGACCAGATGCACCAGGCGACTGGCGACGCTCAACTGATATTCCAGGATTAAAGAGCGACACGGCATCAGGTCCGAATGATTCATGGCTATGAACGATGTCCACCATCGGCACATTCGTTGCGATGGAGTCACGCACGATTTTGCCAACAATGGAGTGGGCCTGACGGAATGGTGTTCCCCGGCGCACAAGCCATTCAGCAAGATCAGTTGCTACTAGAGCTTCTGCATCTGCGCCCTTAATCATGTTGTCTGTCTTGAACGTTGCAGTCTTAATCATGCCGTTAATGGCAACGAGAGCACGACGAACTTGATCAACAGAATCAAAGAGAGGCTCTTTGTCTTCTTGCAAGTCTCTGTTGTACGCGAGAGGCAGACCTTTCAACATCGCAAGAAGACCAGTGAGGTTTCCAATGAGTCGACCAGCTTTTCCACGAGCCAATTCAGCGATGTCAGCGTTCTTCTTCTGCGGCAACATGGATGAACCAGTTGCATACGCATCTTCAAGCACCGCGAAACCAAACTCGGCGCTGGTCCACAAGACCCACTCTTCACCGATACGTGAGAGATGAACACCAAGCAGAGCTATATCAAACAGAATTTCAGCAACGAAGTCTCTATCGGATACTGCATCAAGAGAGTTTGCGAAAGTAGTTCCGAATCCCATGGTCTCTGCAGAATGCGTTGGGTTAATCGGCAAGGACGAACCAGCAAGGGCACCAGCACCTAACGGAGACACATCGAGACGCGTGAGCGCGTCAGAGATTCTGTCAACATCACGTAGCAAAGCCCACGAGTGAGCACGCAAATGATGCGAGAGAAGCACAGGTTGAGCGTGCTGTACGTGTGTGTAGCCGGGCATTCTGACTGGTGGCGTACTTGCGTCGGCTTCAACGGCACGTTCTTCCAATGTGTTCACCAGAGCGAGCACATGTGAGGCCACGATTGCTACTTCACGTTTGCACCACAATCGAACTGCTGTAGCAACTTGATCATTTCTACTGCGACCGGTGTGAATTCGAGCACCAGGCTCCCCTGCAATTTGCGTGACACGACGCTCAATGGCCGTGTGAATGTCTTCATCAGTTACTTCAAATACGAATGTTCCATTTGAAAACTCGTCCCCAACACTCTGCAGTGCAGCCAGAACCGACGCTCCGTCTGTTTGTGACATCAGTCCAACAGAAACCAACATGGATACGTGAGCATGCGAACCGACGATGTCGTCACGCCATAATCGCTGATCGAAGGACAAGCTTTCGGTATATGCCATCAAGTCGTCAGCTGGGGCAACGTCGAAACGTCCGTGCCACAGTGCAGCACCTTCAGAAACCTTTTTGTCAGACATGAGCTGCGCCCTTCTTTCGTGGAATGCCGCCAGTGGCGTCTGTAACGCCAGAGAGCGACCGTAACTGCTCGGCGAGACCTGTGCCACCAACTTCTTCAGTAGCAACACACATGATGGTGTCGTCGCCTGCAACCGTGCCTAACAAACCGACTAGACCACTGCGGTCTAGTGCTGATGCAACGACATGCGCACAACCAGGAGGCGTGCGCACGACAACAAGATTTCCGCTTGAAGTCACTTCAGCAACCCATTCAGCCATGACACGACGCAATTGGTCAGATGGTGCAACACGAGCGGGTGCATATTCAGCGATTGCATAAATGGAGTCTCCGCCTGCGATGCGAATCTTCACAGCACCGAGTTCTTCAAGATCACGTGAAATCGTGGCCTGAGTAGCTTCAATACCCTGGGCCTTCAAAAGTTCTTGTAGATGTGGTTGGCTCGACACGTTGTCGTGTGCAATCAACCGAGTCACCATTTGCTGGCGTTGTTGTTTACTGCTCATGATTTCTCCACAACCCACGCAAGGGCTCCTCTAGCCGCAGTAAGCCTGTGATGACCCTGCTGAATGACCACACTGTTTGGACCATCAAAGACTTCTGCTGACACTTCTTCGCCACGATGCGCCGGCATGCAATGCATGAATTTTACATCAGGCGCAGCCAAGGCCATAAGAGGTGCATCGACGCAATACCTAGAAAAGATCTTGCGGCGCATTGCCGATTCTTCTTCTTGACCCATAGAAATCCAGGTGTCTGTATGGACTACATCCGCTCCGGCAATGGCTTCTTGCGGGGATGCGCTTTGACGGACTGTGCCGCCGAGAGATGCAAGCCGTGCCAATTCATCATCGTCGGCGTCGTATGCGGAAGGACAGCCGAGCGACATCGTTCCTCCGAGCAAACAGACAGCTTCGGCAAGTGACCGAGCCACATTGTTGTAATCACCGATGTAGGCAACAGTTGACTGCGCAATCGGACCGACGTGCTCTTCCATCGTGATGATGTCAGCAAGCGCTTGGAGAGGGTGAGACGCGTCACTCAACATGTTGATGACAGGCACATCAGAGACGGCAACCATTCGTTCAATAAATGAATGACGAAATACCCGTGCAGCTATGACAGCGTGATAGCCGGCCATGATCCGTGTCACATCTTCAACAGATTCGCGAACATCCAGACCAATTTCTTCACCCCGCGTGTACACGGGGTGACCACCTAGTTGAACGACTGCCATCTCCATGGAGTGACGTGTCCTGTTGGATGGTTTTTCAAAAATGAGTGCAACGCCCTTGCCGGACAATGCAGGCTTCGGAGCATTCACTGACAAGTCCAGGATGTGACGGAGTTCTGCAACTGACAGCGATGCAATATCTACAAGATGACGTGTCATGACAGAACCTCTGCAATAAGTGCGACTGCTTCGTCAATCTCTGCATCGCTCACGGTCAAAGGTGGAGCAAGGCGCAATGTTGTGGCGTTTACTGCATTCACAATGAGTCCCTTTTCTAGTAATTGCTTGTAGACGTCTCCGGCAACTAGGCCTTCAACCAGTTGCGCGCCGAGCAAAAGACCGGCGCCACGTACAGATTCGACCTTCGGGATTGCCAGCAGACCCTTAGTTAGACGGGCACCTTGACGTACGGCTAATTCATCTGCATGGAGTCTCTTCATTTCTGAAATCACCGCAGACACTGCAGCAGTTGCGAGTGCTGTACCGCTGTATGTGGAACCGTGGTCGCCTGGCTGAAGAACTGATGCAACATCACGACGTGCCCACAGAGCCCCAACAGGCATTCCGTTGCCCATTCCCTTTGCCATCGTTACGGCATCAGGCGTAATACCAGCATGTTCAAAACCGAACCACTTTCCTGTGCGGCAGAAACCTGTTTGCACTTCATCAATGATGAGCAATAAACCACGCTCTTTGCATAGTTGTTGAACGGCTTGCAGGTACGCGGGGTCGGCCGGAATGACTCCCCCTTCGCCTTGAATTGATTCGAGCATTACAGCAGAAACAGTTGGATCAATCTGCGCCTTCAAGGATTCGATGTCACCAAATTCGCAATAGCGGAATCCGTCCGGCATTGGCTGGAATACTTCATGCTTTGCCGGTTGACCTGTGAGCGCCAACGCCCCAAGTGTGCGGCCATGGAAACTTCCGTATGCAGTCACAATGGCGTGACGTCCCCGTCCACCAAATTTACGTGCAAGCTTGATTGCCGCTTCGTTTGCTTCAGCACCTGAGTTACAAAAGAACACTTGACCATCACCAGCGCCAGCTTCTGCCATAAGACCCGATATTTCAACTGCGGCTTTCGTAGCGACGGTGTTAGCAAAGAAGTTTGATACATGCACCAGCGTGTTTGCCTGATCTGCAATTGCTTTCGCAATTACAGGGTTCGCATGACCTAGAGACACGACGGCGATTCCACTGAGGAAATCGAGATACCTTTTCCCATCAACTGACCACAGTTGAGTTCCTTCGCCCCTCTCGAACATTTCCGCTGGTGCGCCGAAGACTGGAATAAACGGGCAATAGTCATGACCCTTATTTGCAGCAATGGCTATTTCATTTTCTAAAAATTGATGTGACATCAGTTGACCCCTGTAATCATTGTTCCGACACCTTGGTCAGTGAAAAGTTCTAATAACAAAACATGTGCGATTCGGCCATCGAGAATATGCGCACTCTTCACGCCACCCTTCACAGCCTGCATGCAGCTTTCGATTTTCGGAATCATTCCGCCAGAGATGGTTCCATCTGCAATTAACGCACCTAGATCCGTTACCGATATCCGTTGAATCAACGATGAGGCATCGTCGACATCTTTGCGCAAACCAGCAATATCTGTGAGGTAGATGATTTTCTCGGCACTGAGTGCTTCAGCAATCGCACCAGCCGCAGTATCAGCATTCACGTTGTACGGCTGACCATTCACATCAACGCCAACAGTCGACAAGACAGGCACAAGACCATCAGCCAACAAGCCTTCTATGACGTGTGTGCGAACCCGTTCAATGTCTCCAACGAATCCCAGTGACGAATCGCGAGGAACGCACTGCAATGTGCGCCCGTCTTCACCTGAAAGACCTACAGCAACATTTCCGTGAGTGTTGATTGCACTCACGATTTGTGGATTCACTTGCCCATTAAGAACCATCTGGACAACTTCCATAGTTGCAGCATCTGTAACCCGAAGCCCATTAGAGAATGACGACTCAATGTTCAACCGAGTGAGCATCTCATTAATTTGAGGGCCGCCACCATGAACAACGACAGGCCGGATACCGACCGTGTGCATGAGAACAATGTCTTCAGCAAAGAGCGACAAAGCATCGTGATCAGATGTTCCGGCAATTGCATTGCCGCCGAACTTCACAACAACCGTTTTGCCGGCAAATCTACGAATGTACGGCAGGGCCTCTACGAGCACATGCGCAGTTGATAATGAACTCATGGGTACATACCCACGTTTGACAGACCAAAAGATTCAGGCAGACCCAATGCGACGTTCATTGACTGCACTGCACCACCTGATGCGCCTTTAGCCAAGTTGTCGAGAGCGGCAATTACCATTACGTATCCGGTGCGTTCATCGAAACGAGCAGTGATGTGGACACTGTTTGAACCAAGCGTGGCTTTTGTAGACGGGCTGCCTGGCCGAACAACGATGTATTGCTCATTTTTGTAGAACGTGGCAATAGTAGCCAACAAAGAAGCTGTTGTAGGTGCATCACCTTGAGGACGTGCGTAACATGTCGCCAAAATTCCGCGATTCATTGGTGCAAGATGAGGCGTGAATAGAACTTGTGCGCCTGTCACCTGTTCTATTTCAGGCGTATGGCGATGATCAAGCAAACCATAGGCAGTAAAATCTTCGTCAATAGTGGAGAACATTGAAGAGTGCTTCAATGCACGACCCGCGCCACTTACACCTGATGCAGCGTCAACAATGACGCCAGTGGGGCTTACAATCCCCGACCGAACCAATGGTGTCAACGCCAATGAAGCAGCAGTTACATAACAGCCCGGCGTCGCGATGATTTTCGCACCAACCAATTGAGAGCGATACAGCTCAGGCAATCCGTACACAGCTTGCGCAAGAAGTTCTGGTTGCGTGTGTTCAAATCCGTACCAGGTTGGGTACAAGGATGAATCTTTGAGTCGGTATGCAGCCGACAAGTCGATGACAACTCCGACTTTGCCAACCAATTGTGGAGCAATCTCCAGTGCCGCCTCATGGGGCACGCCTAAGAACACTGCATCGAGGCCAGCAAACCTGTCTGCGCTGAATTCTTCGAACACAAGGTTCGGGTAGGCAGCTGCCAATGACGGGTACAAGACGCTGGCCAAAGTGCCCGCCTGAGAATCTCCAGTGGCACAGACCACTTCTACTTCCGGGTGCTGGGCACACAGCCGTAACAGCTCTGCGCCCGTGTATCCCGATGCTCCGATGATGCCTACTCTGACCATAAGTGTATTATGATACGGGATAGTGAATGATTATGCAAGCACCAATCTGGCGCCAGGGAGCCTCCTAGTAGCCACACCGGACATGAAGGACCCTCATTTCGATCGGGCCGTCATCCTCCTCATTGCCTATTCATCTGACGACGGAGCAATGGGTCTGATTTTGAACAGACCTCTGACAGTTGACCAAATGGACGCCCAATCTCCCATAGCTTCATGGATGGAATCATCACAGTCTCCGTCAACAATCTTTCTCGGTGGGCCGGTGGAGCCAAACGGTTATATCTGTATGACTCCCGATAGTTCAGCTCTTTCAGGACTCCGCTCCATCGATATTGAGTCCATAAGCCCCGTTCATCTCGATGGCCCTCATCGCGTGTTCCGTGGCTATTCCGGCTGGGGTGCGGGACAGCTAGAAGATGAAGTGACATTCAACAGTTGGTACATCGTTCCGTCGCAGTCAACCGATGTGCTCACGACGTCTCCAACCACACTGTGGAATGACGTGCTTCAACGACAAGACGGCCCATTGAAAAAGCTTGGGCTATTTCCTTTAGACCCCGAAGTGAATTAAGCGCGAAGAGTGGCGCCGGCTTTAGTAGCCGCAGCGACGCAAGCCTTCTGAAGTTCAGCTAGTTGCGATTCAGTGAGCGTTGCTTCAACACCTTGAACCCGCAAACGGAATGCCAGGCTGCGGAAGCCTTCAGCAACTCCCTTGCCGCGGTACACATCGAACAAATCGATACTGACTAGTTGCTTTCCTGCTGCCTGGCGCAACGCACGCTGCAGTGTTGAAGCCGGAACCGTGTCATCCAATACAAAAGCAAGATCAAGGTCGCTTGATGGATACCTATTAATATCTTTTGCCTGCACTGGCTTTGGTTCTTCATTGAGAATGACGGTCAGGTCAACTTCAAGGATGCTGACGCGCCCTTCGATTCCAAGAATGTCGAGAACAAGTGGATCGATTTCGCCGACTACACCCACGACTTTTTTGCCGCGCGCAAGAGTTGCAGAACGACCTGCGTGCAGACCAGCAGGAATTCTGGACTGATCAAGTTGAGTACCCACAGAGAGCGCATCGCAGATTGCACTCCACTGTGCCAGTGATGTCTCCACGTCGCCGCCTGCAACCACGATGATCAATTGCTCAGTCTCATCAGGGAGTTGCTGATCAGACTTCGGATACACATGGCCAATTTCCCACAGGCCTATTTGAGGCGCGCGATGAGATTGGTTGTACTTCAACGAACGAAGAATTCCGGGACGTAACGACGTACGAAGAATTGACTCTTCTGCAACCAACGGATTAGCAATTCGCAACACATTGTCTTCAGGAAGTCCAACAGTTGCGAGATCTCCCGTAGCAAGGAATGGAGACGGCATTGCTTCATCGAGCCCAAGTCCAACCAGAACTCGTCGCAAGATTCGACGGCGCGCTTGCATATTGGACAAACGGCCGTGAACAGTGGAGTTAGGAACAGTCTTGCCAATGTTGTCGTAACCAAAATGGCGAGCAACTTCTTCGATCAAATCAACGTCTTGTGTGCAGTCAGGACGCCATGTAGGAACGATTGATGTCACCACATCGCCCTTGATGGTGGTCGCAAAGCCAATCGAATTCAGAATCGAGACAATGCGCTCAGATTCAATGTGAATACCGAGAAGACTTTCAACACGCTTGACAGAAACATCAACCGCCACAGGAACAGGACACGATGCTGTTTGCACCACAGTGGCTCCGGCATGAAGGGTGGCTTCTGGGCATGTCTCTCGAAGGATTGTGACAAAGCGTTCAGCAGCTTGTTGCCATGCGTTCGGATCTGTTCCACGTTCGAAACGAATTGATGCTTCAGATCGAAGACCATGTCGAATCGCTGAATAGCGAATCGGGTCTGGCGAGAACCATGCGCTTTCAATTGCGAGCGTTGTGGTCTTGTCTGTGATCTCAGAATGAAGATCTCCCATAACGCCAGCAAGGCCCACCCCTACGTTTGTGGCTCCGTTACAAATCAACAGGTCGTCAGCGTGCAGATTGCGTGTTTGACCATCAAGCGTTGTGAGAGTCTCCCCTACATTGGCTAGACGCACACGGAATGATGAGACAACGTCAGCGTCATAGGCATGATTTGGCTGATTTGTTTCAAGCATCACCAAGTTCGAAGCATCGACCACGTTATTGATTGAACGCATTCCAAGGTGTGCGAGTCGACTAGAAACCCATCGAGGGGATGTGCCGACTGCAATTCCACTGACGTAACTAATCGTGAACGATCCACACTGCTCGGGTGCGTCAATGACGACATCCAATGACTTGGTACTTCCCGAAGACATCGAAGCAATTCGTGGTCCACGAAGTGGCACACCGAAATGAACTGCAAGATCCCGGGCTACTCCGAGATGACCCCAGCAGTCAGCACGGTTACGTGTGAGATCGAGATCAAAGATGACATCGTGTTCCATGCCGAGCACTTCGAACGGGCTGACACCAAGTGGCGAGCCTGCAGGAAGAATTAAGAGACCAGACGACTCATCGCTGAGTCCGAGTTCAACTTCTGAACACAACATGCCTTCAGAGTCAATTCCAAGGATTCCCCGACGAGCAATCTCCATGCCGTTCGGCATAGTTGTGCCCAATGTGGCCAATGGAACTATGTCACCTGGTTGCATGTTTGTAGCGCCACACCACACATGGCGTTCTTCGCCATCGCCTGCATCAACGAAACAACGCGTCACCTTGGCAGCATCGGGGTGTTTCTCCATTCGCACAATGCGCGCAGTAACAACACCCGGAATAGGCACGCCAACAACATCCATCTCTTCAACAGCAAGACCGAGCGAGTTGAGCGCGAGCGCGACAGCATCATGATCATTTGGCAGATCAGCCATCTCACGAAGGATCGACAGAAGTACTTTCACGAGAACTGCTCCGTGAATCGAACATCATCGGAATACATATCGCGAATGTCGTTGATTCCGTGGCGTTCTTTTGCCATGCGGTCAATACCGAAGCCGAATGCAAAACCACTCCACTCGTCCGGGTCTAAACCACCAGCTCGCAGAACGTGCGGGTGCACCATTCCACATCCGCCTAATTCAATCCATGTTCCGTCGTGTCGACGAATATCGAATTCGGCACTTGGTTCTGTGAACGGAAAATACGACGGACGCAAACGGGACGTGAAGCCAGGACCAAAGAAAGCTTTTGTGAACGATTCAATAGTGCCGGCGAGATCAGCAAAAGTAATGCCTCGATCAATGACGAGTCCCTCGATCTGGTGAAAGACAGGCATGTGTGTTGCGTCTGGCGTCTCTTTGCGAAACACGCGGCCAGGCATCACGGCATAAATCGGTGGTGGCCAATCTTGCATGACGCGAATCTGTACGGGAGAGGTATGTGTACGCAAGACAACGCTTCCCTCTACATCTGACTCAACGAACAATGTGTCCCACATACTGCGAGCAGGATGAGATGGAGGCATGTTGAGCGCTTCAAAGTTGTAGAAGTCAGTTTCTACTTCCGGTCCTTCAGCAATCTGAAATCCAAGCCCAATGAAAACGTCCTCAAGACGTTCCATCGCTTGGGTCACTAAGTGCATGCGGCCAAGACGACGCTCGACATTTGCCGACATGGCAATCTCGCTCATGTCCACTCGTTCAGATTCGATCTGGCTTAAAAACTCAGCAGCTCGCAACTCACGTGACCGGCCATCATTCGCAGCATTGAGAGCAGTGAGCGCATCATTCACTAACTGACCCAACTCTTTTCGAGCTTCAATATCAGTCACTTTTCCAAGTGATGACTTGATCGAGGCAATCGGGCCCTTCTTGCCAGTCAATGCCGATACAACGGCGCGCAATTGCTCAGACGTAGCGGCTTCACGGATTTGCACTATGCCATCAGCAAGAGCCTGGGCAAGTTGCCCGTGTTCGGGAGTTGATGCAGATGTCATAACGAAAGAAACGCTACTCCCCGACTACAGATCTCACGGGGAGCATTAACCGCGAGCGTGGGCGATATGCATTGCAATGACCGTGCCTGCCATAGCAACGTTCAGGCTTTCAGAACGGCCGACCTGCGGGACAGTGACCCACGAATCAACATGAGATTCAGGGTCAAGACCACGGGCTTCATTGCCGAGAACGACACCGATAAGACCGCTGAGATCAGCTGTGTATATGGACTCGGGATTCAACCCATCATCATTGTTATGCGAGGTGGTGCCGAAAAGTTTGATACCAGCCATTTGCAATTGGTCAAGTGAATCAATCTGCCAAATCGGAACATGCAACATTGCACCAGCTGATGCACGTAGAACCTTTGGTGACCACGGATCTACTGTGGAACCAACGAGAACCACACCACTTGCCCCAGCAGCTTCAGCACTACGTACCAATGTTCCGAGATTGCCTGGGTCAGCCACTTCCACAAGAACCAGTAGCCAGTCAGAAGACGAAAACGCCAATGGTCGACCTGCTGGCATCTCACACACAGCCATGATTCCCCGTGGCGACTCTGTGTCGCTTACAGAGTTGAATGTGCGCTCATCAAGAACATGGGTATACACACCAGCTGCTTCATAACCGTCGTAATCATCGCGAACGAATTGATCAACCAGTACAAACCCAGCTGCAACTGCCTCTGCTACAAGAGTTGGACCTTCAATGACGAAGGAACTTTCTTCATAACGAACACTGCGACGCCCGATGAGGCGTCGCAGTCGTTGAACCCGAGGGTTTGCTGAAGAGAGTGGAAGCCGGCTCAGGCGAGCGCAGCCTTTGCAGCCACAACCAAAGCCGAGAATGCTGCTGCATCAAATACTGCAAGATCTGCCATGACCTTACGGTCAACTTCGATTCCTGCTGCATTCAGACCAGCGATAAAACGGCTGTATGAGATGTCGTTCTGACGGCACGCAGCGTTGATTCGCTGGATCCACAGACGACGGAACTCGCCCTTCTTTGCGCGACGGTCACGAAATGCGTATTGACCTGAGTGCAATACCTGCTCGTTAGCAGCACGGAATGAACGGCTCTTATTTCCGTAATAACCGCTTGCCTTCTCGAGGATTGCCTTGTGCTTCTTGCGGGCATGTACGGCCCTTTTGACTCTTGCCATGGTGTTACCTTCCTAAATCTTTCTTGTATCGATTAACGCATGCCCAGCAGGCGCTTGATGTTCTTGGTATCGCCGGGATGCACATCTGTGGTTCCTGCGAGACGACGGGTACGAACACTCGACTTCTTTTCGAACAAGTGCTGACGGTTGGCTTTTTGACGGCGCAACTTTCCTGTACCCGATACTTTGAAACGCTTTGCAGCGGTCTTGTTTGTCTTCATCTTTGGCATGTCGTATTCCTCTATTCCTGTACTTCTGGTATTTCTTCTGGCTGAACCGCATTCTCAACAACTGGTGCTGATTCCTGTGGCTCGTCCTTATCTGACGATTTCTTGGCTGGCTTCTTGTCTGGTGAAAGAACCATTGTCATATTTCTGCCTTCAAGTCGCGCCTGGGTTTCCACCTTGGCAAGCGATCCGAGTTGTTCGAGAGCTGCATCAAGGATTTTCGCGCCCAATTCAGGGTGCGCTACCTCGCGGCCACGAAACTGCAGAGTTACTTTCACTTTGTGTCCGTCTTCGAGGAAATCACGCATGTGACGAACCTTGGTATCGAAGTCTCCCTTTCCGATTTTTGGTCGGAACTTCACCTCTTTCACGGTGACGTGGGTTGTCTTCTTACGAGATTCCTTCAGCTTTTGTGCTTCTTCGTAACGGAACTTGCCGTAATCCATGATGCGACACACTGGCGGATTTGCAAGTGGAGCAACTTCGACAAGGTCGAGGTCTAACTCGCGAGCAAGGACAAGTGCGTCAGCCGTGGTGCGAACACCAACTTGGCTGCCATCTGGACCAATGAGGCGAACCTCGCGCGCACGGATGCGTTCGTTGTAGCGCGGTTCACTCGGTGGCGTAACTATGACTGTTCACTTCTAAGCAATGGGCAAGCCCTCCTCTGTATCAATACCGCATGATGCGATATCTTGCGCCAGTGCGCAAAGCAGACACAGAGCGACAGAATCGCTCGCCTTCTCGACCTGTCGCAACCTAATGGCTGGACCGGTGGGGGCAAATGCCCCACTTCGCTCAGTTGACGCCAGTTAGGGTATCGGCTCATGACCTCTGACCACACCATGCCAGCTACAGATTCCACGAAACCAGAAATGGACGAAGGCACCGCCGAAGCCCTCGAGGCAGTGGCCGAAGCCCGCCGGCGCCTCGCTGAGGTACCAGCTGCCATCGTGGTAGCTAACCACGCAATGGGGCTCTTTGAACTGGCCGCCATTCACCTGTCTGCAGAACCGGTGCGCCTATCTGACGCCCAGGTAGCAATCGATGCCCTTGGGCTCCTCGTTGACGGCCTTGGAGAGCGACTGGGTGAACACCACGACACTCTGGTCGCCGCTCTCGGCAACATACAGATGGTCTTTGTCCAGAAATCGTCTCCGGCTACACCGAACGAATAGACACTGCTTCTGGGCGTGCCACGCGAAAGCCCGTGCGAAACATGACGGTCCGTCCCACTTCAATGGTGCGAGAACCATCAGCAATCGACACGCAATGAAACGGCCACACAACTGATGTCGCATCAGTGATTTCACCAAGACCGTGCGCATCATTGAACGATGTCACCGTACCTGTGAGTTCTTCGCTCAATTCTTCCGACTGCATTAGCTAGTGGATGATTTTAGAAATTGGAATTTCGAGCAGGTCTGATGCACCTGCGTCTATGAGATCAGGAATCAGCGTGTTGATGCCACGCTTAGGAACGACTGATTCAACAGCTACGTCACCAGAGGCAAGACGCGACACCGTTGGAGATTTTGCTGCAGGCAACAGCGCAAGCACTGCATCAAGCGATGACTCCGCCACATTCAATTTCAACAACACTTTGTCGCGGGCCTCAAGGGTTCCTGTTAACAAAGTCATTATTTGCTGCATGGCATGACGCTTTACTGGATCAGCGTATGACTCCTTATTCGCAATCAGCTCCGTATAGCTAGTGAGAACAGTGTCGATAATGCGAAGACCTGAGGCACGCAATGCTCTTCCTGTCTCAGTAATGTCAACAACACAATCTGCAATATCTGGAATCTTTGCTTCACTTGCGCCGTAGCTGAGACGAATATCTGCCTTAATGCCTCGTTCTGCAAAATAACGTCGAGTCATTTCTGGATATTCAGTGGTGACACGAACGCCATCTTTCAAATCTTTTCCGGTTTGAGCTGGAGACGAATCCGCAACAGCTACGACGACTCGAACAGGTTGCGATGTGGCTTTTGAGTAACGCAGCTCTCCGAGACTGACGACATCGCTCGAGGTTTCTTCAATCCAGTCGCGACCAGTGATGCCAATATCAAAAAGACCTTCTTGAACATATGAAGCAATTTCTTGCGGGCGAAGGATTCTGACTGAATCAACGCGTGGATCATCGATTGATGCTTTGTACTCAACAGAAGACGAGCGCACAACCGTGAGATCAGCAGCGTCGAACAAAGCAAGCGTGGCGGTCTCTAACGACCCCTTAGGTAAGACAATTTTCAGCACGAGATGAGGCTAGCGAGACAAGCGTTCGGCTCAAGGATGCTTTTACGAAGAGTTAGGAGAATTGAATGATTTCTTGACCGTTACGGCCACGCAACCAAGAAGCAGCATCCATAGCGGCTTTACCTTCGGGTTGAACCGAGATCAGTCGCACTGCCCCATCACGCGTTCCAACTATTCCGGCACCATCACACTGACCCCGCCCCAATTGCACTGAGTCTTCGAGCATTTCAGCATGAATGATTTTGAGTCGCTGAACCCCAAGCATCGTGTAGCAACGTAACGCCCGGACCCGGCGCAGCACTTCAGTATTCGAAAGATTCCAATCGAGGCGAAGTTCATCAGCGCTGACCTTTGCGGCGTACGTGGTTTCGCCCTGCTGGGGAACTCCTGTACCTAATCCCTCGTTCAGTGTGTCAACAAGCAGTTGTCCTCCTACTACAGCAAGATCTGCAGTGAGATTTTCGCTGGTGTGCGTTTCCATAATGTCGATTTCACGTCGAGCAAACACATCACCAGTGTCGAGGGTTTCCTCGACATTCATAATGCACACGCCAGTACGCATGTCCCCTGCCAAAATTGCTCGTTCCACCGGAGCTGCTCCGCGCCAACGTGGCAGCAGAGAAAAGTGAACATTCACCATTGGTGTGTGCGACAGGACAGTTGCCGGAATGATTTTGCCGTACGCAACAACAACACCCAGCAGATCACGATCAGAATTCTCTTTCAACCATGACATGTCATGAGAAACGCTTATGGCATTGTCGATCGCAACTTGCTTCACCGGGCTGGGTGTCGTATCCGAACCTCGACCTCGTCGCGCATCTGCACGCGTTACGACGTGGGCTATTTCAAAACCGTTTCGAATCAACTCTGACAGAACAGTTGCTGCAGCGGTTGGTGTGCCAAGAAAAACGAGAGGTCTAGCCTCACGAGTCATGACTACTTCAATCCGATATGGCGGGTCTCTCCTTCAGAGGTTCCCCCATCAGCAATGCGCTTATATTCAGTCAGCGCCTCTTCACGTTGATCAGGTG
The DNA here is from genome assembly GCA_040402055.1 of Ilumatobacteraceae bacterium. Classification (GTDB taxonomy): domain Bacteria; phylum Actinomycetota; class Acidimicrobiia; order Acidimicrobiales; family Ilumatobacteraceae; genus UBA2093. The sequence goes on from JBBANJ010000003.1 coordinate 18,000, forward strand.
TCATACGTTCGAACATTAAGACGCCATTCAAATGGTCAAGCTCATGTTGGAACAATCGAGCCAATAGTTCATCAGCTTCGATCTGGATTGTGTTTCCACTGAGATCGACTGCTTCGAGCAAGACTTCTTTCGGGCGAAGCATCTCTACATACAGACCGGGGATTGAAAGACACCCCTCGTCGTACACCCACTCACCACGCGATTCGACTATTCGAGGGTTTAATAGCGTTACAGGCTCACTGTCGACGTCGTATACAAAAATCTGTTTCTGAACTCCAATTTGCGGCGCAGCTAATCCGAGACCTGGCGCTTGGTACATTGCCTGCAACATGGCCTGAGAGAGGCGCACGATCTTGCCGTCGATATTCTCGACTTGCTCAGCTACTGAGGTGAGAACTGGATCTCCGAAGGTGCGAATGTCATAGGCCACAATCTGAAAGGCTACCTGCGGAGACAACATGCCAAAGAACACCCCCTCATCATCAGACCCCCAGCACTATTTTTCTGAAGATCCGCAAGCACCTTCACGCCGAAAAGAGTTTGCAGTAACCGGGGCTGACGGCGAGTTAACACTTTCAACGGACGCAGGCGTCTTTAGCCATCATGGCCTCGATAAAGGAACATCAGTGTTTCTGGAAGTAATGGCCAAACATGATTGCGCACCAATTGAGCCCGGTTCATTTCTCTGCGATATTGGCTGTGGCTCTGGCGCCATTGCTCTCACTCTCGCAGTCCGCTACCCCGCATGCACGATCTATGCGGTAGACACCAATCAACGTGCACGAGACATATGTCTTGAGAATGCAACTCGAAACGGGCTCGGAAACGTTGTGGTGCTGTCTCCCGAAGAAGTTGATCCAGCTGTCAGATTTGCAGCCGTGTGGTCAAATCCACCAATCCGTATTGGCAAAGCCGCATTGCATGACTTGCTTGAACTGTGGCTTGCACGACTTGATACAGATGGGACCGCTTATCTTGTTGTGAACAAAAATTTGGGAGCCGATTCACTTTCTCAATGGATGACAGAACTTTCGTACCCCACCACCCGACTGGCTAGTCGAAATGGTTTTCGAGTTCTCGAAGCGAAAAGAAATTAGAAACGATACGGATCCACGTGAATACGCACTGCTGTAGCGAATTCTGATCTGATGAGAAAAATTGCGGAGTCAAGTTCTGTGCGAGTGGAGGCTCGAAGAAGAACAGCATCTCCGTCTCGGGCTGTGTGTGTCCCTGCAGGCAAGGAAATTTCTGTCAATGATCGTGGAGGCGTTACCTGTACTCGCGCGATTGCCCCGAATGGAGGAAGCATCATTGCCTGTCGCTGAGAGGTGTCGGTATCGCTCCATCTCTGTAATGCGGTTGACACATCGATTTGCGACAGCGCAACAATAAGGGGGTTGTCAACTTGCCGAGTTTGAATGACCAATGTTCCCTTGGCGCCCACCATGCGCGCTGCTTTAGCAATCATGGATAACACCTCGTGTGCGCCAGTCATTCGAGGAGCTCCGAGATCGCGATCGATATCAGCAAAGACAACCGTGTCAGCAGTGGGAATCCGATGGAGTACTGCTTCAGTACCAATAAAGACAGTCCCCTTGCTCCAGTCATCAGGCGAGTCAGATGAAATCTCGATTACCGGATTTCGAGTAGATGTCTGAATCTGCGACACCAACTGAGATACGCCTCCGCGTGGCACTGTGAACGCTGAACGTCCGCAGGCAAGACATACCCCACCGTGCACTTCTTGACAGCGCACGCACCATAAATTGTTGTCTTCGTCATATGTCAAAAGCGAAGTACATGAAGGGCATGCCTGCACATGACGGCACGACTTACACACGATGAGACGAGCTTTCCCTTTTGTATTCAGCACACACACCGTTGTGTCGCCGGTTATTCCGACGGCTTCGAGTAATTCGCTAGATAGCAACGACTGTGCGACGGGAACGTCAGAGAGATTCACTACGACAATTCGGGGCCAACCATTCTCAGCCTGCACATGCACTATGTGCTCGCTGAGGACATGTAGTGACTGGGCTGATGGCACAGCAGAAGTGCAAATAATGGGAATTCCAGCCAGACGTGCTCGCTCAATCGCAACTGCAGTTGCATCCCATGCAGGAGAACGTTCTTCTTTTAACAATTCATCATGCTCATCGATGACGACAATCGCAGTTACGTCAGGGCATGGGGCAAAAACTGCTGACCGTGCGCCAATGACAACGTCCACTCCTCCACGTGCGTTATCCCATTCATCAGGTACCAATGCAGTGCTCAGCCCTTTGCGACGAAGAAATGCGGCACCCATCGATGCCATCTTTTGTGATGGGCAAATAACAAGCACCGGACCAATACATGCAAGCCGCAACACCACTGCGAGTGCTGACATTGCGGGTGGTACAACAAGTAACCCACCACCTGATTGAAATAGTTCGAACGCAGCAGTTGACACTGCATCTATAGCGAAGTCCCGAGAGCGATTCCGACGGGAGTGGACTACTCGCTCGCGCACTCGCGGAGCAGACGCGCTTGACAACACCGAACGCCATGACCCCCACCAACGCTCAGAAATCCATTTCGTCAATGGAATTAGTTCGGGTTCAACTCCCATCCCAGACACCGACACAATCGGCATAAGCCGATCGAGAGGAACGCCAGATGAGTCGCCTTCGCCGTAGCGAGAGACGTGTGATATCCATCCGCCTACGCGACGACCATTAAGCATGATGCGAATACGCGCACCAACAACTGCTCGATTCTCGAGATCAGTGGGTATGAGGTAATCAAAGACCTTGTCGATACCCGATACGTCCGGAACTACCGACGCAACGAGTGGCGACTGATTGCTCAGAGTTTGACAGCGGCCTTGAAATCAGCCAGACGTGACAAGGCTTCCCAAGTGAATTCTGGTTCTGGACGACCGAAGTGGCCATACGCTGCGGTCTTTGCGTAGATAGGACGCTTCAAGTCAAGGTCACGCACGATTGCGCCTGGACGAAGGTCGAATACGTCGCGAACAGCTTTTTCAATTGACTCTTCACTAACAGTGTTAGTTCCGAAAGTTTCAACCAAGATGCTGATTGGTTGTGACATACCAATGGCGTACGCCACTTGCACTTCACACTTTTCAGCAGCGCCACTGGCAACAACATGCTTTGCAACCCAACGAGCCGCATACGCAGCTGAACGGTCAACCTTTGAAGGATCTTTACCGGAGAATGCTCCCCCACCGTGACGACCCATACCACCGTATGTATCAACAATGATTTTGCGGCCAGTAAGACCGGTGTCTGCGTGTGGCCCACCAAGAACAAACTTGCCTGTTGGGTTGATGTAGATCGCAGGATTGTCATCTGCAAACGCTGCAGGAATGATCGGCATGATTACTTGCTCAATGAGGTCTGGACGGATCTCTGTTTCGCGGCTAACGCCATCACGGTGCTGTGTCGAGATAAGAACTGTCGACAACTTCACTGGGCGACCGTCAACATATTCAAACGTGACTTGGGTCTTGCCGTCTGGACGAAGGTACGGAATAAGTCCGCTCTTACGCACTTCAGTAAGACGCTCTGCGAGGCGATGTGCCAACCAGATAGGAAGGGGCATGAGGTCAGGAGTGTCATTGCAGGCGTACCCGAACATCATTCCTTGGTCGCCAGCCCCCTGGCCGTTAATGATGTCTTCACCGCTCTTACCACTGCGCTGTTCTTCACTGATGTCAACGCCTTGTGCGATGTCGGGGCTTTGCGCGTCAAGAGCAACAACAACACCACAGGTGTTTCCATCGAAACCGTATGCAGCGTCGTCGTAACCGATGCGCTTGATTGCAGCACGAGCGATGGCCGGGATGTCAACGTAAGCGTCCGTTGTGATTTCACCAGATACAACACAGAGACCGGTGGTCAACAAGGTCTCGCACGCAACGCGACTGTGAGGATCAATTGTCAACAACGCATCAAGTACTGAGTCAGAGACCTGGTCTGCCATCTTGTCCGGGTGACCCTCGGTCACGCTCTCAGACGTAAAAGTGAAATTTCTCAAGGGGACTCCTTCATCATTGCGGACGATGAGCCATCCGCACCCGTGACACGCTATCTAATACAGCGGTCGCGATGGTGTGTTTGTCAGCAAGTGGCACTTCAAGGCACTCCCCTGACGCAAGCAGAATGGTCACTTCATTCGTGTCGTGGCCGAATCCGACCTGATCAGCAGACACATCATTGGCCACAATCAGGTCCAAATTCTTACGATTCAACTTGCCCCGAGCGTTATCCACAAGGTTGCTGGTCTCTGCTGCAAACCCAACAAGGGTCTGTCCAGCAGGCTTATTGGCTCCGAGGAATCCGAGAATATCCACTGTTGGTTCGAGAAGAATCTGAGGAACTCCTTCGTCCTTCTTGATTTTTCCGGTAACCGCTTGAACAGGACGAAAATCAGCAACAGCTGCCGTCATCACGACTACGTCGGTATTGGGCGCATGACAATTAACCGCGTCCAGCATTTGTTGCGCTGTCTCAACAGATACAACAGTGATCCCAGCAAGAGTCGGACGATCAACGGTGCTGACGATAGTGACAGTTGCACCACGCTTGTGGGCTTGTTCTGCAATTGCATAGCCCTGCTTCCCGCTAGACCGGTTGGCAATAACTCGCACAGCATCAATTGGCTCACGAGTTCCACCTGCCGTCACTAGAACCGAAGTGCCCACTAAATCTTTTGTGGAACCGCTCAGTGCAGTATTCACAGCATCAACGATGGAAGCCGTGTCTGCAAGACGACCAGTACCAATGTCGCCGCCAGCTAGGCGTCCAGATTGTGGTTCGACAATGATGACTCCGCGAGAACGCAGCAAAGCAATGTTGTCTACTACTGCTGGGTGTTCCCACATTTCAGTGTGCATGGCCGGACACAACACAACAGTTGCACGTGTAGCAATAAGGGTTGCGCTGAGAAGATCGTGCGATAAACCCATGGCATACGCAGCTATTACTCGTGCAGTAGCGGGCGCCACAACGATGACATCGGCATTCTGACCAAGACGAGTGTGCGGAATCGGAGACGCATCGTCCCACAAACTTGTGTGCACTGGTTCAGATGCAAGTGCCGACACTGTGACCGGGCCAATAAATCGATGAGCATCCTCAGTCATAATGGGCGCAACATGCGCTCCAGCATCAACTAAGTGACGACACAGTTCAACAGCCTTGTACGCGGCAATGCCACCTGAGATTCCAAGAACGATGGAACGACCGTGTAGAGAATTCATCACGACTTTCGGGGGTGTAGAGCGGGATTATCCCGATAAACTATTCAGCGTCTGATTCAGCGGCGTCAGCGACAACGTCGCCTTCAACTTCACCGAAAATAGCAGCTGCTTCAGCTTCCATCTCGTCGTATGGCAAACGTTCTACTTTGACAATCTTGTCAGCAGCAATTTCTTCGAATGCAATAGAGAGAGGCTTACGAGCAACTGATGAGACCTGCGGTGGAACCATGTGTCCAAGTCCCTCACCCAATTGGTTGAAGTACGAGTTGATTTGGCGCGCGCGGTATGAAGCAAGCGTGACGAGGCTGAATTTAGAGTCAACGCGATCAAGCAAACCTTCAATGTTTGGATGAATCATGGAGTCGTTCTGACGGGACATGGTGGACCTCCGAAGTCGCCTAAAGGTTATCGGCGATCGGCCCGTGCCGCACCGATAATCCCTTGTATCTCTGCGACTGCGCGCTCAAAATCGTCATTTATGACCACCACGTCAGCCAATACTGCCCCTTCGCGCTCTTCTTCCTCGGCCTTACGAAGGCGTTCAACGACATGATGCTCTGGGTCACCGCGGCCTTGCAAGCGACGTTGTTGTTCTTCACGAGATGGCGGGCGAACAAAAACCAATATTGCTTCGGGATGACTTTGCTTGACCTGTTGAGCCCCGTGCAATTCAATTTCAAGAACAATGTCTAAACCAGAGTCAACCGATGGTCGTGGCGAGCCATACAGATTTCCTAAGAACTCTGTCCATTCAAGAAATCCGTTGTCGGAGATGTGTTGCTCAAATTCAGATCTCTGTACAAAAACGTATGCATCATCGGATTCGCCTTCGCGCTGAATACGAGTAGTCCACGACCGACTCAGCCACAGGGTCGCATCACGTTGAATCAATGCTTCAACAATTGTTCCTTTACCGGCACCACCTGGGCCAGAGACAATGACAATGATCGGGTCCATCATCGCGGATCCTCCACGACACCAATTAGTGCACGACGTTGAACCTCTGTGAGTTCATGAACACGTGACAGAGGTGCAATGCCTAGGTCAGCCATCAGCCGGCGGCCCGCTACTTTGCCAAGACGAGGAGATACATCAAGCAATTTCACTACGTAGACCTGTGCTTCGTACGAATCATGCGGGGCTTCCAGGACTGATGCGACATTGCCCTTAGATGATTCCAGCACTGCATCGACACGAGCTGCGCGCAACTGCGCAACTACTTCCATGTCCGTGTACGTGCTTTCCATAACCCAATGATAGTTCCGAGAATGCGTTGTTGACTCTCTTATGAAAAATCAGTCTTGGTGTACAGCATTTACAATGGTTGACCAGGAAGTTGCACCGAGCGCGTGCGCACGGGAAGCAGCCGACCGAGCAATCCGCCACGTTGCGTCAGGTCGAGCAAACGAAGCTGTTCCGACCTGCACCGCATTGGCGCCTGCCATCATCATTTCAATTGCATCATCACCTGACGCGATTCCACCCACTCCGACAATGACGATTCTTGGGAGCGCAACACGAATATCGTGAACTGCACGCACGGCAATGGGGTGAACTGCTGGACCAGATAATCCCCCGCCACCATTACCGAGGCTCCGACGAGAAGTGCGAACATCAATCTGCATGCCGAGCATTGTGTTCATCACGGTGACGGCAGACGCTCCGGCATCAGACACTGTTGTTGCGACTTCAACAATGCGATCAGTATTCGCACTCAACTTGGCCCACACAGGAACCTGTGACCGAGCACACACCGCAGAAATAATCTGACCAGCAAGCGACGGGTCGTGAGCAATGATTCCACTACGTCCCTCAAGATTCGGACACGACAAGTTCACTTCAATTGCACTTATTCGATTTCCAGCGGCCACTAATTGTTCTGCAGCCAACACATACTCATGAACAGTGCGACCCCAGATACTGGCGACAACGACTGCATCTTCCGATTCAAGTTTTGGCAGTGACTCGTGAATCCACGACACAACGCCAGGACCTTGTAGCCCAACAGCATTCATCATGCCGCTAGCAGCAACATGCACACGCGGCGACGGATTGCCCGGCCACGGCTCGTGAAACAAACTTTTTACAACCACTGCCCCGAGGCGTCGCAACGGCATGTACCCAGAGAGTTCCACATCGTGTCCACTTGTTCCCGACGCAGTCATAAACGGATTAGCAAGAAGGACTCCCCCAACATCTACGCCTCCCAAGGCATCGAGATAACGCGCGCCGCGCTGCATTGTCATGCTCTGCCGTGATATTCCTGCAGTGATCTCACTTCAACCTCGCTTGAGCGTTGCTCCCACAACCCATTGACCGCAGCCAATGCTGCTTCAACCGTTGTTACCGACGATACGCCATTTGCATTTGCTGCTTTGCGGATTGCTTCACCATCTTGTCGCGAACCACTCCCATGAGGAGTGTTCACCACAAAACTGATATCACCATTGGCAACTAATGCAGCTGCATTCTCAAGAGCGGAACCTTCAATCTCTGACAACTTGCCAACAATTCGATCAACTGGTAACCCGAATTTAGCCAGGTAGTTCGCAGTGCCTGTTGTTGCTGCGATGCCAAGACCTAAATCTCTCAATCGTTTAGCGACGACAATTCCGGCTGGCTTGTCACCATCGTTGAACGACAAGAACACCGTGCCAGAAGTTGGCAGAACAGTTCCTGCCGCAGTTTGTGATTTAACGAAGGCACGACCGAAGGTTCTGTCAATTCCCATCACTTCTCCCGTCGAACGCATTTCTGGCCCCAAAGCCGTATCCACATCCGGGAAACGGTTGAATGGCAACACTGCTTCTTTCACTGACACATGACCGCCTGTTACTGGTGGCACTAGAAGTCCTTCAACGCGGAGTTCGGCAAGCGTTGCACCCAACATGACGCGACTCGCCACTTTGGCCAACGGCACGCCCGTTGCCTTAGCAACGAAAGGCACGGTACGAGAAGCACGCGGGTTTGCTTCGATAACAAAAACCGTTGTTCCAAGAACCGCAAACTGCACATTGACCAGACCGCGAACATCTAGCGAGTTAGCAATTGAGGTTGTGTACGCGCTGATGACTTCAATAACCCAAACCGGAAGAGTCTGAGGTGGGATCGCACATGCCGAGTCACCAGAGTGAACTCCTGCTTCTTCAACGTGTTCCATAACTCCGCCAATGAGAACCTCGCCCGTATGGTCGCGAATCGCATCAACGTCAACTTCAGTTGCGTCTTCCAAAAAGTGGTCAATCAGGACAGGACGTTCAGCAGAGAGTCCGCCTTCTTTGCCCAAACTTCCGTCTCGTGCCATTTGGTCCATGGCGCCTTCCAGAGCTTGCGCGTCATGCACGATCTGCATTGCTCGCCCACCAAGTACATAGCTTGGACGAACCAATACTGGATAACCCACGCGCTGAGCAATCACGCTTGCTTCTGCAAATGTGACTGCCGTGCCTCCCGGAGGTTGTGGAATTGACAATGAATCGCACAATTGATTCCACTTCTCACGGTCTTCTGCAAGGTCGATTGAGTGAGGCGAAGTGCCCGCAATTAAAGCTGGGTCGATAAGACCTGACAATTTCAATGGGGTTTGCCCACCAAGTCCAACAATCACCTTTGGTGCGACTCCACCAGACGCAAGCGTCTCTGCAGCGATGACATTTAGAACATCCTCACGAGTCAACGGCTCGAAGTACAGACGATCAGATGTGTCATAGTCAGTCGAAACGGTTTCAGGGTTGCAGTTGACCATTACGGTTTCATACCCAGCAGCGCGTAACGCGAAACTGGCGTGAACACAGCAGTAATCAAATTCGATTCCTTGACCAATACGGTTCGGCCCTGAACCAAGAATGATTACCCGTGGCTTACTGGACGGACGTACTTCGTTTTCATCCTCATACGTTGAGTAGTGATACGGCGTCTGTGCATCAAATTCTGCACTGCAAGTATCAACTGTCTTGTAAGTAGGGATGACACCAAGGGATTCGCGATACGAGCGAACTGCCATTTCGTCTTCTTTAAGAACGTATGCAAGCTGACCATCGGAGAAACCGAGTCGCTTTGCACGACGTACTTCATGTCGACTCAGTTGGGTCAGGGACTTCCCTTCCAACGAATGACGCTCATCAATGATGATCTGCATTTGGTCGAGGAACCACACATCAATTTTCGTTGCATCGTGAACTCGATCAACGCCCATGCCTCTGTTCAGAGCTTCGCCTACTTGGAAGATTCTCTCGGGCGTAGCAATAGATGCTTTCTGCAAGAGCTCCTCGTCACTGAGGGCGTCGTACAACGATTCCCCACCGTCACAGTTCAGACCAAGTCTGCCCTGCTCAAGTGAGCGAAGACCTTTCTGGAGGCTCTCAGGAAAGGTACGTCCGATAGACATCACTTCGCCGACGCTCTGCATCTGTGTTCCCAACACTCCAGATGTGCCAGGAAGTTTTTCAAATGCCCAACGTGGGATCTTTGTCACCACATAGTCAATGGTTGGTTCAAAACTTGCTGGAGTCATTTTCGTGATGTCATTTGGAATCTCGTCAAGCGTGTACCCAACTGCGAGTTTTGCTGCAATCTTTGCAATGGGGAATCCGGTGGCTTTAGAAGCTAAGGCTGATGAACGCGACACGCGTGGGTTCATTTCAATAACAACGAGATCACCATTTGCAGGGTTCAAAGCGAACTGAACGTTTGAACCTCCTGTTTCCACACCAACGCGTCGAATACATGCGAACGCCGCATCACGCATCTTCTGGTATTCAACGTCTGACAAAGTTTGTGCCGGAGCGACGGTGATTGAGTCGCCTGTGTGTACACCCATGGGATCGAAGTTCTCAATACTGCAGATGATGACGCAGTTATCTGCATGATCACGCATCACTTCAAGTTCGTATTCCTTCCAACCAACAATTGAGGTCTCTACAAGAATCTCTCGAATTGGGCTTGCATCAAGTCCATTCGATGCAAGCTTCAAGAACTCTTCCATTGTGTTTGCAATTCCAGTACCGCGTCCACCAAGGATGTAGGCAGGCCGAATGATTACAGGAAGCCCAATTTCTTTCAAGACTTCTGTTGCTTCGTCCATGTTGTGAGCGATGCCGCTATGAGGAACCTTGAGGCCGATCTCGATCATTGCTTGTTTGAACTTGTCACGGTCTTCAGCCGTAGCGATTGCTTCAGCGTTAGCACCAATCAGTTCTGGAGTACCAGGCACACCAACAAGTCCTTTTTCAAAGAGAGCCATTGCTAGGTTCAAGCCTGTTTGCCCACCAAGGGTTGGTAGAACTGCATCTGGTTTCTCACGTTCGATGATGCGAGCCAAAATTTCAGGAGTTAGCGGTTCGATATATGTGCGATCAGCAAAGTCTGGGTCCGTCATGATGGTCGCTGGGTTTGAGTTAGCCAGAATGACTCTGTAGCCCTCTTCCTTCAGAACCCGACATGCCTGAGTTCCTGAATAGTCAAACTCGCAGGCTTGGCCAATAACAATTGGGCCAGAACCAATGATGAGGATTGTGTGTAAATCATTGCGACGAGGCATTATTTTTTCTCCATGAGTTCTGCGAATTGTCCGAATAGATAGTGACTGTCATGCGGACCAGGCCCTGCTTCAGGGTGGTACTGCACGCTGAAGGCACGTAAGTCGCGCAAGCGCATTCCTTCATTGGTGTGGTCATTGAGATTCACGTGTGTGATGTCTGCAACACCTGACAACGAATCAGGATCGACGCAGAAGTTGTGGTTCTGGCTGGTGATTTCAACTGTTCCGGTAGCGATATGCCTGACCGGGTGATTGGCGCCGTGGTGACCGAACGGCAACTTGAAAGTGTGTCCACCGAACGCACGGGATAACAACTGATGGCCGAGACAGATTCCAAAGGTCGGTATGCCAGCTTCAACAATTGAACGAATGGCTTCTGTGGCGCCTTTGACCATTTCAGGGTCGCCAGGACCGTTTGACAAGAACACTCCAGATGGCGACAAGGACAGCACCTCCTCAGCACTCATGCTGGCAGGCACCACAGTCACGGTTGCAATTTCAGACAAGTGACGAAGAATTGTGGTCTTGATACCGAAGTCGTATGCGACCACATTGAACTTGCCGTTGCCGACTGTGTACGGCTGCGCAGTTGTTACTTCTGACACCAGATCAATACCAGATGTTCCTTTTTCGTTCTTTGCCGCAGCGAGCAAAGCAGATTGGTCTGCAGTTCCGAATGCGCCACGCAATGAACCAGAATCGCGCAGCAACCGGGTGAGACGACGAGTATCGAGACCCGCGACTCCTGGAAGTTTTTGTGCTTTCAACATTTCATCGAGACTTGATTCGCTACGCCAATTGCTGTGACGACGAGCCATGTCACGCATGATTACTCCGCGAGCGAACGTTCCACGCGATTCAGAGTCAATAGGGGTGACGCCATAGTTGCCAATGTGTGACGTGGTGAATGTGATGATCTGACCGGCATACGACGGATCAGTGAAGACTTCTTGGTAACCGGTCAGCGCAGTATGAAACACAACCTCGCCAGCTGCGATGCCATTCTCAGGCATGTACCCCACTGCTTCTCCTTCAAAGACCGAACCGTCTTCAAGCACGAGTGCAATATTTGTAATGTCGGTACTCACGCGAGTGCCTTCCCTTCTTGCACGACCAGTTGGCCGTTATAGATCGTGTGCCGCACGCGGCCACGAAGTTCCATGCCGTGATACGGCGTATTAGTACTGCGACTTGCCAGTTCATCGCGAGAAACGGACCACACGGTGGTGGTATCCCAAACTGCGATGTGTGCTGGTTCCCCGACCGCAATCGGACGACCTTGATGGTCAGAAATGTTGGCAATGACTGCAGGGTTCCATGACATCAGTGAGGCAATCTTCTGAGGCGACAGACTGACCGCCGTATTAACAACACCGAGTGCAGTTTCAAGTCCCAACATTCCGGGCGGTGCCGTATCTAGTGTTTGCTCTTTCGTGTGACCGGCGTGTGGCGCGTGATCCGTAGCTATTGCATCGATAGTCCCATCTGCGAGACCTTCATGCAGAGCCGAAACATCAGCAATCGTGCGCAATGGCGGATTGACCTTAAAGATTGGGTCAAACCCAGAAAGCAACTCATCGGTGAGAGATATGTGGTGAGGAGTAACTTCAGCCGTAACGGGAAGACCCTCTGCCTTTGCAGCGCGGACTAATTCAACACTTCCCCTTGTTGAGAGATGCATGAAATGCTCCCGTGCCCCCGTCATGCGCACCAGTTGGATGTCGCGTCGAACCATTTCTTCCTCAGCTGCTGACGGCCATCCCGGAACTCCCATCGTGGAACAACATGCACCATCATGCATCACTGCACCTACGGTCATACTTGCAACTTCACAATGTTGAGAGATGGTGAGGTTCAATCGCTTCGCCACCATCAGCGCGCGCTGCATTACTAGAGCATCTTGCACTCCGGTGCCGTCATCAGTAAACAGCGTGACGCCTTCCTTGGCTAACTGTTCAAAAGGAACCAACTGCGCACCAAGGCGACCAATTGTGATGCACCCAGACGGAATCACTTCGCAGAGACCAACAGCACGGCCGCGTTCACGAACGAACTGAACAGTTGCGACATTGTCTTGAGCAGGGTCAGTATTTGGCATTGCTACTACTGCGGTGAACCCGCCAAGAGCTGCAGCACGACTTCCTGATTCAATGGTCTCTGCCTCTTCTTTGCCTGGCTCGCGCAAATGCGTATGAAGATCAACGAAGCCAGACGACACGTAGCATCCAGACGCCTCGAGGACAATGTCTCCGGTGAGCGCGTCTCCGATGGCCTCAATGACGCCATTAGCGATGCGAACGTCAGCGACAAACATGGCGTCAGGATTCACAACTGTCGCGCCTTTAATGACTACGGATTTACTCTTGGCGCTCATGCCTCGACTCCATTCTGCAAAGTGGTCGTGGCATCGCCGCCAAGAAGGCTGAAGAGCACAGCCATGCGGATAGAGATTCCGTTAGAGACTTGCTGCAAAATGCGTGAGCCAGGAACCAAAGATGGATCAACAATCATTTCGACACCACGATTGATGGGGCCAGGATGAAGTAGCAGTGCATGGCTTTGCATCCGATTCGCGCGTTCAGGTGTTAGCGCGAACAGTGCACTGTATTCGCGAAGGCTAGGCATCTGAGCCGCATCCATACGTTCACGCTGAATGCGCAACATGTACACCACATCAACGACTCCGATGACGTCGTCAAGAGAATCAGCGGTTGTGACTCCCCAGCCGTCAAGCGAACTTGGCAAGAAAGCGGCTGGAGCCACCAAGACAACCTTCGCACCAAGTCGGGTGAAGACATCGATATCGCTACGTGCAACTCGTGAATGCTTGATATCCCCGACAATCGCGACAGTGCGTCCCTGCATCGAATTCAATTCATTGAAGTTACGCGTAATTGTGTACGCGTCTAACAGTGCCTGCGTTGGGTGCTGGTGCCAACCATCACCGGCATTGATAACTGCGGCGTCTGTCCATTGCGTGATTTGCTGAGGTGCACCACTCGACTTGTGACGAATCACAAATGCGTCAACACCCATCGCAGACAAAGTCTCAATGGTGTCACGCAAACTTTCACCTTTATTCACACTCGAGGAACTGGCGATGAATGTCATCACCTCTGCTGACAGGCGAGTTGCTGCTGTTTCAAAACTAAGACGAGTTCGTGTTGAATCTTCAAAAAACACGCTGGCCACAGTGCGACCACGTAGTGCGGGAACCTTAGGCACTGCTCGTGAATTGATCTCGGCCATATGGTCAGCCATCGCCAGAATCGAGACGATGTCTTCAGTACTCAGATCGCGTGTCGACAACAAATGCTTCATGACGCTTCCCCCGTGACGGCAACGACAGTCACTCCGTCAGGCCCGACACTTACTTCATCTGAAAAGTGCGTGGGGATGTTCTTTCCTACATAGTCGGGACGAATAGGTAGTTCTCGATGCCCACGATCAACCATGACTGCCAACTGCACTGCACGTGGACGACCGTGGTCATTCAGTGCTTCGAGAGCTGCGCGAACGGTACGGCCTGTGAACAAGACGTCGTCAACCAGTACGACAGTACGACCTGTCAGGTCGACGGGAATATCAGTAGGTGCTGAGAGAACTATGGGGCGAAGGCTGAAGTCATCTCGATACATAGAGATATCTACAGCTCCGAGCGGTACCGAGATCTCTGGTGAGATGTGAGCGATGTTCTCATGCAGTCGAGCCGCAATCCATGTCCCGCCTGTCTGCATGCCGACAATGACCACATCGGACAGATCAAGGTTTCGCTCAACAATCTCGTGAGCGATGCGCTTCAACGCCTTATCGACATCAATAACTCCGAGAATCTCGGATGAGGCTGTCGAGGTCGAGCTCATTGCGCAAGTTCCAACGAAAGGACAGGCATGAAAAACGCCCCTCGCGAGGGGCGTGCGTGCATGAAGTATCGAGCCATATTGTCCTTCCGTTCGAGCCTCACAGGACTCGTTTTACGGTTTCCAAAATTGTAGCACGCCGATATGACGGAGCGCTAGGGAAAGTTTCCTACAGAGCGGGACGAGCGGTCTTTGCTACTGCCGCAAGGACGCCATTGACGAATCGCCCTGAGTCGTCCGTAGAAAACCTCTTTGCTAACTCGACAGCTTCATCAATCACTACGGCAATTGGTACATCCGGACGCGAGGTCAACTCAAAGATGGCCAGTCGAAGAATGGCCCGATCGAGTGCCGGCATACGGTCGATTGCCCACCCTTTTGAGTGTGTAACGATTGCTTCATCGATGGCGACCCGATTGGCCTCAATGCCATTCAGTAACTCACCAGTCAAGTCAGCGGATGCGACTCCCCTGTCAGCCAACAATTCGAGTGGCGACATTGAGCGCTGTTCTGACTCGTATAAGAAAATGACTGCCTGCTCGCGAGCATCAGTTCTTTCATCACTTGCGCGGAAAGATTCCGGATCGCGCGCCATTAGACGCGTGTGACGTAATCGCCGGTGCGAGTGTCAACCTTTACTTTGTCGCCCACGTTGACAAACAAGGGAACTTGAATGACTTTTCCAGTCTCAAGAGTGGCCGGTTTGCGTGCACCCGACACACGGTCACCTTGAACGCCAGGCTCTGTGTCTGTGATGACCAATTCGGCAGATGCTGGAATTTCAACTGTGATGATTTCACCGTTGTGATAAGCAATGATTGCCATAGCTTGCTCAACCAAATAATCGGCTGCATCTCCGAGAGCTGCTGGAGTAACTGTCATTTGGTCGTATGAATCAGTATCCATGAATACGAAGTCGTCGCCGTCTTTGTACAAGAACTGCATGTCACGCTTGTCAAGAATCGCTTGCTCAACACGAATACCTGCATTGAAGGTTTTTTCTAATACATTGCCGTTCTTCAGGTTGCGCAACTTGGTGCGAACAAAGGCTCCGCCTTTTCCGGGTTTCACATGTTGGAATTCAACAACGGTAAAGAGTCCGTTGTCGAGTTGGAGTGTGATTCCGTTTTTCAGATCGTTCGTGGTGATCGCGGGCATGTGAGGTCCTTGGGGGTGTGCGTAAGAATTCGGCACGAATTGCCGGTGACAACGACCAAATCTTCGATTCGAACGCCGCCTACCCCACCACGATAGAGCCCAGGCTCCACTGTCACCACCTCATTGACACCCAGAACTGCTGTGCACCTAGGCGAAAGGATGGGTTGTTCGTGGATATACAGGCCTATTCCGTGCCCTGTGCCGTGGACATACTCATGGTCAACACCTTCGCGCAGGAAAACCGCTCTCGCTGCCGCATCAACCACTGCGCCAAGAACGCCCGCCTTCACAGATGCAATGCCTGCCGCTTCAGCCTCAAGAACCAACTCAAACATGCGCTGATATTCGCCAGATACAGCACCGACCCGAATTGTCCGAGTCATGTCGCTCTTGTACCCATACACCATCGCTCCGAAGTCAATCACCACTCCGTGACCATCTTCCACGATTGCATCTGATGGTTCATGGTGAGGTCGCGCGCCGAGAGGGCCAGTTGCAACGATGGTTTCAAATGCAACATCATCAGCCCCGCCCTCGCGCATCAGATGATCAAGACGGTTACGAATCTGTTTCTCTGACCTGCCCATCAAGCCGTCTGCCACAACAGTCGACAACGCGATATCTGCAATGGTTGCGGCTCGTGCAATAAGCGCAATCTCTGATTCATCTTTTACTCGGCGCAGGTCATCAAGTTGAGTTTTCTCGGCCAGTACTGTGCAATGACTCTGCAACACGGTCATGAAATGGGCTGTTACGTGAGTCGGATCAACAGCCACGATCGATGCACCAACAATACGCGCGATCATTTCATCCGTAGACACGTCGGGATTAACTCTCTCGATGTGGACGGATGCATTCGAATCGGCTATCTCGTCTGTCGCGCGTTCGAAGTAGCGACCGTCAACAAACAACCATGCATCATGCGTGGAGCGCCGAACAAGCAATTGAGCCGTACCACCAGTAAAACCCGTAAGCCAACGGATGTCTTCTAAACGAAGTACAAGAACAAATTCGGCCCCTTCAACGCATTTGATACAAGAGAGTCGGCCGGATACATCCATTATTTGACTGCTAGTTCAACCAACGCCTCAACGGCAAGTGCATACCCAAGACCACCGAAACCTGAAATTGTTCCGTTGACGACTGGAGCCAAAACGCTGACATGGCGAAACTGCTCTCGCGCACCAGGATTCGACAAATGCACTTCAATCACATTGCCGGGATACGACTTCAACGCATCGTGCACAGCCCATGAGTAATGAGTGAACGCCCCTGCATTGACGATGATGCCATCTGCTGTGCCGTTGGCTGAATGAATCGCGTTCACCATCTCACCCTCAGTGTTTGTCTGAATATGCTCAACCGAAATACCATGCCCGGATGCCGTAGCCACAACTGTTGCGACGTGATCCGCCAAGGTGGCGTGACCGTACACCTCAGGCTCGCGCGTGCCGAGAAGATTCAGGTTTGGGCCGTGTATGAGAAGTATTGACGACATTGACATATCAGCCACCGTACTCTGCCCAGGTCGCCTGATCGATGGAATAAACAATGTGAGACTGACCCCACCATCCCGGGGTGTTGGGATGATCAAAATCCAGATCGGCTCTGCGCTTCATTCCGATTCGCTTCATCACTGACTCACTCGGCGTATTGGTTTCAGTAGTGAACGAGAAAATCTCCGAGATCTTTTGTTCTTCGAATCCGATTCGAAGCGCTTCATTTGCAGCTTCCGTGGCATAACCCTTGCCCCACGCCCATTGTGCGAGCCTCCAACCAATCTCTACGCACGGCGTAAAGGAAGCCTCAAAAGACGGAATCCACAATCCGGTGTACCCAGCGAAAGTGTCATCAACTTCCATCGCCCACAGCCCAAAACCATTTTCACTGTGAAACTTCATCTCTCGCTCAACAAAAGTCGCACACTCGTCGTACGTCATCACCGATGGGAAATATCTCATGACATTCGGGTCTGCACACATTTGAGAGAACGGCTCGACGTCTGCCACACTCCATTCCCGCATCACCAGTCGCTCAGTGCGATACACAGCTACGCCAGTCGAGTGATGAGATCTATGAGGGCTTCACGAATCTTTTCATTAGATATTCCAGAGACCACTTCAAGACCAGTCGCTGAGTCAAGAACAAAGGTGATCGAATCAATTGCTTTTTTATCTCGACCCATATCAATGATGAGTTGGTCCGGGGTTATCCCGCTCGGTAGCGGATGACGCAGGCCATACACACCATGCACAACTTCGTAATGCTGATCAACACGAGCCGAATCAATCCGACCCATACGGTGCGCAAGATGAGCCGCATACAACAAACCGATCGCCACAGCTTCTCCGTGCGCGATAGAAAAATCGGTTGCGATCTCTAACGCATGAGCCAGTGTGTGTCCATAATTTAGAAGCGCACGAATTCCGCCTTCGCGCTCATCAGCCGACACGATGTCAGCTTTAATACGAACACAGCGCGCAATTCGATCAACCATCGACAATGAACTCAAGTCCTCACGAACAATGAAGTGATACTTCGCCATTTCGCCTAGACCGCACCGCATCTCGCGTTCAGGCAAGGTGTCAAGAGCATCCATTTCACACACAACCCCGTGCGGCTGCCAATATGCGCCTACAAGGTTTTTACCTTCAGCAATATTGACTCCTGTCTTGCCGCCAACAGCAGCATCAATCATGGCCAGTAATGATGTAGCGACGTGCACAACGGGTATTCCACGGTGATACGAGGCTGCAGCGAATCCGGCCACGTCAGTGACCATTCCGCCGCCCACCGCGACAATCACGTCACCGCGAGTGAGACCAGCTTGCGAGAATTCACGACAGAGACGTTCAATAGTGGTGAGGGTTTTATGACTCTCCCCATCTCCGATGACATGAGTTGTGACATCAATGTCACCGAGCGTTGGAATGTATTTGGTCGGAATTCCTTCTTGTGTCACTATCGCAACACGTCGTGCAGATGCTGGAATCATGCTCTTGGTATGAGACAGCACGCCGTGACCGACAACCACGGAATATGAGCGATCACCCAGATCGACGATCTCTTTTACTGCATCACTCATGATCATTTCCTACAAATTCTTCTTGCTCGTCAAGTGCATCGATTAACAATTCAACAACTGATTCAATACTGCGATCAGATACGTCAATAACTATGTCAGCAACCGAAGCATAGAGCGGGCCGCGATCTTCTGACATCTGTGTCAAAGTTCCCATTCGGTCATTATCTAACAGCGGACGATGAACACCTTTTGCGGTGCGTTCCGCAAGGACTTCTGGACGCGCATGTAACCAGACAACTACTGCGGCGCCAGCATCTCGCGCCCGGTCGAGCAATTCCCTGTTCTGCTCACGCACAACGACACCACCGGCCCCCGCAATGATCGGACTTCCTGGTCGAGACAGACACTCGCGTAAAACTTCCGATTCAAGTTCGCGAAAGGCAACTTCTCCGGACTCAGCAAATATCTCACGAACCGATCGACCATCTCGAGACTCAACCAATTTGTCGGTGTCAAGAAGTTCAACGTGACGATGTTCTGCAAGCAATCGCGCCACCGTGGTTTTGCCCGTACCCATAAGTCCAACGAGGACAATGCAGGGTTCTGAACGGGTCACGACTCTAGTGTTGCTCGAAATGACGTTGCGTTGCGAACGAATTCGGAAAGTGAGTCTCCGCCGAACTTGCGTTGCGCCTCTGCGGCAAGCACTAACGCAACCATGGTCTCGGCAATGACACCCATCGCTGGTACTGCCGTGACATCTGTGCGCTCTTTGAAACTGACTGTTTCTTCTTTAGTCACCGTGTCAACGGTCTTTAAAGTTGGCTTATTCAAAGTAGCTAGTGGCTTCATTGCTGCACGCACAATCAGTGGTTCACCAGTAGTAATGCCACCTTCTGTGCCGCCAGAACGATGGCTGTCGCGCACATAGCGATGTTCGGTTGCATCCCACGAGATTGGGTCATGAGCCTGACTGCCACGTAAACCGGCAACTTCGAATCCATCGCCAATTTCGACACCCTTGACGGCCTGAATACTCATAATTGCCTGCGCCAACAGAGCATCAATCTTGCGATCCCAGTGAACATGACTTCCTAAACCAATAGGAACTCCGTGGGCAATGACTTCGACGATTCCTCCGAGTGAATCACCTTCGCGAGCTGCTGCCTTGATGGAAGCAATCATTGCGTCTTCACCTGACTTCGAAAAACAGCGCACTTCTGATGCATCGATTGCAGCCAAGTCAGCCATTGTGGGCAATGAGATGGCTGGAGCAGCTGCGTCTCCCATTCGAATTACGTGGCTAAGAACTCCAACACCAAGATGTGACAACAGTTGCTTTGCCAATGCGCCTGCGGCAACTCGCGCTGCTGTTTCACGGGCACTTGCACGTTCGAGCACGTCACGTGCATCTGTAAATCCGTACTTCTGCATTCCGACAAGATCTGCATGACCTGGACGCGGCTGCGTCAGAGGAAACTCAGTTGCTCCGGGCTCTGGAGACATTTCTGCGTGCCACTTATCGCTGCGGAGCCACTCGGAGTTTTGAATTTCGATTGAGACCGGAGAGCCAAGTGTGCGGCCGTGACGAACTCCGCCAACCAAGGTGACGCGATCTTCTTCAAAGCGCTGACGAGGGCCTCTGCCATACCCGAGCCGACGGCGAGCTAATTCAGTTTCGATATGTTCGGCCAAAATGGGGAGGCCCGCAGGAAGACCCTCAACAATGACTGTGAGGGCGCGACCATGAGATTCACCGGCTGTCAGGTACCTAAGCACGGTTTTCAGACTACTTGCGGCGAGCGGAAAGTTCCCGCTCTGCGGCCAATCGCATTGCTAATGCGTCAGAGAATTCCCCGAACCAGAGTTTTTGCTGATGTCGAGCTTGGTGAATCAGCATCCAGAGCCCATCCACCACCGTGGCGCCTGCCACACGAGCAGCTGAGAGCAAAGCGGTCTCGAGCGGTGAGTACACGGCATCAAGGACAGTCAACCGATGATGAAGCACCGATGCGTCAACTGGCATTTCAGAACTATTCATTCCGACTGATGTTGCATTGATCAGTATGGACGCTGACGCAATAGCGCTCTGATCCCCCACTGAAATTGACACTTCATCTCCAAAGCCTGAAAAAGAATTGACAAGTTCCATCGCATGAGACTGTGTGCGATTAACAATGACTACATGCGCCCCGCGACGAACAAGCGCAAGTGCAATAGAACGCGCAGTGCCACCAGCCCCGAGCACAACAACAGTGGCGCCGCGTAAGCGAGCACCACCTTGTTCTGTTAATGCATCACAGCACCCATCGCCGTCGGTGTTGTGACCAACTGAACCCGTAGGGCCGAAAGAGATGCAATTCACCGCGTTCAGGAAATCAGCGTCGGGAGTAACAAAGTCCAAACAATCAATGACTACTTCTTTCAAAGGCATCGTGACGGATAATCCGACTAAACCAGCGGACTGAAGCTTCTCAATAGTCGTGTCAATGTCGCTAACACCGCATTCAACGGCTACATATTCACCACTACGTTTTGCGGCAGCGAATGCAGCGTTATGTATGGCTGGAGACAGTGAATGAGATATTGGCGAACCAATGACTGCTGCGATTGTGCTCATGGAAGCAACCCTGCCATTTTGGCTTTCTCAACATTGAGAAGATGCTGGTCGTACGTGGTTGCAAATACGTGACCTCCCGCCTCATCGGCAAGGACGTAATACAAATACTCGCATTTGACACCTGCAGTAAGTCCGACGCACGCGGGGTCATCTGTTGGGGGTGTTCCGAATGGTGCGAGCGCAGCCTGGATAGACGCCTTGCCCGGATTAGCAATGGGCGTCGGCGGCAACCCCGGATGAATGTAGGTGTTGTACGGAGTGTCTGTTGCCTTCATGTCGGTCCAGGACATTGAGGGGTCCTGACCGTATTTAACGGAGGCATCAATTTCGAGTTTCATCTTTTTAGCCAAGCGGTTGTAAATGACCTGAGCAATTTTTGAACGATCAGTGGCGACTTTGGCTTCGCGTTCGATCAGTGACGCAATAATCAATATTTCGTACGGACGAAAGCCTCGAGCTTTGGCCCCTGCAGTGAGATCGACTTGACGAGATATTCGCTCCATCATCGACACCAGTCGAGCGACCACACGAGACTCCGTATCATCACCGGAGATTTGATACGTGTCAGGAAACAACAAACCTTCAAGAGAAGTCTCTGTTTTCGGTCGCAATACCGACGCTGTGTCTGGGCTGTTTGCAGCGGCCACAAATTCTTCAGGGTTCATGAACGTCATCTTCTCGGAAAGCCGCTGAGCCATCTGAGCCACAGTCATTCCTTCAGGAAACGTGACAGAGATAAAGGTCTGAGCAGGAGGAGTTGACAATGCTTCAATAATTGAACCTGCATTATCTTTCGGCTTCAATGCGTAATACCCGGGAGTGAGAGCGACAGTGCCTTTGGTTGAGGCATACCAACGAAAAATGGTGGCATTACTGATAATTCCAGCACTGTCTAATCGAGACGCAACAGATGAAATCGTGTCGCCGTCATTAACCGTGAAATTCACGGCCACGCCAGGCTCACCCGATGGATTCAGTACTCGTGCAGTCCACCACCCGATACATCCGAGCAACAAGAGCGAAGCCGAAACAACAATGAATACGGTGCGTGTTACTCCGCGTAGTTGGCGAAACTCAGGAGGAGTTGATTCAAGTGAATCTTCTGGCACTGCAGTCATCCGATCCCACGGATCATCGTGCCAATTATTCGGAAGAAGTGGATCGCCGGTCATGATTTGGCCTGATGAGCTTGAGTATCGAGCCACGATTGCAACATCACCGCAGCAGCGACTTTGTCGACAACGCGGCGGCGAGCTTGAGCGTTCATTTTTTGTTCCATCAACACTCGATCTGCTTCCACCGTTGTCAGGCGTTCGTCATGAACATGAACTGGCACCCCAACCACCGTAGCCATTCGTGCTGCTTCGACTCGGGCAGCTTGTGCAGCTTTTCCTTCAGATCCGTCCATGTTTAACGGCAGCCCAACAATGACTGCTTGGGCTTCTTCTTCAACCACCATCTTTGCGATATTGCGATGATCGCCGCCCATAGAACCACATCGCAACAACACGGTGTACGGAGTCGCAATGGTGCCACTGCGATCAGATGTTGCAATGCCGATTCTTTTAGAACCGAGATCAATGCCAAGCACTCTCACAAATTATGCAATCGAACCGATGGCGGCTCGGGTCTTGTCCCGTGCAAGCTCTAACGCTTCGTCAAGCGCAGCCGGATTCTTTCCGCCGGCAGTTGCGATGTCGCCCTTGCCTCCGCCTCCGCCGCCTACCGCTTGAGCTGCTTCTTTGATGAGTTCAGACGCATTTCCGGGCACAGCTGATGTGGTTGCTGCAACGAGAGATACCCCACCCGTGTCGGTGACAGCTCCAACGATGACAGCAACAACGCCAGATTGTTGGCGAATAGCAACTGCGAGGTCTCGCACATCTCCAGCGGTAAGACCATCTACACGTGCAACCACAAGACCATCAACTGCAGTGGCAGCCAACTCAACTGCACGTCCTATCGACAATTTCCCGCGCAAAGCTTTGATTTCATCATGAGCTGCCTTCAGTTCATCAAGCCTTCGCGTTACTCCCGCAGCAGCTTCATCAGGACGCACACCAACTGCTTGAGAGATCTCATTCAGAATAGCGTCGTTTCGCTGCATGTATGAAACCGCGTTTGCTCCTGTTACGGCTTCAATACGCCGCAAGTTGGAACCAATCGAAGACTCGCCAATTATCTTGATGAAGCCAATGTCGCCCGTTGCCGAGACATGTGTTCCTCCACATAATTCTGTGGAGGCTCCAGCATTCAAGACACGTACGACGTCACCGTACTTATCGCCAAAGAAAGCTATAGCTCCTGCAGCGAGTGCTTCTTCTTTGGAAGATTCGGTTGCAGTGACTGGCGAATTGGCCAGCACCTGAGCATTTGCCAAATTTTCAATTTTGATTATCTCTTCAGCTGTAACGCCGTCGTAGTGACTGAAGTCAAAACGCAATCGGTCGGGAGAGACAAGCGATCCAGCCTGCTTAACATGCTCGCCCAAAACGGTTCGTAGCGCCCAATGCAGAACATGAGTACCGGTGTGATTGCGACGAGTAGCTGTGCGTGCGTCAACGTCTATGCGGGCAGAAACCGCTAACCCTTCGGTTGGTTCTCCAGATACAACTCGACAAATGTGGCGGCGAAGTCCCGGCAATGCGAAGTTCGTATCAATAACTGACAATTCAAAGCCAACGCCACTGATGACCCCAATGTCTCCAGCCTGTCCACCACTCTCGGCGTAGAACGGAGTGTGATCAAGGAATACTTCAACACACGAATCATCACCATCTATGACGGCAAGGACGGTTGATTCAGACGAGTCATGAACATAGCCAACGAATTCAGTCACTCCATGAGTTTCCATGACCTCGCGATATGCCTCGACACGATCCGCATCTGATCGGCCGGACTTGCGGGCACTCTTGGCGCGTGTTTTTTGTTCATTCATCTCAGACTGAAAGCCAGCGATGTCAACTTCAACACCACGTTCACTGGCAATTTCTTGCGTGAGCTCCAATGGAAAACCGTATGTGTCGTGCAGAAGGAAAGCAGACGTACCCGACAGTTTTTTACCACCTGCAGCAAGATCATCTTCAAGGATCGATAAGCCAGTCTTCAAGGTATGGCGGAAACGCTCCTCTTCCTTTGTGAGAACACCCAGTACAAAGTCTTTGTTCTTCGCAATATCGGCATACGCATTAGCCATAACGTCGATTGCCGTGTTGGCCAATGACGGCATGACCAGCTTCTCAGTGCCGAGCAGATAGGCGTGACGGACTGCGCGACGAATAATACGGCGCAGCACATATCCACGGTTTTCATTACTTGGAAAGACGCCATCGTTAATCAGCATCGCTGCTGAACGCGCGTGTTCCGCGAGGACTCGCAAACTGAAACTATTGCGGTCCTCGTAGTCGCCAATTTTGTAATGCGCACCAGTTGTTGATTGCGCTTGTTCAATAATGGGAAACAACACGTCTGTTTCCCACACCGAGTCAACGCCTTGCACCAGTGCAAGAATTCTTTCAAGGCCTGCTCCGGTATCGATGCTTGGCTTTGGCAGTGGCGAGCGAGAACCATCTGGCGCTTGGTTGTACTGCATGAACACAAGGTTCCAGAACTCCATGAACCGGTCGCCTGTTGGGTCGTTTGCCGGACCGCCATCAGGCCCGAATGCTGCACCGCGATCGATATGAATTTCAGAACATGGTCCACATGGCCCTGTATCCCCTGCTTGCCAGAAGTTGTCCTTGTCGCCAAGACGCTGAATGCGATTCATGGGCACACCGACTTGTTCATGCCACATTGCTTCGGCTTCATCATCAGATTCGTGCACGGTGATCCACAAGCGGTCACCATCGAAACCAAAAACCTCTGTTACCAATTCCCATGACCAGGGAATCGCATCAGATTTGAAATAGTCACCGAAACTGAAATTGCCCAGCATTTCGAAAAAGACAAGGTGGCGCTTCGTGCGTCCAACCTCATCAAGGTCATTATGTTTTCCTCCGGCGCGCACACATTTTTGGACGGTGACAGCACGGTTGTACGGAGCGACTTCGTCTCCCATGAAATACGGCTTGAACGGCACCATGCCAGCCACCGTGAACAACAGGGTGGGGTCGTGAGGAATCAAGCTGGCGGATGGGACAACGGTGTGACCCTTATCGGCGAAATAGCCAGAAAAGGCTCCACGAAGCGCATCAGCTGAGCGCGGGATACCGGAGTTTGTTGACGATGCCATGAAGGCACCATCTTAGCGATGGCTGGTTCTCTGGCGGGGTGGGTTATGACGACGCGACGGAGCGTTTGATGAACTGGACATCATTGGAGGCGTTGAAGACGGCCTTGACCCTTCCCTATTGCGGTATGTATCAATGAGGGACACCACACCATCGAATAGGGCCATGACACCACGTCGCATACCAGTAGCAATGGCATCTGCGATGTGGGCTGGAGTCAATTTCTCAGACACGGACACGATTGTTCGTTTCACCCAGACCACAATGCTTGCGCCGGCGATAGCCCCAGACACAAACCAAAACATGCGACGCATCATGACAGCACCACAGTGGCTACGTTAGGGACGATCCTCATGGTCTTCACGGTAGTACCGCAATTCACCTAATCCCAACGGAAGATACGACGGAGGTTCCACAGTGGTTGGCGGAGCTTGCCCCGTATGGCCTTCCCGTATATCTGACAGTGCGCGCGATATTGCGTCAGTCACTGCACGGCTCTTCGGAGCACGGGCCAAGTAAATGACCGCATGGGCAAGATTCAGTTGAGCCTCTGGCAATCCGACTCTCTCAAGTACTTGCGCTGCGGCTGTAGCGACAAGAACCGCGTTGCTATCTGCCATACCAATATCTTCGCTGGCGAAAATCATCATTCGACGAGCGATGAAACGTGGATCTTCCCCGGCTTCGAACATTCTGGCGAGCCAATGCAGTGCGACATTTACATCAGATGCGCGCATGGACTTAATAAAAGCAGAGATCACGTCGTAATGATCGTCTCGTCCCATTCGCGACACGCTTGTATCAAGGGCTGTAGTGGCCGCTGCAATACTAATGCGACCATTCGTTGCTAATGCACAACACACCTCAAATGCGGTCAAGGCTTGACGGGCATCACCCGTGACACGCCGAGAAATCAACTCAAGCGCATCTTCATCTGCGGGAATTCCTTCTATCTCCACTGCGCGATGGAGTAATTCCATAATTGCATCGGCATCTACTGGCTTCAGTGCAAAAACCGATGAGCGACTGCGCAGAGCAGGATTTACAGAGAACGCAGGGTTCTCGGTTGTCGCGCCTACAAGCGTGATGAGACCGCTTTCGACTGCATGCAACAGTGCGTCCTGCTGCACTGTCGAGAACCGGTGAATCTCGTCTACGAACACAACAGTTCCACGATCATCAATGATGAGTCTCCGACGTGCAGTCTCTATGACTTCACGTATATCTTTCACACCAGCTGTTACCGCACTTAAACGCTCAAAACCACGTTGAGTAGTTGAGGCCACAAGTTCAGCCAATGTTGTTTTGCCTGTCCCTGGAGGCCCCCACACAATGATGGAAGACAATCGATCACTCTCTATCAAGCGACGTAACGGACCTGTGGGGCCAACCAAATGACTCTGACCTACAACCTCATCAAGAGAGCGAGGACGCATGCGCGCAGCCAGAGGAGATCGCGCCGCGATTCGATCTTCTGTCGATGCAGTAAACAGGTCGGGCGAATCCACGGCTACGACGAAGCAGGCGGTGGCAATAGCCGAAGACCCAAATCAGCAAGATGCGCTGGGTCAACTGGAGTTGGTGCATTCGTCATTGGATCAGAACCACTCTGTGTCTTTGGAAAGGCAATGACTTCACGAATGTTTTCTTCGCCAGCCAAAATTGCTGCAAGACGGTCGATACCGAAAGCGAATCCACCGTGTGGAGGTGCGCCGTATTTGAAAGGCTGCAAAAAGAATCCGAAACGTTTATCTGCCTCTTCGTCACTGATGCCCAATTGGTTAAACACTCGACGCTGCATTTCTGGTTCATGAATACGAATAGAACCCGAACCCAATTCCCAACCGTTAAGCACAAGGTCATACGCCATAGCGCGAACCTTTAATGGCTCAGTGTCAAACAACGACATGTCGTCAGGATGCGGCTGGCAGAACGGGTGATGTCCAGGACGAGGGCGACCAGAGAGTGGATCAATGCCAATGAACAACGGAAATTCAGTGACCCATACATACTTATACGGTCCTTGATGAACTGGCGGACGGCCAATGTCATTGCGCAACTGGCCGAGCACTTCACACGTCGTGTCCCACTCGTCTGCGACCAACAACAGCAAGTCACCTTCTGTTGCTCCCATTGCAGAGACCAATGCACTCTTTTCATCATCACTGAGGAATTTGGCAACTGGAGAATCAATAGCGCCGTCTGCGCCAATCTTCATCCATACGAGACCCTTTGCGCCGATCTTCTTCGCGCGATCGGTCAGACCGTCCAATTTGTTGCGACCAAACGCAGCTGCCTCTGGGTATGTCTTTGCATCAACACAGATGCCCTTGATACAAGAAACTCCGGAAAAAGCTTTGAATTCCGTACCAGCAAAAAGGGGCGTCAATTCAACGAGTTCCATTGCGAACCGAAGGTCTGGTTTATCTATTCCAAAACGATTCATTGCGTCGTGCCAGGTGATGCGTTCAATCTCAGGAGGCGCTTCGCCTGTAACAGCAATGGCCGCTGCAACTACGGCACGACCAATGTTCTCCAGCACATCGTCTTGCGACACAAATGACATCTCGGCGTCGAGTTGCATGAATTCGTACTGTCGATCAGCGCGCAAGTCTTCATCGCGAAGGCAACGAGCGATCTGGTAATACCTGTCGACTCCGGCAACCATGAGCAATTGCTTCCACAATTGAGGCGATTGAGGCAAAGCGAAGAATGAACCTGGCTCTTTACGCGAAGGCACAAGAAACTCACGCGCACCTTCAGGAGTAGACGGCATCAGGAATGGAGTTTCAACTTCAACGAAACCGTTGGTTTCCATTTCCTTGCGAATGGCACTGTTGATCTGTGCGCGCACGCGCAAGTTCTTTTGCATCCGTTCACGACGGATATCGAGATATCGATACTTCAAGCGAATCATTTCATCAACATCGTCGGCACGCGCATCAACAGGAAATGGCGGTGGTTCGGCCGCGTTCAGAATCTCGACTACGCAGTCACCAATCTCAACCATGCCAGTAGTAAGCGAGGAGTTAATAGTTCCCTCGGGGCGAGCACGTACGACTCCGGTGACTCTGATGACGTATTCACTGCGAACATCTACATCGTTGTCGACCACACATTGCATGATTCCGGAGTGATCGCGAATATCTACAAAGGCGAGATGCTCTCCGTGCTCACGGCGACGAGCAACCCAACCACAGAGGGAAACCGTCTGCCCGACGCTTGCTATATCTAATTCTCCACACATGTGTGTTCGCATTGCAGTGGATCTCATGGGGTTTGCCGCCTTGGCTGTCTCGGTCCTAGTACCGACTCCAGATGATTCTGAAGTTCAGTTGAAGGAATAGTTGTTTGATCAGATGTAGAGAGATTGCGCACGGTACAGGTGGATTCTTCAGCCTCAGTGTCGCCAATGATCACAGCAACTTGTGCCCCGCTACGATCTGCGCTCTTCATCTGAGACTTCATGCTGCGACCTTCAAAAGCACGGTCCGCTGTGAACCCACCATGTCGCAACTGGTGCGTGATGGACATCGCATGGCTTCCACCTGTGGTGTCAATAACGAAAACATCCAAGACAGGAGATCCGTACGAGAAACACTCCTCAGCATCACATGCGAGCAACGTGCGATCAACTCCGAGAGCAAAACCAATTCCAGGAGTCGCTGGACCACCAAGATCTTCGACTAGCCCGTCGTAGCGACCGCCGCCACCAACCGCATTCTGAGCAGAGTCAAGTGATCCAGACACAAATTCAAAAGTGGTGCGTTGGTAATAGTCAAGACCGCGTACGAGTCGTTCATTAATAACGTATGGAATATCGAGCGAATCAAGCCCAGCACACACAGCTGCGAAGTGTGCCGCAGCATCCGTGCTGAGAAATGCACCAATGGTGGGTGCACCAGCAATAGCAGGTGCATCTTGTGGCCGCTTTGAATCAATAACACGAAGTGGATTGCGTTCCAATGTGGCAAGTGCTTGCTCACTCAGCGTCTCACTGTGGGTTTTGAAATAAACACCAAGCGCATCGACATATCTACCCCTGTCACCAGCATCACCAAGCGAGTTAACAATCAGAGACACATTGCTTAAACCAATTGCTTTATAGAAATCCCAACCAAGAGCAATGACTTCAACGTCGAGCTGAGAATCATCGACGCCCAATACTTCGATACCAACTTGATCAAACTGGCGGTACCGACCAGCCTGCGGACGTTCATAGCGAAAGTTCGGCCCCGAGTACCACACCTTCCACGGAGGCGTTGGGCGGTGCTGCGCATATGCACGACACACACTGGCCGTGTGCTCTGGACGCAGAGCGATATGACGACCGCCCTTGTCCATGAAGTCGTACATCTCTTTCGTCACGACATCGGTAGCATCGCCTAAGCGTTGAAATACTCCGAGGTCTTCAAACATCGGCGGAATGATGTTCTGGTATCCGGCTGCTTCGACACCGTCTGCAAAGACCTGCACAAGGGCACGCCATCTGCCCGCATGAGGCGGCAAGATATCGCGGGTTCCCGGACTTGTTTGAAACGATGACACAGCCAATCAGGCTAGTCGGACTGCCCACCAGGAACGATGCGATATGCGTCGTACACCGAATCAATTGACTTAATAACCCGCAAAACAGCATCCAGGTGATTGGGGTCACCTAGTTCGAATTCAAATCTCATCTTCGCCACCCGATCAGAGCCAGTGTGGGTACTGCACGCAACGATATTGACGTGCTGCTCTGAAAGAGCATTAGCCACATCGCGTAACAACTTGCTTCTATCAAGAGCAACAACTTCAACTCCGACATTGAACATGGTGCCGGGAGATGTCCTCGCCCATTCCACTTCAATCATTCGTGTGGGTTCACCTTCGACCAATGACTCAGCATTTGCACAATCAGAACGATGGATACTCACTCCCCGACCCTTTGTGATGAACCCTGAAATCTCGTCTCCCGGTACAGGGGTACAACAGCGAGACAAACGCACTAGTACATCTTCAAGACCTTCGACATGAATTCCCGTTGCGCTTCGCTTCTCGGTAGTGATGAGGTCCATGCGCATCGGCATTGCGAGTTGTTCATCGCTGCCCTCACGACGCATTGCTCTACCAATTCTCTGAGCAAAACCGCGTGCCGATACATGATGCTCACCAATGGCTGCAAACAAAGTGTCTATGTCTGTCATGTTGAGGGCTTCTAGTTCCTGCAGGAACGCATCTGATGTCCAGATGCGTTGAACAGGGAGGCCTTCTCGGCGCAACTCTGCAGTCAGGTCGTCACGTCCTGTTTCAACCATGTCCTCGCGACGTTCTCGTGTGAACCAGTTCTTAATTTTGCTCTTTGCACGTGGAGACTGAACAAAACCTAGCCAGTCACGTGAAGGGCCGGCGCCTTCAACATTTGATGTAAAGATTTCGCAGGAGTCTCCAGACACCAGTGTGGAATCAAGTGACACCAACCTGCCGTTCACCCTCGCACCTACACACGAGTGACCAACTTCGGTATGCACGGTGTAGGCAAAATCCACAGGCGTCGAATTAATAGGCAAAGTGATTACTCTGCCCTTCGGAGTGAAGACGAAAACTTCTTCTTGTTCAAGGTCATTCTTCAGGTCAGCCATGAATTCATCAGGGTCTGAAATTTCTGATTGCCAGTCAATGATTCGGTTTAGCCAATCAGAATCGTTTGAATCGGAGCCTTCTTTGTATGCAAAGTGGGCCGCAACTCCGCGCTCGGCTCGTTCGTGCATTTCTTGAGTACGAATCTGCACCTCTAGGGCACGGCCTCCAGGACCAATCACTGTGGTGTGCAACGACTGGTACAGGTTGAACTTCGGCATGGCGATGTAGTCCTTGAACCGACCAACAACGGGGCGCCACTTGCCATGTAAACAACCAAGCGCTCCATAACAATCACGAACGCTGTCGACAACAATTCGGATTGCTACAAGATCAAAGATGTCATCAAAGTCACGATCCTTTTGGACCATCTTTTCGTAGATACTCCACAGATGTTTTCCACGCCCAGTGACCTGAGCTTCAATGTTGACTTCTGAGAGCCGGGCCGACACCTCAGCAATTGCTTTAGCCAGATACAAGTCACGTTCAGGAGTTCTTGTGGAAACGAGATGGTCAAGTTCAGCAAATCGCTTTGGGTACAACGCAGCGAACGACAAGTCTTCGAGCTGTTGTTTTACTTCCTGCATTCCCATGCGGTGCGCTAAGGGGGCATAGATATCTAAAGTTTCCTGCGCTGTGCGTTGCTGCTTTTCCAGCGGTACGCCAGCCAAAGTGCGCATGTTGTGTAAACGGTCTGCGAGCTTTATGACGAGAACTCGCATGTCCTTGGCCATGGCCACCAACATCTTGCGCATTGTTGCTGCTTGTTGTGCTTCGCGAGAGTCAAACTGCAAACGTTCTAACTTTGTGACACCGTCGACAAGCATGGCGACTTCATCGCCAAAATTACGCTGAACATCTTCGAGAGTGATTTCAGTATCTTCCACAGCGTCGTGCAGCAGTGCAGCTGCCAACGACACTTCATCAAGACCAATGTCAGCGACAATACGGGCGACCGCAATGGGGTGGTTGATGTACGCCTCGCCTGAGGAACGCATTTGATTTGTATGCGCAACACGCGCTACTTCGTATGCCCTGTTCACCAAAGAAACGGACGCCTTCGGATGGCGGCTACGGAAAGCAGTTAAAAGCGGGGCCAACTCCTCGATGGGCGCGTTCTGCTGACGTCTCCAAGGAAGAACTCGATCGGCAGTACCCATGATCAAAGGTTAGCGACGAGACTTCTTTCGAGGGCGCGGTGGGTGACTCAAAAGGGTTTCAACGGCCACAGGGGCTGGAATGCCTCCCTGACTCGCTTCAGTTGCCGCCCTGGCAGAGGCTCTACGGCCAACTGGTGTACCCGTATGCATCAGGTGAGCCATATCAACCCCAAGGGACAGATGGCCGCGCATAGAACGGTACTGATCTGACCGCTCCTTCAAAATGCCAAGGAGAGGGCTAGCGATATAGATAGACGAATAGGCACCAGTAGCAAGACCGACAAGAAGAGCCAAGGCAAATTCACGCAGTGCGATGGCTCCAAAGACTCCAGAACCAAGGACAAGCAAACTGAGCACGGGAAGAACTGCAGCAATTGAGGTGTTCAACGAACGCATCAGAACCTGGTTCATCGACACATTGACAATGTCTCCGTACGAAACTTTCGAGCCACTGAACCGCTCGTTATTGTCTTGCACTTTGTCGAACACCACGATGGTGTCATACAACGAAAAACCGAGAATTGTAAGGAATGCGACAACAGTTGCCGGAGTGACTTCAAGTTTGAAAACTGAATACACACCGACGCTGATACCGACGTCGTGGACCATCGCGATGATGGCCGACAGAGCCATACGCCATTCAAATCGCCAAGCAATAAAGAGCGAGACAATTAGGAAGAAAATCAACAAAGCCTTGATGGCCTTGGTGGTGATGTTTCTACCCCAAGTAGAACTAACTGTAGAAACACTGACATCGTTAACGGTTGCTTTAGCTGACTTCGCAAGCGCTTCTTGAATAGTGGTGCGAGTAGCTGTTGGCAAGTCTCCCAATTGAATACGGACACGCTTCGTAGTGCCCGAAGTCAAGGTCTGAATCTTGACATTGTCGGTCTTGATTTTGTTAGCGACAAGAATTTCTTTGGCTTTTGCTTCAGACATGGTGCCAGCGACTGGCACTTCGAACGCCACTCCACCCTTGAAGTCGATACCAAGATTCAAACCTTGTGTAAACAACGAACCAACAGTCACAATGAGCAACAGTCCAGATGCAATAAAACCCAGATTGCGTCGGCCGTAAAAGTTAACCGTCGTTTCACCACGGAATAAACGTGACATTCCACCAGCCATTACGCCACCGCCTCTGAAGTTTTGGCTTTGGCAACACCAAGCACTCGTCCCCTATTGAACAATTTCGTTTTAGCCAAAAGTAGTACTGCTGGTCGAGTAAAGAAATACGACACGATCATGTCAGCCATTGTTGACAGACCAAGGAAAAAAGCAAAACCTCGAACAGAGCCAACGGTAAGCCACCACAGAACGACAGCGCCGATAAGTGACACAGTGTCAGCTGCCAAAATGGTTCGCCATGCCCGTTCGAAACCACGTGCCGCAGAGTTGCGCAATGTGCGCCCTTGCTGAA
This sequence comes from Ilumatobacteraceae bacterium, assembly GCA_040402055.1. Lineage (GTDB taxonomy): Bacteria > Actinomycetota > Acidimicrobiia > Acidimicrobiales > Ilumatobacteraceae > UBA2093. Next base: position 51,899 of record JBBANJ010000003.1, read on the forward strand.
CATCGTCTTTCAATTTCTCAAAGAAAACAACATACGAGTCGACCGTTACGCCAATAGAAACAATAATTCCAGCCGCGCCGGACAATGTAAGTGCCAAACCGTTTGTCTTTGAGAGCCAGGAGATGACGCTCCAAAGCAAAAGGCCGGAAACTCCTAGTCCACCAACAACAACGATTGCCAAAAGGCGGTAGTAGAACAACAAGAACAGCAGCACAAGCAAAACACCGATGAGGCCAGATAACAATGCTGCGCGAAGCGAATCCTCTCCGAGTGATGCAGACACTGTCTGCACAGTTGGAGTATCAAACTTGACTGGCACAGCACCAAACTGCAATACACGTGCCAAGTCTTTTGCTTCGGTCTGAGAGAACGAGCCACTGATCTGAACACTGCCGTTATCAAACGTTGGCGTCTGTACCGTCGGGGCCGAAATGACCTCTCCATCGAGAATGATTGCTACTGCCTTGGTAGGGCAATCTGCTCCACCTGCAAAACACTTGGTTGAAAGCGCGTTCCATACATCTGCACCTGCTGCACCACTTCTGAGTTTTGCGACCACTACCCAACTGCCAGCATCCACTTGCGCTGATGAGTCATTTGAAAATACTTCTCCGGTTGCCTCAGCAGGTCCGAGAAGATACAGCAAACCATCTTTGCGACCAGGCAGAACGGTCTGGCCTTGCGGTAAACCAGTAATTGGATCAACAGGAGCAGTCGCTGCAGGAATGGTGGTTGTCGTTACTGCTGCAGTTCGGGAACTTCCGACTCCGCCAGCCGGTGGAGGCAAAGTTGTCGACGCTGGTTTCAGAGACGTAGTAGTTGCGCCCTTGACAGTTGTTGTCGGTCCACCGACAACGGTTGTCGTCGTGGTGTTCTCTGGGTTCTGAGCAACCTTCAACACAGGACGCATCTCTACTGCACCAGTACGGCCAATGGTGTCAAGAGCTTGTTGCTGGTCTTTTACTCCGGGCAAGTTCACAACGATTGTGTTTCCTTGGCGAATGATTTCTGGTTCAGCAACACCAAGTGAGTCAACACGTTGACGAATGATGTCGACGGCCACCGTGAGAGCGGCCGGATCAACTTCACCGACTGGAGTCATAGTGACTGAGGCGCCGCCTTGAAGGTCAAGTCCAAGAGCTGGATGGTTGCCTGCAACCAGGTTCGCCGTGAACGTTCCGCCGGCAAGCAGAACAATTGCAACAAGGGAAAGAACTAAGCGACGAGTCATGCGCTATTTCGCATCGCCCGATGCAGCATCAGCCGCAGGCGCTTTACGCGCAACTGAACCACGTGACACACGAATTTCAATGCGCTCTGTTCCGTGACCGTCAGCAACATCAACCCAGAGCACGTCACCCTCGATGGCTGTTACGAAACCGTAGATACCTGAGTTCAAGATGATTTCGTCATCCACTGCGATAGAGCTCTGAAGTGCTTGACCCTCTTTCAAGCGGCGACGCTGTGGGCGAAGCAACAGGAAATACATGGCACCGAAAATTGCACCAAAAAAGACCAAAGTAAACAATGGATTGCCATTGCTCTTCGAAGATGATGTAGCAGAGAGCAGGATTTCAATCACGGCGAGTAATCCTAGCGACCAGAGACCGAATCAGCCTGATTTGCCTTATGCCCAGACATCCAAAATGCGTCGTTTGAGGTCTGAGAAGGTGCCATTTTGAATCGCTTCTCTCATGTCGTTCATTAACGAGATGGTCCACGCCAGGTTATGGACTGACACCAAACGAGATCCCGTGGGTTCCCCCGTCTGGGCCAGATGACGCAGGTAGCCCCGTGAGTGAGAGGCACAAACCCAGCACGAGCACAGAGGGTCTAGGGGCTCATCAGAATCAAGAAACTGCGCGTTCTTGATGTTCACCCTGCCCTGGGAAGTGAGAGCAGTTCCGTGACGGCCCAGGCGAGTTTGCAACACACAATCGAATTGATCAACGCCGAGAGCCACGGCCTCAACGAGCGACGCAGGGTCACCAACACCCATGAGATAACGCGGACGGTCTTCGGGAAGTTCGTCAATACATGCAGCAATTGACTCAACCATCTCTGCGCGGCTCTCACCTACCGAAAGACCGCCGATACCAAATCCATCGAATCCGACATCCACAGTGCGCCGCGCACTTTCCGCACGCATCGCAGCATTAGTTCCGCCCTGCACGATGCCGAACAACGACTGATCAGATCGGGTGTGTGCTGCACGTGCTCGTAACGCCCATGCATGTGTTCGTTCAAGCGCCAGGCGGACAACGTCTGGTTCAGCTGGTAATGACGTGCACACATCAAGCACCATCTGAATATCAGCACCGATCTTCTCTTGAGTTTTCACAGCAATCTCGGGTGTGAAGCGATGATACGAACCGTCATAGGTGGACTTAAACGTCACTCCATCGTCGTCCACCTTTGGGTCAAGTGAAAACACTTGGAAACCACCGGAGTCCGTCAGCGTGAGACCATCCCAACCGCTAAAGGAACCAAGGCCACCAAACTTTTCTACAACGTCAGAGCCTGGTCGCAACATCAAGTGGTACGTATTGCCCAAAACAATGCGAGCACCGATGTCTGCGTAGTCACGCGCACTGAGATACTTCACTGCACCTCGAGTACCAACCGGCATAAAGCAGGGAGTCTCATAGGTTCCACGATGAGTGGTGGCCGTTGAAGACCGCGCAGCACCATCTCGTGAATCAATATCAAGTTGTACGGGAAACATGCAATCAGCCTTTACGAACGCGCCAACAGCATTGCATCGCCAAATGACAAAAACCTGTATTGCTCTGAAATGGCCTCTGCATAGATGTCACGCCATCTAGGACCAATAAACGATTCAATCATCAAGAGCAGTGACGTCTTAGGCAAATGAAAGTTTGTCAACATCAGGTCAACGACTTTCCATTCAAACCCGGGAGTAATAAACAACGAGGTACGACCTGACAATTGACCTGAAGCCGCAACTGATTCAAGTGCTCGCGTGGCGGTAGTACCTATGGCAATAACACGTTTCGCATCGCGACACGCATCCATGACTCGCTGATCAACTGAATAGAACTCAGAATGAATGAGATGGTCTAGCGGGTCATCTGTAGAGATGGGTTTGAAAGTATCCAGACCCACCACCAATTCAACTGTCTCAACAGTGACGCCCTTAGCAACGATCTTTGCCATCAGTTCAGGCGTGAAATGAAGTCCAGCAGTAGGCGCAGCAGCACTTGCAGTTCGTCTCGCATACACAGTTTGATAACGCTCGAGATCTGTTAACGAACTTCGGATATACGGAGGTAACGGCATAGTGCCGATGCGCTGCAAGAGTTCCATGGGGTTCTCATCAAGTAACTCGACAACAAAAGTGTCACCAGCTTCAGTGCGTGGCCCAACACGTACGACACGTTTCCCAAAATATTCAAGCACTTCGTCCGGTTTCAGTTTGCTCGCTGGTTTTACCAGGGCTTCCCACAAACGAAAATCTGACGAGCGCTGTTCTAACAACAACACTTCTGCTGCCCCACCGGTTTTGCGATGAAGAGACAACCGAGCTGGCAACACTCGTGTGTCATTGACAACCATCACATCGCCCGGTTCAAGCAAGTCAACAAGATCTGTCATGTGCTTATGTTCCACCTGGTCTGGGCCAGTAGCCACCAACAACCGTGCAGAGTCGCGCGGTTCTACGGGGTGTTGAGCGATGAGCTTTTCAGGAAGCTCATAGTCAATGTCAGAAAGATTCACGCACCGAGGTTACGGGTTTGCGAGGTGCGAACGGGCAGCATCCATAGCTACTCGACCACGAGGCGTGCGAGCAATGAGGCCCTGCTGAATAAGAAACGGCTCGTACACATCCTCCACCGTTTCAGGTTGCTCACCGACGGCTATTGCAAGTGTGGTGAGACCCACAGGACCACCGTCAAATTGCTCACACAAGCTTCGCAAGATTGCACGGTCTACTTTGTCAAGCCCAAGTTCATCGACTCCAAAAACACGTAATGCCTCAAGTGCCGTAGTGGAGTTGATTGTTCCGTCGCCTCGAACCTCTGCAAAGTCGCGCACGCGACGCAGCAATCTGTTTGCAATACGAGGCGTACCCCTACTGCGACGAGCAATGTGCAAAGACGCATCGTCGGTAAGTGGAACATCAAGAATTCGCGACGTGCGCTGAACAATTGCATCAAGTTCTGCCGCATCGTAATAATCAAGACGCGCAACAAGTCCGAATCGGTCACGTAATGGACCAGTAATCATGCCGGTACGCGTTGTTGCACCGATCAGAGTGAATCGAGGCAATGTAAGTCTGATAGATGACGCTGCCGGACCTTTGCCAACAACGATGTCAATCTGAAAGTCCTCCATAGCGGGATACAGGATTTCTTCAACGGGGCGTGAAAGACGGTGGATCTCATCGATGAAGAGAACATCACCTTCACCAAGCTTGGTGAGAATTGCCGCAAGATCCCCGGCACGCTCTAAGGCAGGACCACTAGTGATATGAAGCGCGACACCCATTTCGGCAGCAACGATGCAAGCCATTGTGGTTTTACCAAGACCCGGAGGCCCAGCCAACAAAATGTGGTCAGCTGCTTGCCCTCGCTGCTTGGCGGCCCCGAGCACAATGTCGAGATGTTCTTTCAATTCACGTTGACCGACGAAATCATCAAGCAAACGAGGACGTAGGCCAACTTCATCTGCTACTTCGCGATCAGAAGCGAGAATCGGTTCAAGGAATTCATCCCGCACGACGGGCTCCTAACAAGGCAAGCGCATCGCGCAACATGGTTTCTGAATCAGAAGCTGACACCAGCAATCTCATAGTGTCGCGAATTTCATCTGTTCCGTATCCGAGTGCTGTCAACGCATCACGAACATCTGCGGCACTTGACTGCACGGAATCGATTGAGTCAGAAGAACTTAAGCCATCAAGATGTAGACGTGATTTCAATTCCACCATTAGGCGCTCTGCAGTTTTTTTGCCAACACCAGGAACAATTGTGAGAGCTGCGAGATCTCCTGAGGCCACAACAGTGACTAAAGCCGTTGGCGAATAGGTTGACAGAATGGCCATTGCCATTGAAGGCCCAATGCCATGAGTGGCGAGCAAGATGTCGAACGTGTCTCTTTCAACTCGAGATGTAAAGCCAAACAACGTTTGGTTATCTTCACGAATGTGATGATGGATATGCAAGAAAGCAACCACTGTTGGTTCAAGCTCTCCAAACGTTGACGACGTGACATTGCACAAATACCCAACACCGGCAACTTCCAACAGAACTGTGTTCGGTGTGAATCGTTCAAGAACTGTTCCGCGCAAACTTCCGATCATCGCGCGCTCCGAGCGATAGCAGCATCACGTGATGCAATAAACGGCGCTATCGAACAATGACACAAAGCAATAGCCGCTGCGTCAGCCGCATCAGCTGGTTGTGGAATTGCTGCCAGATTCAGACGTTGCTGCACCATGTGGCCGATTTGGTCTTTTGTTGCACTGCCCCATCCGACGATGGTGTTCTTCACTTGAGATGGTGTGTATTGAGCAACGGCACAACCCGCACGACTGGCTAAAGCCAGCACGATTCCGCTTGCCTGCCCAACACCCATGGCTGTGCGGACATTGTTTTGGAAAAAGACTTGTTCAATAGCAACAGCATCAGGCTTGAATTGAGTGAGTAGGGATTCCATTTCGCCATGAATTTCGGCCAGGCGCTCATGGATGGGGCTACTTGGTGGAGTACGAATGACACCAATGGCCACGGCGCGGATGTTCTGATGGGATGACATTTCCAAGACGGCATACCCGCAACGGGTGAGACCTGGGTCGATTCCGAGAACCACATGGGGGGACGCAGCGGAGGCCTGGGCGAACATATGTTTGATTGTAACCCACCCGCACGGGAGTGGGGTGAATATCAGCGAGAAGCCTCGACAGCAGCCACAAGTTCGCTAACAGGACGGTAGGTGATACCCGCAATGGCTCGATGGGCATAGGTAATGACCCCATCGGCATTGATAACAAACACGCTGCGACGGGGAAACCCGAGTGGTCCGACTGTTCCATAGAGGGACGCAACGGCCTTATCGGTATCTGCCAGCAGGGGGAAACCAAAACCATGCTTCGACAAGAACTGTTCGTGGCTAGCGAGGTCCTGAGCAGACACAGCTAATACTTGAGCCCCTACCCCGTCAAAAGCCGACAGTTCGTTGTTATACGAATTGAGTTGTTTCGTGCAGACCGGAGTGTCGTCGCCTGGGTAGAACACGAGCACTACAGGTTGACCACGAAATGCCGACAAGGACAAAGAGGCCCCGCCAGTTGCAGGAAGAGTGAAATCGGGGGCGCGATCGCCGACTGAAACTGCCATTATTCGATCTCCTGCATTAGTGATTCTTCGATGTCGAAGTTTGCATAGACGTCTTGTACGTCATCACTTTCATCCAACATGTCCATAATACGCAGAATATGGCGGGCATCGTCAAGATCTGTGACTTCAATGGTGTTCGCCGAGACCATGGTGCTTTCAGCGCTGAGAACCTCAATACCGCCAGCCTCGAGCGCCTCCTTGACCTCGTACACAACTGATGTATCGGTAAGCACGCGCCACGTATCGCCGTCGCGTTCGATGTCGTCAGCACCGGCCTCAAGAGCTGCCGTCATAACAGTGTCTTCTTCTACAGAGCCAGACACGACAATAAGACCGCGACGAGAAAACTGCCAACTGACAGCTCCCGGCTCTGCAAGAGAACCGCCAAATTTTGTGAACGCATTACGAACGTCAGAGGCAGTGCGGTTGCGATTGTCGGTCAACACATCAACTAGTAACGCAACGCCACCTGGTGCGTACCCTTCGTACATGATTGATTCATAGTTAGCCCCGCCGGTTTCACCACCGCCACGCTTAATGGCGCGATCGATGGCATCTTTGGTCATTTGACCGGCTTTTGCTTTTTGCACCATGGTGCGAAGTGAAGCGTTTGTGTCAACGTCCATTCCACCTGAACGTGCAGCCACTTCGAGTTGTCGAGCAAGTTTCGCGAACAACTTGCCTCGTGCTTTATCAATGGCACCCTTTTTGTGTTTGATAGTTGCCCATTTGGAATGTCCAGACATTGGCTACACCTTTTTCCTATTTGCGGTTATAGATACAAAATACTCGTGAAGACGTGCATCATTCGACAATTCAGGGTGAAACGATGCTGCCAACACGTTTCCTTGACGCACGAGCACAGGTTCATCATTGATGCTGCCGAGAACTTCGACTTCATCACCCACCCGTTCTATGCGGGGAGCACGAATAAATACCCCATGAAAATCTCCGACTGAACTGTTGATGGTTGTTTCGAAGGAATCAACTTGGCGGCCAAAGGCGTTGCGTCGAACTGAGATATCAATGGCTGAAAAACTGCGTTGATCACTGCGGCCATCAAGGATTTCAGAAGCCAGCAAAATCATTCCGGCACACGTACCAAAAACAGGCATGCCGTCAGAAATACACGATGCGATGGCATCAAATAATCCTGAAGACTCCAACAGTTGAGACATCGTGCTTGATTCTCCACCGGGCATCAACAATGCATCAACTGAATTGAGTTGTTCTGGGTTGCGAACTTCAACTGATCGGACACCAATTGACGTTAAGCAATCAGCGTGAGCAGCAAAGGCTCCTTGAAGAGCGAGAACTCCGATTTGCATGTTCACCCGGAGGCCTCGCAGTCACGACAGCGTCTACCAACCGCGCTGGGCGAAGCGTTGTGTTTCGTTGATTTCATCCATGTTGATACCAGTCATGGCAACGCCAAGACCACGGCTTACCCGTGCAAGCACAGCTGCATCACGGAAGTGGGTTGTTGCTTCAACAATCGCTTTTGCGCGAGGTGCCGGATTATCGCTCTTGAAAATTCCTGATCCGACAAAAACAGTTTCTGCGCCTAATTGCATTGCGAGTGCTGCGTCTGCTGGCGTAGCTATGCCGCCTGCTGCGAACAAAGGAACTTGCAATTTGCCAGTCTCTGCGATCTCTTGCACCAATGACAGCGGGGCTTGAAGCTTCTTTGCCCAATCAAATAGTTCAGCGGAATCCGCTTGGGTGATTTTGCGAATGTCTCCAAGAATTGAACGAAGGTGACGTACGGCTTCCACCATGTTTCCAGTTCCCGCTTCGCCCTTTGAGCGAATAAGTGCCGCGCCCTCTGAGATACGACGAAGTGCTTCGCCCAAGTTGGTGGCTCCGCACACGAATGGGATGGTGAATTCAAATTTGTCGATGTGATGAGTTTCATCAGCAGGAGTGAGAACTTCTGATTCATCAATGAAGTCCACGCCGAGCGATTCCAGAATTTGCGCTTCAACGAAATGACCAATACGGGCTTTTGCCATTACTGGAATTTGAACACTTGCTTGAATGTCCATGATCATGTCAGGGTCGCTCATGCGCGCAACTCCACCATCACGACGGATATCAGCTGGTACTCGTTCGAGTGCCATAACGGCGCACGCGCCAGCATCTTCTGCAATCTTTGCCTGATCAGAGTTGACGACGTCCATGATGACGCCACCCTTTAACATTTCGGCCAACCCGCGCTTCACGCGTTGTGTGCCAGTTGATGATGAACCGTTAGTAGAAACCATAATTGTCATAGTACCGAGGCGACGCGATGTCACCCCATGTGAATTACGGCTTTAGACCGCTGGGAAAGGAACCTTGGCTGGGTCAATTCCTGGTGCCACTGGTGCCAAAGAGTTCTTCCACGCCAATTCAACCCACGTGCGACCTGGAGTCAGGCGAACGTACTGGTTGTTTGCATCGAAGAGCGAGAACGGCACATTGCGATTTCCGCGCAACCATGTGATGGGGATGATGCCACCGTCAGTCATTACAAAGCCTGTGCCTTTGCCTGTTGTGAGAGCGTTTGGGCTCTTGCGGTCGGCCTTGCTGCGAACATATGTGACGTACAGCACTACAACGTTCTTTGTATTGACTTGTCCATCATCTGCCATGTGTGGCTCAAGAACGCGCTTCTCGTTGTCGCTACTGCGCAAGAAGTTTCCGGTTGCTGCATCCCATTTCCAGTAAACGCGCACGTTGTACATCGAGACCTTTGCTCCATCAATTGCAGTCGACGTCGATGGCTTTGCATCGCTATCGGAACGGTAGAGGAACTGTGGCTTAGGAGCTGAAGAACCAGCTGGAGCAAGCGTCCACAAATTTGAAGTCTTTGCAAACAAGTTGTGTGGGGCCTTCATGGTCTTTTCTCGGTAATAGCCGCCCTTGCCACGTGAGGCGCTGTAACCAACGTTGACCATGTTGCTTGCATTGATTGCTTTTGTTACGAGGTAGTTACCACCGCTCCAAGCAAACAACGGCTTGTTCAATGAGGCCAAGATATCGATGTCTTGTGTGCGACCGCTACGCAATGGGCCGACTGGGTCACTGCCCTGGCTTTGGAATACTGCTGCGAAACGTGTGAGTGACTCAACGTTTTCTTCAAACACGATGTCAGCCTTGTTGAGTCCAGTTTGTGGACGAGCGCCAGGATGGTTATCGATTTTTGCGACGAGAGCCACACGAAGCGCTGCAGCTTGATCAGTAATTGGAAGACCAGTAAGTGGGTACCCAGGAACCGGAGGAGTTGTCGTAAGTGGGTCAACCCATCCAGCGGTTGTATCGGAACTTGATCCGCCACCACTACAGGCAGCGAGAACAGAAACCAAAATGGTTGCAACAGTTAGACGAACAAGAGTGCGGTGGGTTTTCAACATGTCAGATCTCCTTGAGAACAGCAATACGGTCAGCCAATGGCGGACGCGCAAATCCCATAGTAGACGCACTACCTGATTGGTTACTGTCATCCCCTGTTGAATCAGGAGTTGCAAACCACAACGGTTGAGCACCAATGCGTCCAAGGGGTATCCCAGCTGCTCGTTCTACGATCTCGAGAGCAGACACCATCGCTGGCGGGTACCGAGTGGCCTGGCAAGCAGCAACATCAGCCCACATAACAGTTCGTTCGTCAGCGACTCGCGCAACGACTGAAGGCATGAACTTGTCACCACCAAAGCGCTTGACGGCAACTGACAGGGCCAACATGTACGTGGTGAGGCCAACGTCGCCAGTCCGAAGGCGCCACATCACGTGCGCCATGACCGCTTCCATTTCGACACGGCCCATTGATTTCAAAAACCCAGCAGACACCACGATTGTTCCGGCCTCCCCCGGCATGCCGACTGCAAGAGCAACGGGGTATTCGATACCAACAACACGTAAAGCAGGTCGAGGGTCACCTCCGACTACACACAGTCCGTCAATGACATTAAACAAACGAGCATGCTCGTGTTCAGATGCGGGCAAGCCACCGACCATCTTGAGAACAACTTCATCAGCGGTTCGATAGACGTTCCACATAATGCCACCAGAAATTGCGGCACCGATTAATGCAACGATCGGGAACCCGATAAAAAATCCGACGATGAGAAAAAAGATTGTTACGACAAGTGTGAACACAACGGGAATGGCGAGCATTCGACGTTCTTGTAATTGGCTTGAGTCCTCGATGGGAATCCATTGACGTTGATTCATATGTCCTTTCACAGGATTGACAAATGTCAACCCTTATCGCCCGCCATCAAGATGTGATCGCCGCAAAAAACGATCTTCGAACCGCTTCAGCATACGGGGCACCTTGATGGTGGTGATGTTTGTCGCTTCCATGTGCAATGCACGTTTGTACATCTCGATGTACCGATCAGCGAGAACGTCCATCGAAAAGCGTTGCGCGTGCTCGCGCCCATTGGCCGTCAGTCGATCGGCCAATTGCGAATCAGCCAGTACCCGAGCAAGTGCTGTAGCCAGACTGGCGACATTCCCGGTTTCCACAAGCAAAGCGGTCTCATCATCGGTTGCCACATTGCGATAACCATCAAGGTTGCTCGCCACAACCGGAGTACCTGCAGCCATCGCTTCAAGCAGTACAACACCAAAAGATTCACCGTGTAGTGACGGAGCACAAAAAACCGAGGCTCGTCCCATTCGGCTGATCTTTTCCGCATCAGAAATTCGACCCAACCATTCAATGCGTGATTCTGAAGCGAATCGCGTTTTTAGTTCTGCAGTTTGTGGCCCATCCGAGGCGATCCACAAACGCACATCAGAGGGAAGCTTCCCTAGGGCTTCAAGCAAGTTGCTCAGACCTTTACGTTCTTCATGTCGACCGATGAAAAAAATTGCGTTCTCACGAGGCGTCGTCGACGGAGACGAATAATCACCCAGTTCTATTCCGTTAAACAACACTTCGTAGTCACCACCGATATAGCGCTGTGCCAAATCAACTGCATCTTTCGAAACCGCTACCCGAATATCGATTCGCGATGCGACCCACTTCAATTGTCGCGAGAACGTGCGATACGCAGCTGACTCCCCCGCTGAATGAAAAGTTGCAACCACTGGCGCCATCTTCACCAACAACGCAGTTAACGACGGACCAGGGACCAAAGGTTCATGTACGTGCACAACATCGAACGCTTCATCGTTCAGAGCACGAATAGTGCGCAAAGCCGCAGATGCATCTGGGGCAAGCGGGGCGATGGAACCATTCACTGCGGTGGGAAGGCTGTTGCCAAGGGGCGTCACGAACGCATCAGGTGGAGGTCCGTCGCACGGACCGAGAACCCGAACCTCGTGCCCCTTTGCGCGCAAACTTCGCGCCAGGCCAAGAACTTGCTGCTGGACACCCCCGGGAACCGTGAGGCTGTACGGGCTCACTATTCCAATTCTCAACATGCAGGCTAGGTTACGGGAATGCTTAAGGTAGATGCTTCTTTCCGTCCCGCCCTCTCTATTGTGGCCTCGCCCACCAAAAGACGAGCCATCCTTGAACTCGCCGTTGAGGCGGAGAACAAGGGAATCTCAGGGCTTGCCTGCCCAAGTCTTGGAGGAACCATGGGCTTGTGTGTCTCGCTTGCTCATGAAACATCACGAATCAATTACTGGACCTCAATTCAACCGATCTACTACAGCCACCCTGTCGAGATGGCAAACACCGCCTCACACATCAACGAAATGTCAGACGGTCGGTTTCGACTCGGACTTGGTGTCAGCCACGGACCGGTAACGGATCGTCTTGGAGTTGAAACAGGAAAGCCTCTTGCCGACACAGCGTCCTATGTTGCAGCCATGCGCGCAAACGAACGTTTCGGCGGACAGTTGCCTCCGATTTATCTTGCGACACTTCGCAACAAGATGCTGCAATTAGCAACAGAAATTTCTGAAGGCGCCATTTGGGCAAATGCATCGCTTAGCCACATGTCAAAGCAGCTTTCAGAAGTCCCTAATGCAGTTCGTGATGATTTCTTCTTGGCCAACATGATTCCAACAGTGATTGACGACGACGTAGAGGCAGCTCGTGCTGTGAACCGCCGCACGCTCACCGGGTACGTGTCGCTTCCGAACTACCGCAACTATTGGCGCGCAGCTGGATACGTGGAAGAAATGGATGCCATCGAAGCTGCGATCGAAGCAGGCAACAAGGACATTCTTCCGTCACTAATGAGTGACAAATGGCTAGACGACAACACAATCAGTGGATCTGCATCTCATGTACGCGCCCGCTTTGAGGAATGGGCCCATGCTGGCGTTACCCCAATTGCAGTGATGTCATCAACAACCGGCGGTCAAGTAAAGGCCATCAATCAGTTGTTCGACGTTTACAACTGAGCAAGTAATTCAGTGACGTGACCTTTGATCTCGTCACGAATACGCCGCACATCTTCTAGCGGCTTCCCCTTCGGATCATCAAGGGGCCAGTCCACATACCGTTTACCAGGAATATAAGGGCACGTATCGCCACAACCCATCGTGACCACAACGTCAACTGCATTCAATAAATCATCGTTGTATTTCTGCGGTACATAAGTAGAAATATCAATCCCCACCTCGTTCATCACATCTACTGCGATTGGGTTGACGGAATCTGCTGGCTCTGAACCACCAGACAAGATCAGAACGTCGCCACCTGATAATTCTCGGGCAAACCCAGCTGCCATCTGTGACCGACCAGCGTTGTGAATGCACAGAAACAAAATGCCACTCACGATGCAGCCCGCTCACCAGACCACAAAGTCTTGATGATCAGAAAACCGATCGCTCCACCTAAAACTTGCATCACCGCAAAAATCGGCATTGACTCTGGAGCAATACCTGCAAAAGAGTCGGAGAACATACGACCAATTCCTACAGCTGGGTTGGCGACGCTGGTTGAGGAAGTAAACCAATACGCCCCCGTGATCCATGCAGCTACAAGCACGGCAACATTTGCACCTGCTCTTTTTCCGCCCCAGATGACCAGCAGTAGACCGACAGTAGCGACTACCTCAGAAAACCACGTCGGCCCCCCAGTTCGCACTTTCGTGGACATTTCGATGAATGGATGCGCAAACATAATGTTCGCAATTATGCAACCTGCAATTGCACCAGCAATTTGAGCGACAACGTCAGTAACAAGAACAGTAATAGATGAATCTTTATCAACGAAGTAACTAACCAAGGTCACCACTGGGTTAAAGGACGCACCGGAAATTGGACCAAAGATAGTGATGAGACCAAGAAGAGCTCCGCCCGTTGCAATGGCATTTGCCAACAACTGCAGCGCAACATCTTTGGTGAGATTCTCAGCCATGATGCCTGAACCAACAACGGCCATTACCAATAAAGCTGTGCCAAGAAATTCGGCAAGGGTGCGCCGAGACATCAGCAACCCTCTGGCCCGCAACAACTACCTGTTGAAGGAACACCAAGCATGATGGGCATTACCTTCAATGAAGAATCCGTAGGTGCATCAGCGAGCACTGTGTACCACTCCCATGGCAACTCGCCGCCTTTGATCCACACTTTGTCCTGAACAGCAAAACAGCATGTTTCACTTTCTTGAATCTCGATAGGCATTCCCATAGCTGTGGCAGATTCAATCTTTGCGGACACTTGATCTGTGTCTTCCACTTCAACGCCAACATGGTTCAACGTGCCGGCTTCTCCGTGCCCCTCGATGAGAACAAGTTTGAGTGGTGGATCTGCGATTGCAAAGTTTGCATACCCTTCACGAACCTTGGCAGGCCCGACACCAAACATCTTGGTGTAAAACACAATTGCATCATTGAGATTGCCCACATTTAGCGCAAGTTGTACTCGTGACATTCTTTCCTCTCACCAAAAGTTCTATTGATAGATACTTTGATACCCGTCAATATACATCACATTGATGACTATCGATGTATCATTGCCCCATGACGAACGCCAAACAGATTCAGCTCGGCAAGGGGCCACTTGCTGACGCGGCAGCCGCTTCTCTGGCACCAATGTTTGCTGCACTGTCAGACCCCACTCGTCTGCGCCTCTTCGATTTAGTCCGTCGAGCAGGTCAGGACGGCATTTGCTCGTGCGATCTCACTGAACCACTTGACCGAAGCCAACCCACAATTAGCCACCATTTAAAAGTGTTGCGCGAAGCGGGGCTTGTGGAATCTCGACGCGACGGTACATGGATCTGGTATTCCGTCGCCCCTCACGCACTTGATGCAGTGACTCAGTTCATTCAGAGATAGACCGAGCGCGCATCTCAGCGTACCCCGGATCGCTTGGCCAATTCGGTTGAAATAAGTGCCACTGTTCGGGCGCTCGGCGAATTAGGCCTTCTAGTTCGATTGCAAGAGCTTGGGTACCCGCTGCAACTTGCTCACGAAGGCCACCAACCTTTTCAAAAACCAACGGCGGACGAATCACGCAGTGATGCCCGTCAACTGCCGATGTGAAATACACAGCACCTGGTACAACAGCAGCACCTGAGCGAATACCCAACATTGCAGGACCAGCTGGCAACGTCGTGCGTTCACCAAAGAAATCGACTTTAACTCCATTGCCCTGAATGTCGCGGTCAGACAACAAGCACACAACTTCATTCCTTCGTAATGCAGCAAGGACTGCCGGAGCAGCACCAGGCCCTAGGGGCACAACGATCATGCCAAGGTCACTACGCAATTTCGTAAACCAATCAAAAAGTTCTGGCGGTTCAAGAGGCTCAACAATGACTGTCATACGGTGCCCCATTTCAGCCATCCAACGGCCTGCCCACTCCCAACCTCCCAGATGAGGAAGAGCAACGATGGCGCCTTTGCCCAGTTCGAGTGCAGATTCGATGTAGTGAAAACCATCGTTCGACAACGACCTCAAGACATGTTTTGCGGACAATGTTGGCAAGCGGAAACTCTCTGTGTAATACCGCATGTAACTATCAAAGGCCTGCTGAGATGCTCTGTGCAGTGCAAAGCCCGTTAGCGAGGGATTAACCCTTTGAAGATGGCGTTCAATCATGAAGCGTCGTTTGCGCAAAGATAATGCAACACCCGGAGCAAGTAACGAGACAGCACCTTGCGATATTGGCGCTGGTGTGAGCCGTGCAATGACAGACCCAAGCCTGTAACCGCCAACTGTCAACGCGTCGGCGAGATCCTCGAAGGGACTAGCCATTACGCGTGCGACGACGTTGACGAGATTCAACAGACAATTGACGACGCGAAGTGCGAGCACTAATTCGCGTCATGCGTCGCCCTTGACGAACATCGCGTTTCTTCTGAGTAGTCGATGACACTTCCGCTTGGCGCCACACCTGAACGAACCTTTGAATTGCGGTGATCACGGTAAGAACCAACATGATCCACATGATTGGCACGAGCAATGAATCAAACAGCAAGGCAATGCAGAGAACAACGATGCGCTCTGCACGTTCCATCAATCCGCCCTTGGCGTACAGCCCTAATGACTCAGCTTTAGCTCGTTCGTATGAAATCAGTGACGACACACCCATGATTGCCATTGGCAAGAGCGCAAGATGCGGATCCTTCTCGGACGCGAAATACCACGCGACACCACCAAAGAGAACCGAGTCCGTGACTCTGTCTACTACTGAGTCAAAGAAAGCTCCACGTTGGCTTGACGTACCTGAAGCTTTTGCCAAAGCACCATCGAGCATGTCGGGTACTGCGGCCAAGATGACGAGAACAAGCCCGCCGCGAAGAGCACCCGTTCCGATAGCGAATGAAGCGATAACGGCAAAAGCAATTCCAAGAATGGTGAGGTGGTCAGGCGACATGCCTGTCTTTCTCAATAATTGACCAACCGGGCGCACAGCCTTCTCAATTGGTGCGCGAAAACGCCCGTCGAACATAAAGAGACGCTATCGCTATTGAGTATCCATGGATGACATATCCGCCTCAGGGTTCTTTTCGACCAAACATTCAACGACATGACCGTTAACAGCATCAATAAGAACTAAAGCTTGCTGCAGAGGTGGCTCTTCCGTGCTGTAACAAAAGATTCTCCAGGTTGGCTTACTACGAATTCCACGCCATACCTGCTGTGCCGATGCATGCCCAACCGCGAAGCCTGCTGTACGCGTCGCAACGACTAGAGCCTCTGACTCATTTATTGTCATACGCCAGCCACTCGAAATTGTGATGATGGACATCACAGCCAGAAGAACTGCTGCAAACAACAACCCATTATTGATAATCGCCGAATCATTGCCATCAGCGACAGACCAAACAACAACACACAGCACAGCCAGAACTGCATACATCACTCCGGGAATACGGCGCCGACTGTTATCGGGGAAATCATAAGCACCTACATGATCGACAGCATTCAGATCATCAGGCAGTTGGTCGCGTAGTTCGTCTGTCATTGTGTTGCTTTCGGCCATGCATTACGAATTTTCGATGCGGTGAGAGGAAGTGGTTCTGGAATCGTACGGGTTGACGCTACGGAAGTCATAAAGTTCGAATCACCGTTCCAACGGGGAACAATATGGACGTGTAAATGCTGCGAAATGCTTCCACCAGCAGCAGACCCAAGATTGATACCAACGTTCAGCGCATCTGGTCGATGCGAGGCCTTAATCGCAACAGTTGCTGCCGTAACAAGCGACCACAAATCAACTGATTCTTCAGGCGTCAGATCCTCGAGATTGGCTACTTCTCGAAATGGCAACACAAGAACATGTCCAGATGCATACGGATAGGCGTTCAAAATCGCAAAACTGAACTGGGAGCGATGCACAATGAAAGTGTCTTCATCAGACAATCCTGATTGCAAAATAGAAGCAAAAACTGACTGAGAAGGATCTGCCGAATTTGAATTCGCAGTGCCGATGTATTCGGCTCTCCACCCATTCCAGAGTTGCTCAAGAGACATCAATGTCGCCCAATTGGCCTTCTGCGACTTCTGCCGTTAGACGAGCAATGAAGTCAACAACCGAAACGTCGCGCTCTACTTCCCCACCGCGTGGGTTAACACCGACTGATTGATGGGCCACGTCGTCGTCTCCAACAACCAGGACGTACGGAACTTTGCTGGTCTTGGCATTTCGAATGCGCTTTCCAAGTTGTTCATCTGCATGATCAATATCAACTCTGAATCCGGCCTTCTTCAACTGCGTCACAACTGAAGTCGCGTACTCGTCATGAGCAAGTGCAACTGGAAGTACTCGCACTTGCTCTGGTGATAGCCAGCTCGGGAATGCCCCTGCGTAGTGCTCGATCAAGACCCCAAAGAAACGTTCAATTGATCCGAACAAAGCGCGATGCAACATGATGGGGCGGTGACGCGCACCATCTGAACCCACATATTCCAATTCAAAACGCTCTGGCAAGTTGAAGTCACACTGAATGGTGCTTAATTGCCACTTACGGCCAATGGCGTCACGAACATCGATATCAATCTTCGGACCATAGAAAGCGGCATCGCCTTCCTTGATCTTGTATTCAACACCGTGACGGTCAAGTGCTTCACGCAGAGCCTCTGAGGCCTTGCCCCAAATTTCATCTGAGCCAACTGATTTTTCAGGATCACGAGTGGACAAATTGAATTCGAAGTCATTGAAACCGAATCTGCGTAACACTGACATGATGAAATCGAGCAACGAGGAAATCTCGTCTGCCATTTGTTCTTCGGTGCAATAGATATGACTGTCGTCTTGCGTGAACCCGCGGATACGAAGAAGCCCGTGAAGAGTTCCGGCACGCTCGTACCGATACACATTGCCCAATTCGAATAAACGTAATGGAAGTTCACGGTAACTGCGTTGACGACTGTCGAAAATGAGACAGTGCATCGGACAGTTCATCGGCTTCATGTAGTACGTGCCGTTGTCCATCTCCATCGGCGGGTACATGCCATCTGCATAGAAATCAAGGTGACCTGACTTCGCAAACAGATTTGCATTCGCAAGATGCGGGGTATACACAAACTGGTAATCACCATCTTGATGACGTTGACGGCTGTAGTCCTCCATCAACTTGCGAACGATTGCACCTTTCGGATGCCACACAGCAAGACCGCCACCAAGTTCGGTAGGAAAGGACAGCAGGTCTAGTTCATTTGCAAGACGACGATGATCTCGCTTCGTTGCTTCCTCAAGTCGGTGCAGATGCTCTTTCAGTGCCGTGTCAGATTCCCATGCGGTGCCGTAGATGCGTTGCAGCATCGGCCCTTTTTCATTGCCGCGCCAGTATGCACCAGCAACTTTCATGAGACTGAAATGCCCCAAGCGCGAAGTGGAAGGCACGTGAGGTCCGCGACATAGGTCAACAAAAGATTCTGAGTTGCGATACAAACTGACAGAATCAGAACTTCCCACTTCAGCCACATCGCTTCCGTCAGCGGCACCCGAAGTCACACGTTCAATGATTTCGCACTTGTACGGCTGAGTAGCAAAGACCGATAACGCCTCTTTCACTGAAACTTCAGAACGGGTGAACGGCTGATTTGCCTTCATGATCTCGCGCATGCGCTTTTCAATCGAAGCCAGATCATCATCTGAGAATGTTTTGTTATCTGGCAACGCGAAGTCGTAGTAGAAGCCATCTTCAATTGCTGGCCCAATTGTGAAGTGAGCTCCTTCAAACAACTGAACTACTGCTTGTGCCAGAACATGCGCCGTGGAGTGTCGCAACACATGACGACCAGCATCAGAGTCGGCCGTAATGATGGAAACCGAAGCGCCATTTTGCAATGGGACAGACAAGTCAACCTCTGCGCCATCAACTGTTCCCGCAACAGCAGCCTTGGCAAGTCGCGAGCCAATAGAAGCCGCGAGGTCGGCGATTGACGAACCAGCGGGCAGCGCACGCGATGATCCATCGGGAAGAAGTACTGAAATCTCTGACATGAGAGAACCATTCTACGGGCGACGAGAGAGTCGGCTCGGTCTTTTTAGCCGTGATTCAACACGGCCTGTTCAGTTGGGATGCTCTCTGCGCGCTTGGTGGCATAGACGTTGCGATATTCCTGCCCCGTAAGAGCTTGAATCTCGTACATCAGCTCGTCTGTGATTTCTCGCAGCACCATGTGGTCGTCAGCACGGTCGCTATATCGGGACACATCAATGGGTGCTCCAATTTTGATTATGCACTCGCGCCCAAAACGGGGCATCACTGTGTCGGGTGGTTGAATTTCTCGAGTACCAATAATCCCAACCGGGAGAATTGGGCAACCGACTTTCATAGCAAGACGCGCCGCTCCGGTATGGCCTTTGTACAACATTCCATCTCGACTGCGAGTTCCTTCAGGAAAGATGCCAAAGAGCTCCCCGCGCCGAAGAACATTCTCTGCGGCAATGAGAGCACCTTCACTCTTTGACCCACCTGAACGGTCAATCGGAATCATGCCGAGAGCCGGAAACAAATACTTTGTCTTCCAGGAATCCATGTATTCCGCTTTGCCAACAAAACTAATTTGACGCCCTGCATGCACCATGGTGAAAACTGAATCAAGGAAACTGATGTGGTTCGGACACAAAATAGCTGGACCCGATTCGGGAAGGTTTTCAAAACCCTCGAAACGAAACTTCCACAATTTTGTTGTCAGTGGTCGCAGTACCGCGCGTGCTCGTGGTTGGGCTCGGCTTGCAATAGGCAGTGCAAGGCCATCAACTGATGAATGCGAGTCGGGTTGCATTGCCATGCTTGGCACATATTACCCGTGATTTTGAGGCCACTCGGCCAGCAAAACCAGTTGTTAGCGCGGCCCAACAGGAGTAAGTAATTCCACTCCCAAGAGAGCGGCAGAGGCACTGACGTCAACACCCTTGGCAGCAGCGGCATCAATAAGCGCAAGCGCACCAGGCGTATCTAGATCATCATCAAGACATGCCCGTACTGACTCCAACAGATCAGATGAAGTCCCGCCAACAGAATCGACCCATTGAGTTAGGCGTGCAGAACTGCGGGGCATCAGGGTTTCGTCCCATTCCCATTCCTTGCGGTAGTGGTGCTCAATGATGGCAATACGAATAGCGCGTGGATCCCACAATGTGCGCAACTGATCTACAAAGACCAAGTTGCCGAGACTCTTCGACATTTTTTCACCGTCTTTGAACACCATGGCTACATGCATCCAATGCTTGACAAATGTTTCGCCGGTCGCAGCCTCAGACTGTGCTCGTTCACATTCATGATGGGGAAATATCAGGTCGCTTCCGCCACCGTGCAAATCAATAGTGGTTCCAAGGTCACGTAACGCAAGCGCCGAACATTCAATATGCCAACCTGGCCGACCTGCTCCCCACGTTGCATCCCATGCTGGTTCATCGTCAGCAGATGGATGCCATAAAACGAAATCGAGCGGGTTGCGCTTCTGTGGATCATCTACATTTCCACCACGTTGACGAGCAAACTCGATCATCTGGTCGTGGCTGTAATGCGAGACTTCTCCGAAGGTCGGAACCTTTGTGACATCAAAGTACACAGAGCCGCCGACTGCATAAGCAAAGCCGCGTTCCAGAACAAGTCCGATGAATTTGCGAATATCAGTAATGGCCGACGACGCACGAGGCGTGCTGTACGCAGGCAACATCTC
Source organism: Ilumatobacteraceae bacterium (assembly GCA_040402055.1). Taxonomy (GTDB): domain Bacteria; phylum Actinomycetota; class Acidimicrobiia; order Acidimicrobiales; family Ilumatobacteraceae; genus UBA2093. The sequence goes on from JBBANJ010000003.1 coordinate 72,793, forward strand.
GAGAGCTTTCATATCACGGTTGAAGCGCGCTTCTTCGCCTGCTGCTAGATCGAGGTAATGAACACCGAGTTCTCGAGCTTTCGCAAATAACGGATCATCAACATCCGTGACGTTGCGAACGCATCGAACTGTGTGCCCAAGATCAATCAGACGGCGTTGAAGAATGTCGTAGAAAAGAAAAGTTGATGCATGACCCAAATGTGTTGCGTCATACGGCGTAATACCGCATGTGTACATCAGCACTAACTCATCAGGAGTAAAAGGCACAATCTCGCGCCGCGCAGTGTCGTACAAACGCATTGACATATTTAGAGAGCTTTCGCCCGAGGATCTTTCGTGATACCTGTGAGTTTCGGTGCAACTCGTGTCTTGTATCGAACGTTCAATTGCAACAGAACCGCCGTAAATGCCTCAATTGCCGTTGCGTTTGATAATTCACCAGCATCGAGTGGGCGACAACCAGGAATGTGCGCAGTGATGTCCATCACGATTGTCCGAGCCTCTGCACTGTCTGAACAAATAAGGACGTCAGAATCAATTGGGTCACCGAGGTGTCCAAGTTCCGTTGCTGGCAAGTGGTGAAATGCAGCCACTACCCGACATTCAGGTACCGCTGCTTGCACATGAGCAGCAACGCTGCCGCGAGGCGGCAAGAGAGGTTGGAATTCATGGCCCACCCGCACGAGTGCGTTAGCCATACTGATGATTACTTTTCCACGCAACAGATCAATGTGAGCTTTAGCTGTTGTTGCTGCAGAATCCCATGGCGTAGCAAGAACGACGACATCGCATGCAGACGCATCATCATTGTCGCCCCCACTCAAATCCAGAGTGAGATTTGGCCACTTGGCCTTCAGTGCATCACAGACTTCGGTGGCTCGATCTTTAGTCCGAGATCCGATGACGACGTCATATCCAACCGAAGCAAGGCGAGCCCCAAGGGCACTTCCGGCGGGTCCGGTACCGCCCAATATTCCAATACGCATTCCGTAGAGCCTTACACATCGACCCCTTGCGAACTACGGTCATATGAATGGGACTTCTTGAAGGCAAAAAAATCGTTGTGACGGGTGTCTTAACTGACGCCTCTTTGGCGTTCAGTGTGGCGCAATTAGCCCAACGCGAAGGAGCCCAAATTGTGCTCACAGGCGCCGGCCGCGCATTGTCGCTAACACAGAGGTCTGCACGCCGTCTTGATTCACCTGTTGATGTCTTTGAGTTTGATGTCACGGTGCCTGAACACATCGAATCTGTTCGTGAACAAGTGCGCGGCTCCTTAGGTCATGTTGACGGAGTACTTCACGCAATCGGCTTTGCCCCCGAGGTGTGCCTCGGAGACGACTTTTTGGCAGCTCAATGGAGCGACGTCGCCATTGCAATGCAAATCTCTGCCTATTCGTTAAAAACACTTGTTGATGCATTTCTTCCCCTGATGTCTTCTGGTGGATCCATCGTTGGTCTCGACTTTGACAACACCGTTGCGTGGCCCGCGTACAACTGGATGGGAGTTGCAAAGTCAGCATTTGAATCAACAAGTCGATACTTGGCAAAAGAACTTGGACCACGTGGCATCCGTTGCAACTTGGTTGCAGCAGGCCCCATCAAGACCATGGCCGCCAAATCAATTCCCGGATTCAAGAAGTTTGAAGACATTTGGGATGACCGCGCTCCCCTTGGCTGGGATGTCTCTGACCCAATTCCAGTTGCAAAGACCGTACTTGCCCTTATGTCTGACTGGTTTCCTGCAACGACTGGCGAAGTGATCCACGTTGATGGCGGCTTTCACGCCATGGGCGCGTGACAAACAAACTGTCCGAGGCGTCGTCGCCCTACCTGCGACAACACCGAGATAACCCAGTCGACTGGTTCCAATGGGGCGACGAAGCATTCGCTGAAGCAGCCCGCACCGGCAAACCAATTCTGTTATCGATTGGATACTCAGCATGTCACTGGTGTCACGTGATGGCTCATGAGAGCTTCGAAGATGACACAACTGCAGCTGTAATGAATCAGCTCTTTGTCAATATCAAAGTTGACAGAGAAGAACGACCCGACGTAGATGCCATTTATATGGATGCAGTGCAAGCCATGACTGGTCGAGGCGGCTGGCCCATGACAGTCTTTTGCACACCAAATGGTGAACCCTTCTACGGCGGTACGTATTACCCACGAGAATCATTTGTGAAGTTGATGCATGCGGTCGATGATGCATGGCGCAATAAACGTGAGGACTTACAACAAAACGTTGATGCTCTTGTAGAGGCTGTCAGCAGAACAGCCCACATAGCCCCTGTTGATGCGTTCGATGCACACGAGTTGGCCAACACGGCACTACAGGCAATGTCGCAGAGTTTTGACTCGCGCTGGGGTGGTTTTGGGTCAGCGCCGAAATTTCCTTCAACGTTTGCACTTGATTTAGCAATGCGTACGTATCAGCGGTCTCATGATGACCAACTTCTTGAGATGGTCAACACTTCTCTTGATGCAATGGCAGCTGGCGGCATGTACGACCATATTGGCGGAGGTTTCTCGCGATACAGCGTTGATGAAAAGTGGTTAGTACCCCATTTTGAAAAGATGTTGTACGACCAGGCACTCCTCCTACGTACATACACGCACGCATGGCTCATCGGACATCATGACCGCCATCGCCAAACCGCAGAAGAAGTCATGTCGTATGTCATTGAAGAAATGCGCCACCCTGACGGTGGCTTCTACAGTGCCGAAGATGCCGACTCTCTCGATGAACACGGCCATTCTGAAGAAGGCGCGTTCTACACATGGACACCGAAAGAAGTCAATGCTGTACTTGGCAACGACTCAAAGGCCGCTCTCGAGTGGTGGAACATCATTGAGGGCGGAAATTTTGAAGGCCGTTCAATTCCGAATCGCATACCTCAACGCACATCGCTAGAGAGACCAGCACAGATTGAAGCTGCTCGTCACCGCCTCTTTGACCACCGCGCAACACGACCACGACCTGGGCTTGATAACAAAGTCTTGACTGAATGGAACGCAATGATGCTGTCGTCATTATGTGAGTCGATATCTGCGTTCAATCGTCTTGACTTGATTCCCATTGCTGAGAAGAACGCTCATTTCCTGATGAGTGAATTGCGCAATGCCGACGGAGTGTGGTCACGTAGTTGGCAAGAAGATGCTCTCCCCCATGCTCAACACAGCGCACTCGCACATGACTTGGCACATGTTGTTGATGCAATGACACGCATGTACGAATTGACAGCCAACCATGTTTGGCTGCGCGTTGCGACCGACACAGTTCATCAACTAGTTAATGAATACTGGGACCCCGAACACGGCGGTTTGTTTACGGTTGCCTCATCGTCAGAGCAATTGATTGTTCGTCAGAAAGACCTGATGGACAATGCGACACCATCGGCTAATTCAGTGGCAGCGTTCGCATTTCTTCGATTGTCAGCCATAACAGGTGATACAGAGTTGGCAACGCGCGCGCATCAGATACTGGCCCTTCTGGCCCGAGTCGCACCATCTGCGGCGACCGGCTTTTGCAATGCAATCTCCGCCTCTCTCTTTGCTCAAGAGGGCGCAATGGAAATAGTTATTCCAGGAGACAACCCTGCCCTTCTCGCAACAGTTCGATCACAGTGGCTTCCGAATGCAGTCACAGTGTGGGGCGAGCCGGTTGATTCACCATTGTGGACAGGGCGCGAGGCTGGATTTGCTTACGTGTGCCGTAACCACGAGTGTTTGCTTCCTGCACGAACCGAACAGGAATTGCGAGACAGAATCGCTACCAGTTTTTCTGGTGAATAATCGACTCCACTGATCGACGAATTCGTTCAGCACTACGACCCTGTGGTTTCGGACCTGCAGCTTCATGCCCAACCGCGATAGTGCCCAAGATCTCAATATGGTCAGGAATATTGAATTCTTTTCGTAATCCTGCTTCATTCGAGTGAGCAAAAAATAGGGCCCCCAACTTCACATCTTCTAAAGCAAGAAGAAACGTCATCGTGGCAAAAGAGGCGTCGATAGTCCAATACGGTGCAACCCACTGATCTAGACCTGCGCCGAGACCTGTTGTCTTTTTGTCTGGTTCCGAATACCGCTCAAGATACGCAGTTGGATCACACATGCTGAGAATGATGACTGGCGCTTGCAAAAGAAGTGGGAATGCAAACCCTTCACGTCGTTCGGCAGGAAGCGCAACATCCCAATACCGTTGTGTTGATTCATTCTCGAGTAACAGAACATGCCAACCCTGCGATTTCCCTGCACTTGGCGCACGGCGTGCGAGGTCGATACAAGAAGTGATTATCGAGGTATCAACTGTTTGATCGGAAAATGATCTCGACATCCGACGTGAACGGACGATGTCGGCGAAGTTCACTGACTTAGACGCGAGCGCCGAGCTTGACAAGGCTTTCGGCCATGGTCCAACCATGAACAATCAACACGCCACCCTTTTTAGGATTGACGCCTTCAAACAAGGAAGTGATTTCTGGTGAGATCTTTTCTGGCTTCAAGGACTCATGATCAAGGAAACCACTTTGTCCGCCTGAAGCAACGATGAAAGTTTTTTCGTCATAGGTGGAATCGACTCCGAAACGACGAGCAAGGCGACGTCCCCAGGCGCGTTCTTCACCAACGGCGCGATGACCGAACGTGGGAATCATTTCTGTGACTGCCTTCAAAGCTTCCATGCCATCTGCTGTTGCAAAGCGACTACCCACCACAACGTCTTCATCGGGGAATGCCATAAGTGCACGGTGGTACGCCTCAGTCATGAGACCTTTAAGAACTGAATCACGTTTCGCCGTGCGCTTAATGGTCATGAGACCGAGCAACACACATGGCGTTCCGCCAATGCGCTCGAGTGTTGAAAAAGTGACACCGTGTAACTTGCCATCAATGCGGGCGAGCGTGCACAACACCCAGTCAGTTCCGGCCTTCGCAAATTGCTCTGCAGTAAAAGAACCCTCAATGGTGAGGAATTCCTCAAACTGAGCCTCAGTGAGTGCGCTGCAGTCTTGTGTGGCAACTTCCAACGACATTGACTGGGTGACTCCCTGTGACACTCGGGCGGCACTAGTGCCGACAACAACCCTTCTATTCTGCCATTGCCAGAAGCCAATTCCTGAAATCAGGGGTTATTTAGATGATTTTTACCGCATTAGAGCCAAAGGTAACGCGCAATGGCCCCAGAGCCTTCTCAAAGTCAACGAGTCCAGATGGCCCAAGATCGAATACTTTGCCACCTGCCAACTTCACCTTGCACGGCGAGGTCCCGGGAAACTCAGCGATAATTGCTTTGAGACGTTCAAGTTTTTCAGCTGTGAATCCTGACGGAAGCGACAGTTCAACTTCTGCAATTTTGTCTCCGAGGTTTTCAGGGACAGACACTCTTTGCGCCGAAAAACTAGGCGGTGCATCATCACGCTGATTAAGTCGACCAGTGACAGTGACTACCAAATCATCCGATAACAAGTGACCGTATTCGCCCAATATCTTCGCAAAAACTGTTACTTCAATTGCCGCATCCATGTCTTCCAGAACAAACGTGGCCATCTGATCGCCCTTTTTCGTGAAGCGACGATTGAGGCTCGACATCACTCCACCAATTGTGACCATTCCGGATTCACGAGCTTCAAGTTCCTGAATTGAACTTGTAACAAGTCGACGCAGTGCGTGTTCTATCCCGCGTAATGGGTGATCAGAAATGTACAGACCAAGCATTTCCTTCTCATGGCGCAATTGGTCTGGCTTTGTGAACTGCATGTCTGGAATGGTTACTTCTGCACTCCACCCAGTAGTTGACGCGTCTTCCATTTCGCCGAAGAGCGACATGACACCTTTTTCTTCTTCGCGTCTAGCAACGACTGCAGAATCAATGATTGATTCAAAGACCATGAGAAGGCCGCGACGAGGATGCCCGAATGAGTCGAATGCTCCCGCCTTAATGAGTGACTCAACAGCACGCTTGTTGAGTGCTTGTTCAGGCGCACGGCGAGCAAAGTCGTGGAACGACTCGTACGGACCATTGCGATCGCGTTCTTCCAAAATCTGAAGAACTATTCCCTCACCAACATTTCGAACTCCGGACAATGCGAAAACAATTCGCTTCTGACCATCTGCAGTGATGGCAGCAAAGTCTGAACGGCCTTCGTTGATGTCGGGGTTAGACACGGTGATGCCAATAGAACGAGCATCAGAGAGATGAACGGCAGCTTTTTCATAGTTGCCTTTTACAGAAGACAACAGACACGCCGAATACTCAACAGGGAAATGAGCTTTGAGATAAGCCGTTTGATACGCGATCAACCCATAGCCATACGCGTGGCTCTTGTTAAATGCATAGTCGGCGAAGCCGCGAATGATGTGGAACAACTTCTCACCAAGCGGACGACCGTATCCGGTCTTTTCGCAACCATCAACGAAGGATCCTTCTTCGGCTGCCATAGCTTTCGGATCTTTTTTACCGCAGGCTTTGCGTAAGTTGTCTGCCTGTGCAAGTGAATAGCCAGCAAATTTCTGCGCAACACGCATCATGCTCTCTTGGTACACCATGAGTCCGTACGTGTCATGAAGCACTTCTCGAGCATCTTCATGGAAATACTCGGGTTCTTCTATGTTGTTCTTGATTTTCGCGTAGGTGGTGTGCATTTTGGTGCTCATCGGACCTGGGCGATACAGCGCAATCACTGCGCAGACATCTTCGAATGCTGTTGGACGCATCAGACGCAACAAGCTCTGCATTGGCAAAGACTCAAGCTGGAATACACCAATGGTGTCTCCCCTTCCAAGCAGTTCAAAGGTTTCAGTGTCTTCAAGAGAAATGATGTCAATGTCAAAGTCGGGATCTGTTTGTTCCCTGATCATCTCCACTGCATCTGCAATGACGTCAAGGTTTCGCAGGCCCAAGAAGTCCATCTTGAGAAGACCTAAAGACTCAACGGCATGCATTTCGTATTGAGTGACTATTGGGGCATCGTTACCCTTGCGTTGAATAGGCAAATAGTCCATCAGTGGTTTACCCGTGATTACTACTGCTGCAGCGTGGATACCGTCTGATCGCTTTAGACCTTCCAAGCCTCGTGCAACTTCGACCACTTTTGCAGCGATCTCATCTGCCAGAACCAAGTCACGAAGACCTTGAGCTTCGCGATACCCGGCTGCATGTTCGTCACTGTATTCAAAACACGCTGCAAGTGGAGTGTCGCGACCCTGTTGAAGTGCAGGCATCAGTTTGGCAATGCGGTCACCGACTCCGTATTCATGCCCAAGCACTCGAGCGGCATCGCGTACCGCGTTACGAGCCTTAATGGTGGCAAACGTAATGATCTGAGCAACATGGTCACGGCCGTATTTGTCAGCGGCGTACTGAATCATGTGATCGCGATAACGCGAGTCAAAATCCATATCGATATCGGGCATGCTGATTCGAGACGGATTCAAGAATCGCTCAAACAGAAGGTCGTACTTCAAGGGGTCAAGATCAGTGATGCGCAAGCAATATGCAACGGCACAACCAGCAGCAGACCCACGACCAGGACCAACACGAATGTTTGACTCACGCGCGTGACGAATGAGATCCCAGACAATGAGGAAATAGGCATCAAAGCCCATGTCGCTAATAGTTTTCAATTCGAAAGCGAGCCGTTCAACAACAGCCGACGGCAAGTTGTCTCCCCATCGCTGTTGTGCACCTTTCCAGGTAAGTGACGAGAGATATTCAGCAGGCGTCTTGTAATCGGCTGGAATTGGGAAATCAGGAATCTGATATTCATCAAAGGTGATGTCAACTTGAGCTCGTTCCGCAATGAGCAAGGTGTTGTCACATGCTTCTGGCAAGTCTTTCCACACTGAACGCATTTCGGCGGCGGTCTTTAAGTAGTGCTCGTTTCCTTCAAATCGAAAACGATCTTGGTCGCGCATCAATGCGCCGGTCTGCACACATAACAACGCATCGTGTGCCATGTGATCGCTTTGGTTGACGTAATGCGAGTCGTTCGTTGCAATAATTGGTGCACCAATTGCTCGTGCAATCTCAACCAGTTTCGGATTAGTAGTGCGTTGGTTCGCAATACCGTGATCTTGCAATTCAACAAACAAGTTGTCTTTGCCAAAAATATCTTGCAATCGAGATGCCTTGGCAATTGCTCCCTTTTCATCGCCGTTCAACAATGACTGCAGAACATGGCCTCCGAGGCAACCAGTAGTGGCCATAAGTCCAGAGGAATACTTCTCTAGTAGTTCCCAGTCGACGCGGGGTTTGTAGTGGTAACCCTCGAGAAATGCGAGGCTAGATAGCTGAATGAGGTTGCGATAGCCCTCATTGTTTTCGGCCAGCAAAGTGAGGTGGTAGTACTGCTTGCGACCGCCTTCGTCTGATCCTCCGTTGTCATCAAGCCGCCCACGACGAGGAATGCGCTCTGAACGATGATCATGAGCCATGTACGCCTCGGTGCCAAGGATCGGCTTGATGCCCTGCTTTACACACTCTTTGTAGAACTCAATGACGCCATACATGTTGCCGTGATCAGTAATTCCAAGAGCTTGTTGTCCATCAGAGACTGCCTTCGACACCAATTCGTCGAGTCGGGCTGCCCCATCGAGCATGGAGTATTCAGTATGAACGTGGAGGTGTGTAAATGACGAACCCACGAACTTTCCCGACTCCTTTTGTACTCACTGACAGCCCATGGCTGACAAGCAAGTGAACTGCACTGCGAATTCTTAAATTAGCAGTCGGGTGCGCCCTCAGCATCAGAGACGCCGGGAAAGGTTGTTTATGCCCGCTTCGCTAGCAAAGGGACCAACATTTCGTCTGCCGTTAATGATCCGTGACGGCACACCAACGGAAAAGCCCCACCATCAAGAGGTTCTTCGAAACTCACGGGCTGGTGAGCAACCAGCGCCACATCTCCTAGCCGGCGCTTCACTTCATCGCTCATGCGGGCTCCAAACCATTTTTCTTCAATTATCTGATCAGCGGTCGCTACCCATGCGACATCTGAATACATAGAACATGCATCAACCAATGCCGAAGCACGCCCACGTTTTGCATGCAACCACCGGAAACGTCCTTCGCCTGATTGATGGTCGACGAGGTCAACAATCTCGCGTGGAGGAATGATGGTGCGTTCTCCAACGTGAACTTGACCATGATCTGCAGTCACTATCAGCACAGTGTCAAGCGGCAAGACGGACAAAATATCTGCAACTATCCCGTCAGCAGCGCGCAATTCAGAATCATAAAAATCGCCAAAACCGCGTTCATGCGCAATCTTGTCCACTCCGTCGTAGTAGGCGTAAACAAAATCCTCACCAGCATCGAGAGCCTCGCGAACCAACACCGGAATGCTGCTCGCTGCACGCCACCCCATGTGCTTCACGTCTGCAAGATGAGCCAATGTGAAGCCGCTTCCCTCTAATTCGCCTTTGCTGAGAACTGGAACTCTCGACCCGAGAAATGGTGGGCACGGTTGAACCAAATTGGGCGGGTACCTGCGGCGCAAATCCCCATTCTCGTCTCCCCACCGCAACACATTCATCACCGTGTCGCCCATATCGATGCGGTATCCGAGCAGTCCATGTTCCCCAGGAGAAAGGCCCGTCGTGAGCGATGTCAATGCGGTTGCTGTTGTTGACGGGGCGACGGTAGTGATGAAGGACCCTTCAAAACCAGACAACGTGGGCATGCAGTGTTTGTGATCCTGCAACTGGTTCCAGCCAAGGCCGTCAATCAGAAGCACAACTACACGCTGCGCTCCGCTAACAGTGGCTGGCATCCACGCAGGCACGCTTCGTGGACCGCCTGGAGCACACAATGCAGGGATAACGCCTGAGAGGCACCCATTGGCGTAATTAGGTAGAACTGGCGGCGGAACACTCACCTCTCTATCCAACCACCTACGATGGTCATGTGCGAGTTTCTACGCGAGGTGATTATGCCTGTCGAGCCCTATTGTCGCTAGCTCTCCATTCCGAGACCGCTCACCCGACCTCTGTCAGAGATATTGCCGAGCGCACTGCTCTTCCTCAGCCCTATCTCGAGCAAATTCTTCTCGCTTTGAAAGGCGCTGGACTTGTGCGTTCAAAGCGTGGAGTTGGAGGCGGCTATGTCTTAGCCAAGGCTCCAAGCGACATTCGTCTGTCTGACATTATTTCTGCTGTCGACGGCCCCATCACTCTCGGTGACTTTGGACAACCCCATCAAGATGGCTCGTGCGATCACGAAGGACAATGCGTCTTGCTCGCTATCTGGGACGTTGCAGCTCACCACATGGCTGACCATCTGAACGACTACACGCTCGCCACTATTGCATCAGCCGCAACAGGAACCGGTCCCTGGCCGAAGAACACTCCACACTCTCACTGAGTAGTGGAAATTACTTTTCAGGAATCTCGAACGAGCACTTCGCAATGATCGCCGCCATGTCGGCTGGCAGCGTCGCTTCGAAAGTCATTTCTTCACCAGTTCCAGGATGAATCAGTGTCAAACGTCGTGCGTGCAACATTGGTCGCGACGCCACCAAGGCTGACTTTGCGCCGCCATACATGGCATCACCAACAACAGGATGATCAACAGCTGCGAGATGAACTCGAATCTGATGTGTACGACCAGTCTCTAAAGAGCAACGAACCAGCGTTAACAACGCTGGATGATTGAACTCGGTCTCGACCTCAAGATGTGTACGCGCCCATTTGCCATTATGCACAACAGCCATACGCATCGGATCTCGTGGATCACGACCCATTGCTGCATCAACAACTGCTGTTGGCGAATCGAAGTGACCCCATGCCAACGCGATGTATTCACGGCCTACCGCATGTTCAGTCAACGCTGCAACCAACGAGTCGTACGCACGTTGCGAACGCGCAACCACCATCATTCCCGTTGTTCCAGCATCAAGACGATGCACAATTCCGGGACGAGCAGGTTGTCCCACATCAGCCACTTCGGGATACAACGCCAAAATACCGTTTACTAAAGTGCCAAGGCCATGACCCGATGCTGGATGCACAACAAGTCCGGCTGCTTTGTTTACGACAATGATGTCCTCGTCGACGTAAACAACATCAAGCACAATGCTTGGGTCTGGACCAGGAGGTTCAGCTACTGGCACCATGTCAAGATCAACGACAACAACTTGACCTTCACGTAGACGTACTTTGCCAGAGGGTGCGGGCGTTCCGTCGACAGTGGCGCCTCCACTTTCAATCAGTTTCGATGCATCGGTGCGTGAAATATCAGCAATTAGCGACACGATCCGATCGAGGCGTTCATTATTCAAAGCCGATGGCAATGTTTCTTCAACTTTCATGTGCGTTGTCATCACCTTTTCCGTTACGTGATTCCATCAGCATGGCAGCAATAAGTGCACATGCCCCCACAGTTATCGATGAATCTGCAACATTGAACACGGGCCACCACTGAAGGTCGATGAAATCTACGACTCGACCATGTAGCCAACCCTCACCGCGAAAGAATCGATCAGCAATATTGCCAATTGCACCCGCAACAATTGCGCACAGTGCCAATGCAGATAATTGAGTTGTCGCCTTACGCACCGCTCGTAACAAAAACAGAACTGCGATTAAGGCAAAAATACCCACTAGTGGACCCATGCCTTGTCCTTGAGAGAACGCAAACCCGCTGTTGAATCCGAGTGAGAACTGCAACGAACCAAGGACGTGAATTACACGACCATCAGTCAATGCAAAGACCGCCCACGACTTCGTCACTTGGTCAAGAAGAACTACCAAACCAATAAATAGCGCCTGTCGACGAATTGCTAACACGGATGCGCTGGAACGCCTAACGGCGTCCTAGTCCACCGGCACGTTCAGTAACAAGCTCTGTTGCCCATGGAATAGCGCGCAAACGCTCCTTGGGGATTGGCAAGACTGAAACAACGGAATAGCCATACTCACCAGTTTTCATGCGAGCGAGTGCAGCATCAATCTCTTCAACTGTTTGACGAGCTGCTGCTGACAGAACAAGGTCTTGTTCGCGCTCGACAACCATGGTGTCACCTTCGCCGCCTTCATCGTCAAACTTCACGTCACCCATTTCAGCATCAGCGATCATTGCATTTGCTTCATTCTCAAGACGATTCGCTTGACCAACCAACTTGATGCGTTCAGTCTGCAGTGCTTCACGTTGCGCGAAGAGAAACTTCAGATCAAAATCTTTTGATGATGTGACGCCATCTTCTGATGCGCCCTTCACAATGACTGGGCGCTTTGGTGGTTCTGGCTTCTTTGCAACCTTTTTTACAGGTGCCGGAGCAGGAGCAGCAACGACGGGAGCCGGAGCAGGAGCGATAACTTTTGCAGGAGCAGCCTTCTTTGCAGGAACCACTTTCTTCGCAGGAGCAGCCTTTTTAACTGGTGCAACTTTTTTCGCAGGAACAGCCTTCTTCACAACCTTCTTGACTGGTGCGGCTTTCTTCACAACTTTCTTCGCTGGAACAGCCTTCTTCACAACCTTCTTCGCTGGCGCAACTTTCTTTGCAGGAGCCTTCTTCGCTGGGGCATTCTTTGCAGGAGCCTTCTTGACAACCTTCTTCGCTGGGGTGGTCTTCTTAGCTGGGGCCTTATTTGCAGGAGCCTTCTTCGCTGGGGCATTCTTTGCAGGAGCCTTCTTGACAACCTTCTTCGCTGGGGTGGTCTTCTTCTTCGTTGCCATAATGAGCACTCTCTCCTTGCATCGGGCATCCGCCCGCGTTGCCCCGTGAGGCTACGGCCGAAAAGGGTGTTTTCTCAACTAGCGATAGCGACAGAGACCCCAATGAGGGCGCCCTCGACAGCAGTCACGCGCTCCCCTGATGCGTCAAAGAGCACTTCAATGGCAAGGGTTTCTCCCGCAATGAGACCGACATGAGGCTGGATCTGAGCCTTCAGGTCGTCATCGAGGGACAAAGTCACGATGATTCGGTCCGAGATATCTAGGTCTGCTTCACGACGAGCCTGCTGTACCGCACGCACGATGTCTCGCGCTGACCCTTCGGCTTCCAATTCGGCAGTGACATTCACATCGAGCAATACAACGCCAACCCCGCCTGGCAGCGGCGCACTCGCAGAACCTGCTTGCGTGACCAACTTCAGTGAATACTCTCCCGGTTGTAGCGACTCACCAGCGACATTGATGACATCGCCATCCTGAGTCCATTCACCCTTTTTCACAGCGACAATGACTGCTTGGGTGCGTGGCCCAAGTCGTGGACCAACAATTGCCGGAACAACTTGTAATTCATGAGACGCGATTGAGTCAACGTCGGCTGTAAGCAATACGTCACGAACATTCACTTCGTCGCGAACAATGTCTAGGAAGCCCTCAAGCGAAGTTGCGTTCGCAGCAGCAATAGTGAGTGACGCAAGCGGCAACCGAACACGACGTCCATGCGCTTTACGTATTGACAACGCAGACGAACATACATCGCGAACCATATCCATTGCTGTAACTAATACAGGGTTACGTGGAAGGTCCGACGAAGATGGCCAATCAGTGAGATGGACACTCCCCGCTTCAGTTCCGTGGAGTCCTTGAAATACTTCGTCGGTGACAAGTGGCAGAAGCGGCGCAGCGATACGGACTACATAATCGAGCACAGTGTGCAACGTATCAATGGCGTCCTGATCTCCAGCCCAAAACCGGTCACGACTTCTACGGATATACCAATTAGTTAAGACATCAAGAAAGTTTCTAACTGTTTGGCACGCAGCGAATAGGTCATACACATCCATTGATGAAGTAACCGACTCAACCGTGTCTGCAAGTTTGGCAAGGACGTATTGGTCAAGCACATTCGATGAATCAGTACGAACGACCCCAGAAATACCATCGGCATTCGCGTACAGCGCAAGGAAGTAATACGAGTTCCACAGTGGCAACAGAACTTGACGAACGGTTTCGCGCATCCCTTGTTCAGTGACCGAGAAATCACCACCACGCAAGATTGGCGATGACAACAGATACCAGCGCATCGCATCAGCCCCATGGGAATCAAAAACGGCCATTGGGTCTGGGTAGTTACGCAGGCTTTTTGACATTTTTGCGCCGTCATCACCAAGAACGATTCCGTGGCTTATGCAGGATGTAAAAGATGGCCGATCAAAAAGTGCCGTAGCCAGAACATGCAACGTGTAGAACCATCCGCGTGTTTGACCGATGTATTCAACAATGAAGTCACCTGGGTAGTGATTGTCGAACCATTCCCTATTTTCGAATGGGTAGTGAACTTGAGCAAACGGCATTGATCCGCTCTCAAACCAGCAGTCGAGCACCTCAGGAACGCGACGCATCATTGACTTACCCGTTGGATCGTCAGGGTTAGGTCGTACCAAGAGGTCAATATTTGGGCGATGTAAATCAGTTACTTCCACACCGAAATCACGGGTTAAATCAGCCAAACTTCCGTACACATCAAGACGTGGATACGTAGGGTCGTCGCTCTTCCAGACCGGAATTGGTGAACCCCAGAATCGGTTACGACTGATGGCCCAGTCACGTGCATTGGCTATCCACTTGCCGAACGAACCATCTTTAATGTGCTCGGGTGACCATGTGATTTGCTCATTCAGTTCAACCATACGGTCACGAAATTTTGTGACTTCTACAAACCACGATGAAATGGCGCGATACACAAGAGGTTCAGCACAACGCCAACAATGTGGGTACGAGTGGTTGTAAGAATCGTGGCGAACCACGACACCCATTTCCTTCAGTGTGCGCACGATGTCTGAGTTGGCCTCGAACACATGCTTTCCAACCCATGGTGTGATTTCTGCTGTGTAGCAACCGTGTTCGTCCATTGGGCACAGCGTTGGAATACCAGCGGCATTGCATTCGATTTGGTCGTCTTCACCAAACCCAGGGGCCATATGTACAACACCAGTTCCATCTTCAGTTGTCACAAATTCAGCACCAAGAATTTGGAATGCATTATTTGTTCCGGCAAAGAAGGGAAATATAGGTGTGTAACGACGGCCAACTAGGTCGCGACCTTTCATGGTGCGCACTACTTCGGCACCCTCAAATTCCTTTTCATAGGAACCCAAGCGGGCTTCAGCCACGATGTAGGTATTGCCATCAGTGTGCTGAAGGACTGCGTAGTCAATATCTGGACCAACAGCGAGGGCCAAGTTGGATGGCAAGGTCCACGGAGTAGTGGTCCATGCAAGGATCTTCTCCCCTGAATCAAGGGTAAAGGAAACGGTCAGTGCCGGATCTTGACGATCTTTATAAACGTCATCCATTCGGGTTTCTGTATTCGACAACGGAGTTTCGCAACGCCAGCAATAGGCAAGTACTCGAAAGCCCTCATAGATCAGACCCTTTTCATGAAGTGTCTTAAAGGCCCACATGACACTTTCCATGTATGGCGTATCAAGTGTCTTGTAATCGTTCTCGAAATCGACCCAACGGGCCTGTCGCGTGACGTACCGCTGCCATTCATCGGTGTACCGCAACACACTTGTGCGACATGCATCGTTGAACTTATCAATTCCAAATGCAGCAATCGCAGGATGTCCGGCAATGCCAAGTTCCTTTTCAGCTTCTACTTCCGCAGGGAGACCATGACAATCCCAACCAAATCGGCGATCAACGTGTCGACCACGCATTGTTTGATAACGAGGGACAGCATCTTTTACAAAGCCTGTAAGCAAGTGACCATAGTGGGGCATTCCGTTTGCGAACGGTGGGCCGTCATAAAAAATGAATTCGTTGTCACCGTTTGTCCCCACGGGACGCGCTGCAAGGCTCTTTGCAAAAGTCTGTTCACGTTCCCAACGTTCCAGAACGCCTTCTTCCAATTGAGGAAAATTTGGCTGGGATTCAACCTTTGGATACGTCACGCAGTAAGGCTAGAGGCGTAATGGGCTCAGCACCCAAGGATGCGAGCGATGACCTGAACGCCGATGAGAACCACCAATGGCGTGAAATCAAACGGCCCCATGGTGGGAAGTACTCGACGAATAGGCGTAAATACAGGCTCGGTGGCCTTGTAGAGAAAATCAACGATGGGAAGAAAAGGACTACCTGACGAGATGGGGAAAAATGTTGAGATGGCGCGAGCGACCACAATCAAGACATAGATATTTTTAATGGCGCACACAAGGTTCATGATGAGCCTTTAGTAGCGAGGTGAGTCAAAACTCACAGCAGGCTTTAACAAGTAGACGCCACTGCCTACTTTTTCCATCGTGCCGCTGAGCGCGTAACACATGCCACTTGCGAAGTCGATAATGCGACGAGACATTTCCCGATCAGCGCCTTCAAGATTCACAATTACTGGAACACCATCTTTGAAGTGATCAGCAATTTCTTGCGCCTGATTGAAGTTACGAGGACGAACTGTCACCGTTTCTCCAGAAGAAGCAATCGTGCGAACTGTTGGAGATGTACGTGCGGTACCGACTGGGCGCACTTGCAAACCTGAATCATCTGGACGACGAGCAGCTCCGGTGTCGTCGACACGCATTGGACGCGCAGCAGGTCGTTGTGTCTCTGATGAGTACTCGGGATCAAAATTAGAGCGACGACCTTGGTCGGGCGCAGGACGTCCAGCACGTTGTGGTCGTTCATACTCCATCGACATGTCGTAGTCGTCGTAGGCTTCTTCCCCACTCAGACCGAGGTAATCCATTGCACGGCGGAAAAATGACATATTCAGAGGCTAATGCACATCGAATAGCAGATGTGGGACACGTCTATTTAGCGACGCGCACTCTGTCGCCGAAGAGTCCACTTCCCACCCTGACCATTGTGGATCCACATGCGACAGCAATCGGATAATCAGCTGACATCCCCATGGAACAGACCGATAAGCCCTGTTCATTAACCAATTGGCGCAACATACTGAAGGACTTTTCGCATTCCTCCTGCACCCCATCGGTCGGACCAATTGTCATCAATCCCCTCACAATGAGCCCTCGAGACTCTGCTCGTACTCTCAGTGCATCCAACTGAGCAGGCGGTACCCCGCCTTTAGAGGGCTCCTGAGTTGTATCGACTTGAATCAAAATGGATGCACCCGGCGCCCGACGGCCCAATTCGTCCACAACTGAGTCCCGGTCAACGGACTGCCACAACGCAATCTGCCCGGCCAGTAATCGAACTTTGTTTGACTGCAATGCACCAATGAAGTGGACATCAATTGACGGAAGACCGACAGTTATTTTCTCCAGTAACTCTTGGGCATAGTTCTCGCCTACAGCATCGCAACCTGCGCTCGACGCAGCACGAAGTGCGTCGATTCCAAAAGATTTTGTTACAGCAATGAGCGAGACAGCAGTCCCGCCAGCATCACTGATAACCGAACGAACGTGTGCCACGCGATCGGCCACCTCAATGGCGTCGATCATGTGTGAACTTCTATTTCAGGAAAGAAGGAACGTCGAAGTCGTCATCATCGTCTGATAACGGATCGCTATCAGAGAAAATGTCGCGCACGTTGCTTGTTGCAGGGCGCGCATCAGCCGGACGTGTTGATGTGCGAGTGCCAATGGATGAACCACTTGAACCTGCATCCCATCGTTCGAAACCTGCCGCAATAACGGTGACCTTAATTTCGTCACCCATTTCGTCGTCGATGACAGTACCGAAAATAATGTTCGCATCTTGGTGAGCAACTCCGTGAACCACTTCGGCCGCAGCATTGACTTCGAATAGGCCCATGCTGGACGGACCAGTGATATTGAGCAAAATGCCACGAGCGCCATCGATAGCTGCTTCAAGCATTGGGCTCGAAATAGCATCTTTTGCTGCAACAACTGCACGATTGTCACCGCTGGCGATACCGATACCCATGAGAGCAGAACCTGCACTGGTGAGGATCATCTTGACGTCTGCGAAGTCGGTGTTGATAAGGCCAGGAGTCGTAATGAGGTTTGTGATGCCTGCAACACCTTGCAACAAGATCTCGTCTGCCATCTTGAATGCATTGACAAGTGATGTCTTGTCGTTTGCAACCGTAAGAAGACGATCGTTCGGAATGACGATCAGAGTGTCAACTTTTTCCTTCAAACGTTGAATTCCATTGTCTGCCTGAACAGCACGACGGCGACCTTCAAATTGGAATGGACGTGTTACGACACCGATAGTAAGTGCGCCGAGAGACTTCGCAATTTCCGCGATAACTGGCGCAGCACCTGTTCCGGTACCTCCGCCTTCACCTGCAGTAATGAAAACCATGTCAGAGCCGTTAATGAGTTCTTCGATCTCTTCACGGTGCGCTTCGGCAGCCGCGCGACCGACGTCAGGGTCAGAGCCTGCGCCTAGACCACGAGTGAGGTCACGACCGATATCAAGCTTGACATCAGCGTCGCTCATGAGAAGGGCTTGCGCGTCTGTGTTAATTGCGACAAATTCAACGCCGCGAAGACCAGCATCGATCATGCGGTTGACAGCGTTAACGCCGCCTCCGCCAATGCCAATCACCTTTATAACGGCGAGATAATTCTGTGGTGCACCGGCCATCGACCATTTACCTCCAGTAAGGAGTCCGTAAGGACTGAGTTTCTTAAGTTTCCCACATCACGAAGGATTTATGTGGCAATTCCCGTTCTGGGCAATGGCTTAGCGGATCTGAACGGTTGGTTCACCCGTCGAAACATCGATAATTGCCAATGTCGATGGATTCTGGCGCCGCAAAAGCACCACGACCGCGACCAATTTGTCCTGCAAGTCATTGGGTGGGCCAAAACGAACGAGAGTCCCTCCCGCAAGCGTCATTGCGAGCTCCCCGCCTGCGCTCACCTCGAGTGATTTCACTAACGGTCGCAGTTCCTCAGGCAAGGCCAGCACAAGTTGTGCTGCCGCTCGGTACACATCGTCGGCCACAGCGCCTGCTTCGAGTGATGGCCCGACACCAGCCACACGCAGATACTTGGTTGGCCATCCGGCAAGTACTGCAATGACATGCCCTCGCGCATCCACAATGCGCGCCTTTTGGTCATCTCCGACGTACCAAATGATGGGAACTCTTTCTGCGATTTCGACGAGTGCCTTGCCAGGAAACCGGGTCGTGATCCGCACGTCTGACACCCACGAATCTGCCAGCAGCAACTCTCGTGCTTTGCCAGTATTAACAGTGAACACTGATGCACCCTTCAATGTTTTTGTTACCGCTGCGAGAACCTTCGGAGATGTGTATACGTTTCCCTCCACAGTGACGGACCGAATTGCGAAAATCGGTGAAGCCAGAAGCGCAATCACCACCACAATCGACGCAACGACGGCGCCTGCAAGTTTTAGCCACTTGACTTTCTGCAGACGTTCGCGACGTCGAGAACGCCGTTGCCTCTCTTCAAAAGTTGGGTCAGGCCTGTCATCATCAACGATGACTACACGGTCAAGGTCATCATCGATTACCACCAAAGTGCCAGCATCTTCGGGCATTCCATTGAGTAACGGGTCAATTGGTTCTGAACGCAGATACACATCCACATCGCGGTCAATAATGACCACGTTCTCGAGTTCTGGCAGTTCATTCGCTTGCGGTGTGACGTTTTCGGTCACTACATCAATTAAGTCAATGACAGCTGTAACTGTTACGTCACTCGGTTCGACCACTTCGTCTGGTTCCGGCACTATCTCAAGATCATGACCACCAAAGAGACCTGACAATTCTTGCAGTACCTGGTCAGACACTTCAGTGACAGATATTTCTTCTACCCGTTCTTTGGAGCTCAGTTTTTCTGACTCTGTCATGCGTGTTCTCCGAGGAGATTTTGCAAATTTTCTTTGGCGGCAACATGCGCCACGGAAGAGTGAGAAGGGTGCGAGAAACGAGTCATAAGATCAAGAGAGAATCCGACAAGACATACTTCGCTGTAGAGACGAATGTCGTGAACATCTTCCACAGTACTTTGCACATGAGACATCACTGCAGCAATATCCGCAGCTGTCGCGCCTTCTCCAGCTTGAATGAAGTTTGCATGCTTTTCTGAGACGCTGACTGCGCCAATTGTGAAACCGCGAAGCCCCGCTGAATCAATAAGAGCTCCAGAACTTTCATCTCCAGACCCAGGATTAACAAATACCGAGCCAGCATTTCGACCGCCAGGCTGATGCTCGCGCCTCCATCCAACTACAGCGTTAATTTCGCTAGTCCCGACTGTTGAATCTTGCGCTGAAGTTCTCATACGAACCGAGAGCACTACATGGCTGTTCGACAATGCTGAACCACGAAAATAGAAATCAAGTTGTTCAGCCGACACTCGCACAATCTGACCACTGCGAAGAGACAACACGGTTGCATCAACCACGGACGAAGCCATATCGGCACCGTGTCCGCCCGCATTCATTCGGATTGCGCCACCAACAGTGCCGGGAATTCCAACACACCATTCAAGACCACCACGACCTGCACCTACAGAACGGCGGGCCAATACTGGCATCAGCATCGCGCCACCAGCTTCCACGATGTCACCATCAACGCTCACAGCATTTTCAGTAGGTGATGGAGCCATAACAACGACAAGACCATCGAAACCCTTATCAGCTATTAAAAGATTGCTGCCACGACCCATAACAAGAGTCTCTACCCCTGGATGGCCGCGCAAAATTTCTGACACTGCGACGACTTGATCAGCAGACGACACTTTGACAACACAGGAACCATTGCCGCCGACTCCATAGGTGGTTAGCGGGGCAAGTGGTCTGTCGGCCTGAACATCTAGACCAATTGACGCCAACTCTGAAACGAGCGCACTTCCGGTCATTTCAGTGCTCCACGCAAATCATCAGGAAATGATTCAATGTCGCCACATCCCATTGAAATGCAAATGTCGCCAGGAGAAATCCAAGACTCAACCGCTGCAACTGTGTCAGCACGAGACGGTGCCCACACCACATCGGCATTTTGATGGACACTACGAATGGCATTGACAACAAGTTCTCCAGTGACTCCATCAATCTTCTGAGTACCTGATGCGTACACATCGGTAATCACTATGCGATCCGCTCGGGCAAAACAATCGGCATAAGAATCAGCCATTGTTGCAATGCGGTGATATCTGTTCGGCTGAAACACAGCCACTACTCGACCAGTCAGTGCCGGATGCAAACGAACTGCATCAATGGTGGTTGAGATCTCAGCTGGCAAATGCGCATAGTCGTCAATCAAGAACGACCCGCGGAACTCACCGCGTTCGGCGAACCGACGAGCCACGCCGCGAAAAGTCGAGGCTGCTGTGCATGCGATCGCTGGGTCGACACCAAGACGAACTGCTATCGCAAGTGCAGCAGCAAAGTTCATAACATTGTGTTCTCCGCGCAGTTTCAACTCGCACTGGTACGTCTGTTCGCTTACTTGAACCTGAACCAGCGTTCCTTCGCTGCTCGGAACAGAAGACAAAACACGAACCATTGAATTCTGTGACCGTCCGAAAGTGGTGACACGACGGTCGTGCTCAAGTGTCTTCACAAGGTCTGCAGACCCATCATCATCTGCGTTCAAAACAATTGCTCCGCGTGTCCGCTCGATTACGTCTGCGAAACACTCCTTTATTGCCTCAAAGGTTCCAAAGTAATCAAGATGGTCGATATCGATGTTGGTCACCACGAGAGATGACAAAGGAAGAACATCAAGTGTCCCGTCGCTTTCATCTGCCTCAATGATCAGTAACGATCCGTCTCCGTGCACGTTCCCAGTACCGCCAAGAACATCTGCACCAATGATTGAAGATGGATGCAGACCACCAGCCGTAGTCATCACAGTCACAAGTGCCGTTGTAGTTGTTTTTCCATGAGTACCAGCAATGCCTACTGCATTGGTGGCTGCGCAGAGCGATGCCAACATGCCAGACCTATGGCGGGTCTCAATTCCACTGCGTTGCGCCTCCACCAATTCAACGTTGTGCGATGGGATCGCCGTTGAGTACGTGACTACGTCTGCGCCGTGAACGACTATCGCTTGATGTCCAATGGAAATAATCGCACCACGTTCACGCAATTCTTCGACGACCTCTGACTCATGCAGGTCTGAACCTGTGACCAAATGACCCATCTCAAGCAACAAGCGAGCAATTGCACTCATACCTGGGCCCCCAATACCAACAATGTGGCATCGGATCGGCACATTAAGCGCAATGAGCGGTTCGGCAGTTCGGCGAGAGACGTTCATCAGTCGTCCATTGTTCCACGCGCAACTGTCGCGCGTGCGGCCCCCTCGATTGCATCAACTAAGGCAGAACTTCTGTGTATCGCCCCGAGTTGATATGCCGAGCGTGCCATTTCGGAGACGCGATTCTGATTTGCTAGCAATTGAGTGACCTCAGCCACTGCCCTGCCGTCAGCACACGCAGCATCATCCGCAAGGATTCCCGCCCCGGAATCTGTCAGCCATCGTGCATTGAGTTCTTGGTGACCATCTGCCGCGTCAGGCCACGGAACCAAGATTGAAGCAACACCAACTGTCGCAATTTCAGCTACTGAACTTGCACCAGCACGCGAGACCAGGACATCAAGCGCGCTGTACACATCTGCCATCCGGTCTTCGTACCCAACACGCACGTATTGCACACCCGCGGGCACATGTGGCATTTGATCTCGAACAAACCGTTGACCACATATGTGGTACACCACCGAATGAGTTTCGGATAGTGCAAGCAACAGGTCAGCAACCATTGCGTTCAACACACCAGAACCAAGAGAGCCACCCATTACAACCACCATGCGAGCATCAGAATCAATGCCAAGGGATGAACGTGCTGATTCTCTTGAAGCCGCCACATCTAAACCACGTAATTGTTTACGAACAGGCGCACCTGTCAATACAGAGCGAGGGAGCGGGCTGCCCTCAAACGCGACCGCCGAAATGGCCGCCTTCTTCGCTTGACGACGCGTCGCTAATCCGGGAATTCTGTCGTAGCTAACACATACCAGTGGGACATCTGTTGCTAGCGCTGCCCGCGACATTGGTTCGCTTGCATACCCACCGACCGAAATCACGACACTAGGACTCCATAATTTGATGAGACCGCGCGCGATAACTCGGCTGCGAAATAAATGCCACGGAAGCAAAACATTTCGTGACATACCCCGAAAAGTGAGTGACCGCTGCAAACCAGAGATGGGGAGATATTCCGCTGCAATCTGAGTCGCCTGCATTAACTCTCGCTCGACCCCACGTCGAGAACCGACGTAGCGGATTTCAGACACGGGATGCCCCGCTTCAACAAGTAGTTCACAAATTGCTATCGCCGGAATTACGTGGCCGCTTGTTCCGCCACCTGTGACTACTGCGTACACCATGGTCTAGTGAGACGTCTTTACGTCTCGCGCCACATTCAACAACAAACCAGCCGCAGCCATTGAAGCGATGAGAGAAGAACCACCGTACGACAGGAACGGAAGCGTTAACCCTGTCATTGGCAATGCTCCAACTACCCCACCGATATTGACCAAAGCCTGCACCCCGAACCATGCAGAGATTCCACCCGCAATAAACGCACCATGAGTGTCTGGGGCCGACAGAGCTACCTGCAAACCAAAGATGACTAATGCCAAGAATCCACCGATCACCATAAATGATCCGAAAATTCCCATCTCTTCTGCGATGACTGAAAATATGAAGTCACTGTACGCAAGAGGCACATAACCCCATTTGCTCGTACCAGAACCGATTCCAGTTCCTGACCAGCCTCCGTTCGCAATGCTCAGAAGCGATTGATACACCTGATACCCGCTGTCCTCTTTCGTGGCATCAAGATGCATAAATGCAAACATTCGCGCACTGGCATTGCTGGCAAAATTAAGAACAAATATTCCGAGAACTCCAACACTCGCAGTGGTTGCTACTAATTGCCGCGCTGGCAAACCTGCGATGAGCATCATGGCAAGAACGATTCCACCAAAAATTAAACTTCCACCGAAATCCTTCTGAAGCACACATAACCCAGCACTGACTGCCAACGCGGCAATCATGGGCCATAACACAATGCTGGTGATCTGAACCGAACGATGACGATGTGACAACAAGTTTGCACAGAAAAGAACTACTGCAATCTTCATGAATTCTGATGGCTGCATTCGGAACGGGCCAATGTCTAGCCATGCGCGTGCACCATTGACTAGTGCACCCTTCAGAATCACGGCTGCGTTCAACCCAATGACTGTGAAAACCACGGGAATGAGCAGTCGAGAATTACGCCATGTCTCGTAAGGAAATGCGTACGCAGCCCACATCGCCACTGCTCCTAGGCCCGCC
This sequence comes from Ilumatobacteraceae bacterium, assembly GCA_040402055.1. Taxonomy (GTDB): domain Bacteria; phylum Actinomycetota; class Acidimicrobiia; order Acidimicrobiales; family Ilumatobacteraceae; genus UBA2093. The sequence goes on from JBBANJ010000003.1 coordinate 96,996, forward strand.
CAAATCAATTGACGTTGAAACATCCCCCACGCCGAACTACCTGAATGCAAATTCGTTACTGACGATGATGACAACACCATGACAAGACCCAACATGACAAACGAAGTGACGATGATAAGTATCCAGAAAAATGCAGCAGATGGTTTCTCCAAGGCAACACGATGACGGTCCGCCACCCCAGCGCGTCGGAGTGTCGCCAGTCGGCGTTCCTTTAGAGTCAGAGTTGTTCGTTTGTCAGTAGCCATCATGAACTCGATTCAGTTCGGTTGAAGTAATTTCTTACTTTGTCTTGAAAATCATCACCACGTTCGTTGTAGTTGTTGTACCAGTCATAGCTAGTGCAGCCAGGTGACAATAAAACCGTTGCACCAGCCGTAGCCATTCCGTGCGCAAGAACAACGGCTTCATCCATCGACATTGCTTCACGCACAGGGCACACACCTTCAAAAGCATTACGAATTGCGTCAGCATCATCACCAATTGCAATAACTCCCACCATTCGCTTCGGTTCCGTAGCCATTTGGGCCAAATCTAAATCCTTATTGCGCCCACCAGCAATCAATACGATGCGGTCAAAAGACCTGATTGCAGTCAGTGCTGCGTGAGGACTTGTCGCTTTGGAGTCGTCGTACCACGCTGATCCATCAAAATGACCCACGAACTCGATGCGATGATGTGCAGATTCAAAATTATGAAGCGGTGTAGCCACATCCCCCACCTCACTTAACCCAGATTCAATGACCAATGCGGCTGCGGCCAGCGAGTTAGTGATGTCATGTGGAAGCGCACGCCACAATTCATCAACCGAACAGATAATCCCATGCGGACTCGTTAAAGATCCCGACGACACCTTGTAATCGCCAGCATCTAGACCGAACGTGACACAACGCGCTGGAGTTGTTCGAGCTGATTCAAGAATCAGCTCATTAGCTACTGGAGCAATAACCACATCATCATTCTTTGAATGCGCCCACAGTCGACGTTTTGCGTTCGTGTAATTATGTAGCGACCCGTGCCAATCAAGGTGGTCCGGAGCCAGATTCAGCCACACCGACGCATCACAGCGAAAGAAATCTGTGAATTGCAAGCGGAAACTTGAACACTCAACGACAAATGCGTCAAACGGTTGATCAATTGCCGCCATAAATGGAAGGTCGGTATTCCCTACCTCGCCAACTGAACGTCCACCGCCACGCAACAATGCAGCTGCAATCATCGTGGTCGTTGTTTTACCGTCAGTGCCCGTTACCCCGAGAATGGGCCGTGGGCCACCACTTCTCTGCTGTTCCCATTCATAAGCAATATCAATTTCAGTACGAACAGAAACCCCGACCACAAGTGCCTCAACAATGATGCGGTGATGTGGCGCAACTCCTGGCGCAGGAATCAAAACATCGACACCATCGAGAAATGAAGCAACATCGGACTGCGTTACTATCGGAACAATTGTGCAACCAAGTTCACTTGCGAGACGGCGGTGTTCATCCGTAATCGAATCATCAGACAGAACCACTTCAACACCCCGCGCAACCAAAGCACGCGCAGCCGCCGCACCGGCAAGGGCCAGGCCAAAAACCGCTACCCGCTTCATGTCACCGCCCGGCAAAGGAGTCGGCAATATGAGTGAAGTCAGCAATGAACATTCCTACTGCGACAGCCACGCAGATTCCAGACAAGATCCAGAACCGAATAATGACTGTGGTTTCTGGCCACCCGAGAAGTTCAAAATGATGATGAATCGGTGACATACGAAACAGTCGCTTCTTTCGACCTGATGCTTTGAAGACACCCATCTGCAATGCAACCGAGCCAGCTTCCATCACATTGAGCGCACAAATGAGCGGCAGCAACATGTGCGTATTTGTAGTTACCGCCAACAAACCCAGTGCTGCGCCGATTCCTAACGCCCCAACATCGCCCATGAATATTCGCGCTGGCGCCGCATTCCACCACAGGAACCCGCCACACGCTCCTGCCATTGCAGCCGAAAACACTGCCAAGTCAAGAGGGTTGACCAAATGATAAATATCAGGATTACGAAATGCCCAATATGCAATCACCGTAAAAGCAAGAAAACCGAATAGTGCAGAACCAGCAGCGAGACCGTCGAGTCCATCGGTCACATTCACTGCATTTGTTGTTGCCCACACCATTACAGATGTCCACACAACCCACAGAACCGGCGACAAGTGCCAACCTGGGAAATCCAGCCGAGTAAACGACAAGGTTTCGCTAACACCTGTCCCTACGAGCAGCCACGTCATCATCACAATCACGATCCCAAAAGTGATGTATCCCTTTTTCTTCCAAAAGATTCCACGATTCTGGGCCCGACGTACTTTCAAGAAGTCATCAAGGAAACCAATAATTGACAGAACTCCACAGATGGCCCACATAATCATCGCTTGGTCAGACAGAGCTATCCCGCCGCGTAAATGCGCAACCGCCCAACCAACGAATGCAGAAACCATGATGGCTATTCCGCCCATCGTGGCTGTTCCTTGTTTTTTCATGTGATGAACAGGACCATGATCGTCAGAACCAAGAATTGGCTGACCCTTTCCGATCGAATCAAAGAACGAAATCAGTGCTCGGGTACCAAAGAGAGATAACACCATTGCGACTGCTCCTGCGATAAGAACTGCAATCATTTCGTTTTCTCCTCTCGTACCTGAAGTGCTTTGGCAGCAATTGCCACATCACTGCTCGCTGTCACCACGCCGTTAATTTCTTGGGTTGTTTCATGACCCTTGCCAGCGATAACCACCATGTCACCACGCTTTGCACCCAAGATGGCGGATTCAATGGCTTTTTCTCTATTCACGATGGAACTAACCAGTGCATGATTGGTCACGACGCCTGACATCACTTCAGCAATTATGCGCTCAGGGTCTTCACTCCGCGGATTGTCGGAGGTGATAATCACTACGTCAGCCTCACGAGACGCAATACCCCCCATTAGTGGGCGCTTTGCATTGTCTCTGTCTCCGCCGCATCCAAAGACCACTATCAATCCCGTGCGAGCAATTTCTCGTGCACTCATCAGAAGGCCTTCCAATCCTTCAGGAGTGTGGGCATAGTCAACCACAACGTCGATGTCAGCATTATTTGGCACTGACTCAAATCGGCCAGGCACGGTCTTCACAGTGGCGCATCCAGCAACAATGCGCTCATCTGGAATATGCAGTTCGCTCGCAGTCGTAATTGCAGCGAGTGCGTTCACAACAGCGTAAGAGCCACCAATGGAAAGTTGCACGTCACGTTGTTTCCACGTAAATGACACCCGCGAAGCTTCAACTGTGACGTTGCTTATATTCGATAGTGAATAAGACAATGTCGGAACAACAGCTTCCATTTTCAACTGTTGCCCGTAGGGGTCATCTGTATTCACTACAGCAACTCTCGATTGTTCAGATGTGAACAGCTTTCTCTTGGCTGCAAAGTAATTTTCCATGGTGCCATGAAAGTCAAGATGGTCATGTCCGAGATTCGTGAATACGGCGATATCAAAAACGATTCCATCTACTCGATGATGCTCTAAGGCGTGCGAAGAAACCTCCATCACAACATGATCGATTCCTGAGTCCACGCATACACGCAACTGAGCGTGCAAATCTATTGATTCAGGGGTGGTTCGCGCTCCCGTCAAGGTTCCCATCACGTACACGGATCCACCATGAGCAGTTAACAATGAGCCAAGAATTGACGCAGTTGTAGTTTTGCCATTTGTTCCGGTAATCCCAATCATTTTCAAGGAGGATGCAGGATGTCGAAATGCTGCCGATGCAACACGCCCAAGCACCATGCGCACATCTGATACAACAATTTGGACAATTGACGGGTCAATAGATTCATCGACATGATCGACTAGAACAGATACAGCTCCACGGGATATTGCTTCATTAATGAACTGATGCCCGTCGAAGAATTCTCCTCGAACGCAACACAGAATGTCGCCCGGCTCAATATTGCGAGAATCCTGAGTTATCCCAGAAAAAACTGTGTTCTTATCTCCGATAATTGTTGCAGCAATATCGGCATGCATGACAAGGCTGTCGACAGTCAATGGCGAAACTGAATGACGAGACATGATTCATGATCCGATCAGTGACCAGCAGACTTGGCGCCCGCCTTGCAACCAGTACTTGAACCAGTTGCCTGGATGCCCAATTCATGCATTACACCCGGAACCAAACGAGCAAACACAGTTGCTGCAGCAGTTCCTCCGAAACGATCGCGCGATGAGGCATCTGGTTCGTCAATGCTGATCAACATAGTTACTTCAGGATTAGCAGCGGGGAAATATCCGACGAATGATGCAAAATACTTACGTCCACCCGTATCTGTTGAGTACGTTCCGTTGGCCTGAACCTTGTAACCAGTACCTGTTTTACCGGCGATTTCCATGCCCTTCACTTGAGCAAGTTCGCCAGTTCCCGTACAGATAACTTCTCGCAACATGTCGGTCATCGTTGCAGCAGTCTCAGGTGTAAGAACAGGACGGGTGGCTGATTCAGCTACGGGATGTCGTTTTCCGGACTTGTCAATTGTTGCACTCACTAGTTGCGGCGCAACATATGTTCCCTTATTCGCGACAGTGTTCACTCCTGCGATCAATTGAAGGGGTGTAGCAGCCATTCCATAACCGTACGACACAGTTACCTTCTCCGTGCCTCGCCACTTATTCGCGGATCGCAAGGTTCCACGACTTTCACCTGGATATTCCAGTCCTGTTTTCTGGCCAAACCCAAATGCGTACAAATAGTCGTGCAAAGAATTAGATGAAATTTTTCCCGCAGTCATAAGGGTTCCAATGTTTGAACTTTCACTAACGATGGTTCGCACATTCATATCCATTGGTCCGTGCGGCCACGCATCACGAATGGGAAACTTGTCAACAACAATTGAGCCCGGGACCCTCAAAACTGTTTCTGGAGTCACGGCTCCTTCATTCAAGGCTGCACTGATTGAAAATACTTTTGCTACAGAACCAGGTTCATACGCCTCGACCGCTGCGAAGTTCCCTGAGGCAAGAACAGCAGAACCTGCAGTGTTGCGACGCACATTCGACATGGCATAGATCTGGCCTGTCTTTGAGTTCATCACAATTGCAGTGCCACCTTTGGCACTGAGTTGACCAACACGATCAAGAAGAGCTGTGTCGGTTTGGAATTGAATATTCTTGTCAAGAGTCAAGACGATGTCATCGCCAGGAACTGGCGCTGCTGTGGTGCTCTGTACTCCAGCAATTGAGCGGCCTTTCTTATCGACTTCACGGATACCTTTGCCGTCAACTCCTGTGAGAATTTTGTTGAATTGCTTTTCAAGACCAGACGTACCCAATCCATCAGGATCCGTGCGACCGATAACTGCTCCTGCAACTCCGCCTTCTACTTGTCGAGATGGTTCTGTATACGAATACACGCCTGGAAGTCCAAGACCGAGCAGAGTTTGCGCATTTTCTTTAGTCAGACCTCTAGCGATGTAACTAAATTTCGAACCGGGAGCACTGAGAGTTGCAAGTTGCTTGGCTTCTTGCTCGGGTGTGTGAGCAAGCGCAACGGACAAGGCATGTGCAACAGCAGGAATGTCAGTGATGGAGCGCGGGTCGGCATACACCGTGGTGCTCGGGACCGACAGGGCCAACTCATTCCCGTTGCGATCGAAAATAACCCCGCGCGCTGCTCGCAAGATATTTACTCTGGTGCGCTGATCAACACTCGCTGCGAAATAGCCATCCCTCTGAACCGTTTGCAACAACACAACTCTCCCAAGCAGCGCTGTGAGAGCAATTATGAAAAGAACCACCGTGAGGCGAATGCGACTTTTGACTCGATGATGAGCTTCTGTGGAAGGAATTTTGCTTGACCGAAGTGCCGCTGGTACTTCCCCAGTGAAACACGTCTTGGTCCAGTGCCACGCAGAGGCAACGAGAGATTCAAATGGCGACACGGTTGGTGCTGGCCGGCGAGTTGATGCCGAACTGCGAACTGGCGGACGACTTGGCTTCTTTGCTACCGGCGGACGACTTGTTGAGCGTGGACGTCCAGATGAAGAACTGCCACTGCTTGATGTACGAGACGACGTTGAACGAGATGTTGCAGAACGAGAGGTACCCGAACGAGATGACGATGGCGTTCCGTGTGAACGCGTGCCGCGATGTGAACCTTCTGATGTGCTCATGGTGACCCGACCACTACTGCTTTCAAGCGACCAAATTCATCGAGTGGGGATTCGGTATGAGCAATAACGTCAGAGTCAACCTTGCCAACAGTTGCTGCAACTTCTGCTGCAACAGCCGCCGGAATACCTACTATGCGAATTCCCAGACTGGGAACAAGGCCCATGAGACTTGCCTGATTCATCAATTGACCTGGAGACTGAAGATTCGCCCGTTCTGCACGCAAGGTTTCGAAATGTGCTCGCGCGCGAGTGATGTCGTAGTTCAACTTGTCTAGTCGCATCTCTTGTTGAGCCATATGCGCGCGCAGCGACACGATACAAAACATGACTGTTACAACAAGAGCCATCACAGTGAATACTCGGACATACTGTCGTTCGCTCTGAGGAACCAACGCCAACTTCGGCCGATTGTCCCGGTCCTCACGTGGCGATAGAACAGCTGGAAACTTGATCGCAACAGCCATGATTACTTCTGACCTTCGATGGCAATTTTCTCAACAACGCGTAGGCGTGCTGACGACGACCTGGGGTTCAGTGCCAACTCGGATTTACTTGCATCACGAGGTGCGCGCACACGAACAACGGAACGCTCAGCGCCACATCCGCACGGAAGATTTGGTGGGCATTCACAATCGCCTGTCTCTGCTGATCTCATTACAGACTTGACAATGCGATCTTCGCCAGAGTGATACGAGAGAACGGCCAATCGAGCGCCAGGAGCCAACAGTGAAATGACATTCAGTAGAGCACCCGGGAGAATTTCAAGCTCAGCGTTCACTTCAATGCGAATGGCTTGAAATGTCCTTTTCGCAGGATGCCCGCCGCGACGTCGCGCTGGAGCAGGTATTGCCGAACTTACGACATCTGACAAACGTGCAGTGGAGTGAATCGGGCGTGCAGCAATAATCGCTTTTGCGATTCGATACGCATGACGCTCGTCTGCATTTCGGCGCAACATACTCGTCAATGCATCTTCGTCATACGTATTGACAATCACATCTGCACTCAAAGTTTGCGAGCGGTCCATGCGCATGTCCAATGGCGCATCAAATCGATACGAAAATCCACGCTCAGCAACATCGAATTGTGGAGACGAGACACCGAGGTCGAAGAGGGCACCAGATAACGCGCTGATGCCCTCTTTCGCCGCGATCAGCGCCGCTGCATCGAAGCGGGCGCGCCGGAGGGCAACGCGTCCACCACAACCAGCGGCTGTAAGAACTTGTTCAGCTGATTCAAGAGCCATGTCGTCTTGATCAATTCCCAGCAATGAAACTTTGGGGTGTGCAGTCAAAATTGCCGTGCTGTGTCCAGCACCACCAAGAGTTGCATCAAGAAAGACGCCATCGTTCATGTCGGAAAAGACATCAGCAATTTGTTCCAACATCACTGGCACATGAGCAAAGATCGCGTTCATGCCAGTACCTGTGTCATGACGGACGGTCCCTGGCAGCCTCCCGGAAAGCAATTGCCACCCGGATGTATCCCCGGAATGTGCGCGATGGTAGCGGGCGGAGTTGGAGCTAACCACCGTGCCATCCGGGAGACTGCCAGAGACCGTCGGCCGCTGACTGATTGAAAAGACTTGTATAACATCGGGAATCACGCGCCCGCTCCAGCAATTTGTTCGGTACCCGAACTGATATTGCGATCATGGCGATCTGGCTCCCAGATTTCGACACGGTCAAAAGATCCAGCGACAATCACTCGTGAACCGAGTTGCACTCCTGCGTACTCGCGAAGTTTCTCATCAAGGTTCACACGACCTTGAGCGTCGATAGTGACCTCGATGGTGTTGGCGGCAAGAGCACGCTGCTCGTTGCGGTCCATTTCTCCGCTGCGAACTTTCTGCAGCATTTCCTCTGCGACTTGCTCGAAGGCTTCAGCTGTCAGGACGTCAATGCACTTATCGCGGCCAAAAGCTAGGTAGCAGCGGGGCTCGAGACGGGGGCGAAATGCAGCAGGGAGCGCGAGTCGACCTTTTGGGTCGAGCTGTCGCTCGTGCACTCCAACAAACACAGTCTCTGCCTTCCTGGGTGAAGTTCTCCGCCTCTCCCGTGGGACAGATTATCCCCACTTCCCCCCACTGTCAACCATTTACCCCCAAATTTCACCACTTTGTCCCCCACCTACGCCGGAGAGCCGTTCGGAGATGGCATTGACAAGGGTCAGGGCCGGAATATCAAGGGTCGCGACGCAGATATCTGCCACCCGTGAGCGCACGTCTGAGGATGAAAGGACTTGTGACCATTCGCCGGGTCGCCAGTGTCGATACAACACACATTGAAATCTGGCACCCTCTCGGCCGCGACGTTGACTGATACCCACCAACTTGTTTGTACCGACAAAAACTTCTCCGGGTGATGAACTGGCAAAGCACACAACGCGACCGTCGACCCCTGCTGAAAAGGAATCACGAAACACATCAGCTTGTACCCAAGGCGACAGTGCTTCTACAAAAAGTTCACCAAGCCACAACATTGACTGTGCAACATCGTCTTTCCATAACGGATCATCTCTGCTGATTGTTATGTCAATCCAAACGGAGTCTGAAGGATCAACAAATACTGCTCCCCCACCGCTTCGTCGTCGCGACACCAACACACCACTTTCGTCTGCGCTGTTCTGATTCACATCATCAATTGATTGTGTTGAGCCGAGAATCAGAGTCGGTGCCTCAACTTGGCACCACCACAATGCACGTTCATACGGCAATTCCATTGCATGAAAATCTGCAGCAGTACCTGTCCAGTCATGGCGGCCCCACTCCATTGAAGGCGTAGTCATTGGGGAATTCGATTCGAGTTAACTGGCCTCAGCCAAGTACGGCTTCCACTGTTCGGGAATTCGTGGCACGGCATACATAATCCACGACATCTCCCGGGGTGCACGCGGAATGCTCGACAACTGCATGCCTGCTTCTTCTGGTGTGCGATCACGCTTTCGTAGATTGCACCCACGACACGCAGCAATGACGTTTTCCCATATATTTTTTCCGCCGCGAGAGCGGGGCATTACATGGTCAATACTGTCTGCGGTTCCGCCGCAATAACCACAACGATGATGATCGCGAGCGAACACTGCACGTCGCGACATGGTTGCATTGCGGTGGTACGGAACTTTCACCACGTACCGCAAGCGAATGACGATCGGTGATGCCAAAGTGAGCCGCTCAGAATGAACAACTGTTCCATCGTCTGCGATCACTTCAGCTTTGTCGCAAAGCACGAGACAAATCGCACGTCGTGCAGACACAACACTGAGTGGTTCATATGTTGCATTAAGTACGAGTGCGCTTCTCATTAGTTTTCACTACTCCAGCGTCTGCACCACCGCAAGTATGCGACCACATCTTCAGACCGAACGACGCCACGCGCACTTCCGTGTCCACCGCCGTATTGCGTCACGAGTCGAAACTCCATGTAGTCACGAGACGGCACGGGCAGAAACGGCGATGTACGCCACCAGCCGCGAGGTACTAATCGAAATGCTTGAGCAATTGCGGTGGACCACAGCCACGGACGAACAATGACAGCCCCAAGAATCGACAGAAAGGCAGAGTCACTTTTCGTAGAGGTAACTGCGGTTTGCATAGCGCCAACAGTAGTGGGCAAATCTCGACTAATTGTTAGGAAACTTGACGCGGGGCTTACGAATTGTTTGGGCAAGGTCTTGTACCCCAGCGCGCCCAATCAAACGAACTTGGCGTTCAATAACCAAAGCAAAGCCCATCATTACGACAAATGCTGCAAATGCGATGAGGAAATGAATCTGCAGGCTGGCAACGACAGCCACGAGTGAGACGAAGACGCCGATTAACGCCCACCACACACGGCGGGCAGAGTGGCGATACAACCCAGATGAGGACACAGCGTTAGCGAACTTCTCATCAGTTTTGAGCTGGGCTTCAATCTCGCGCAGGATTCTTTGTTCTTCGTCTGACAATGGCACAGGATGATTGTCTCACCTCACAGACCTAAACGCAATGCGCTTCGGTGTGTTCTATGTCAGGCGCCTTCATCGAGCACAGGTCCCGCGGGGCTCTGACCTGGCTTTCGGGTATTGAGCCCGCTGACGGGCCCAATCATTCCAGCCCCAAACCGATCAACGATGAGGTCAACTGCCCGACTGGCGGGTTTCCATTGTTCTTCGATGTCTTCGGGAGTGTCTCCCCCGTCGTCGAACAAGCGCGGAATTCCCTCGCTTTGCTCGGTCAATTTTTGAGCATGAACGCCAAGTAAACGAACACCCTGTGCGTAATCCAACATCGCGAGCAGTGGCTCAAGGGCTGCCACCATTGACGGCCCAGTCGTCAAAGGCACCGAAGGAGTCACAGACCGAGTGACGGACTCAAACGATGAGAATTTAACTTTCAATAATAATGTGCCGGCAGCGACGCCGGCGTCACGCGTACGACGAGCCACTGCATCACACAGCCGCACCAACTGAACGCGTAACTCTTCGTGTGTGGTGAGATCAGCAGAGAACGTTTCTTCATGGCCGATTGATTTAGCAATTCTCTCTGGTTCAACAGTCCGTTCATCAATGCCTCGCGCAAGAGCATGGAGATGCCGGCCATTCACATCACCAACAGCTGCACACACAATGTCAACATCGAGTTCAGCCAAATCAGAAACAAGACGAACGCCAATAGCTTCGAGTTTTGCCAGCGTTGCAGGCCCGACGCCCCACAATGACTGCACCGGAAGCGGTAACAAGAATTGAGATTCGTGACCACGCTTCACTTCGAAAACTTGATACCCGCGCTGCACCCCACCAGCCGATGCGCGCGGCTTGGCGTGTTCAGATGCAAGCTTGGCGAGAAACTTGTTCGGCGCAACACCAACGCTGCATGTCAACTGCGTTTCAGACACCACGCGTTCCCGTAACGCCCACGCAATAGACACTGCATCCCCCATCAACATCGATGCCCCAGTCACATCAAGAAATGCTTCATCAATGGAGATCTGCTCTACCAGCGGAGTGAACGACTCAAAGATGGTGTGCAACTTTTGGCTGTACTCGACATAGTGAGAAATATCGGGCGCAATGAAAACAGCATCAGGACATAACTTGCGAGCGACAGCCGAAGAAATTGCTGAGTGAATCCCGTACCGCCGAGCCTCGTAGGAAGCAGCGGCCACAACGCCGCGACCTCCCGTTCCACCCACAACAACTGGAAGTCCGCGTAGTTCAGGGTGACGCAATAACTCGACCGACACATAGAAAGCATCCATATCAATGTGCAGGATTGAACGGTCAGTGGTCATTTCACGCAAACGCTACTGCACTCCTCCTACCACCGCGCCTACGATGGGCAGGTGCCAGACTCCGCTTCTTCTCTTTCTGCTCTGCCGTCCGTTACTGCGCGTGTCATTGCCTTCTGCTCAATTCTCCTTGGTGGAATCGCCGGCGGGCTTTTGGGTTATGGCTTAGTTGATACGCAATGTGATGGCGCCTGCTCCGTGCAAACCGGTTCAGGAATGTTGATTTGCAGCCTGATTGGTGCCGGCGGAACTGCCATCGTTGCTGTCCTCGTGTTGCGCGCCCACGGCGAATGGCGAGAAGTAGCGGACCCATCGTGAGTGCCTCACCTTCGCTAGGCACTGAATTGCGTCTGATCGCTGAATCGCTTGCTCGTGAAGCCGGAGACATGGCACTTCGTGGACGCAAAAGCGGACCACTCACTGCGACAACGAAGTCTTCACCGATTGACATGGTGACGAAATTCGATAAGGCAAGCGAAGCCATGATTACTGAGGGACTTGCGCTCGCTCGCCCTAATGATTCGATTATCGGCGAAGAAGGCGCAGACACACAGGGTACGTCTGGGATTACATGGCATATTGACCCGATCGACGGAACAACGAATTTCTATTTCGACCTTCCGATGTGGGCTGTGTCAATTGGTGCAGCCGACGAACATGGCCCACTTGCTGGGGCCGTTTATGTTCCGGCACTCGGCGAGATGTTTAGCGGCGCACGCGGAGAAGGATCTACTGTTAACGGCTTACCGATCAGTGTTCGCGACAACAAAGACATCGCAGACGCCCTCGTGTGCACCGGATACAGCTATCGAATTAGTGAACGCGAAGTTCACGCCAAACGTGTTGCTGACATTGTGATGAAAGTGCGAGACATTCGACGATTCGGTGCAGCAGCTGTGGATCTTTGTTTCGTTGCGTGCGGTCGCCTTGATGTCTACTTCGAAGAACATCTCAATTCCTGGGATCTGATTGCAGGCCAAGTAATCGCAACCGAATCTGGCGCAGTGTTTTCCGACTTTGTTGGCAACCCTGTTACTCCCGCACAAGTGCTGGCTTCAACACCCGGAGTACACGCGGACTTCATTCACCTCATTGCTACATCGGGGCCAGGCATTTCATGAGCGTGGTGCTCGCAATCGACGCAGGCACAACCGGAGTGCGTACTCGCGCAGTCTTTGATGACGGACAAGAATCGTTTTCCGCATACAGAGAATTCACTCAGCACTTTCCACAACCAGGTTGGGTCGAACATGACGCACTTGAAATTTGGGATGCAATTGTGGCCACATTGCAAGACGTTTGTAGCCAACTCACCCAATCCGTCTCGGCCATTGGAATTACTAATCAACGTGAGACAGTTCTGGCATGGGACAAGCGATCCGGGCAACCAACCGCGCACGCAATTGTCTGGCAAGATCGTCGCACTGCAGAACGTTGCGAAGAATTGTTGCCACACCTTGAACGTGTTCGAGCAGTAACTGGTCTTGTCCTCGACCCGTATTTTTCTGGCACTAAGGCTGCGTGGCTGTTGCAACACACTGCAGTTCCACCTGTCGAACATTTGTGTATCGGAACAATTGATTCGTGGCTGGTGTGGAAACTGACAGCTGGTGCCGCCTTCGTTACAGATCCTTCTAATGCGAGTCGCACGATGTTGTTTGACATCAACACTTTGCAATGGAGCGCAGAAATGTGCGAACTGCTCGGTGTCCCCATGTCAGTTCTACCCACCGTGCAACCGTCAAGTGGACGATTCGGAGTAACTACTGATGTTCCAGATGTGCCAAACGGAATACCAATCTCCGGAATTGCCGGCGACCAACAAGCAGCGTTGTTTGGGCAAGCATGCACAAGCGTCGGCATGGCAAAGAACACATACGGAACAGGAAGTTTTGTTCTTCTTAATATCGGCACAACATGTCCAGCGCCTGCAGACGGAATGCTCACAACAGTTGCGTGGGACCTCGGAGACGGTGCACCCGTGTATGCGCTTGAGGGAGCCATCTTTGTTACCGGTGCTGCCGTTCAATGGTTACGTGACGGACTTGGGATCATTAATGATTCGTCAGAGATCGGACCACTAGCTGAGTCCGTGCCAGATTCGGGCGGCGTCTACGTGGTGCCAGCATTTACAGGCTTAGGAAGTCCTTGGTGGGACCCCTACGCGCGTGGATCAATCATTGGCATTACTCGCGGCACAACGAAAGCCCATATTGCTCGCGCAGTAGTCGATGCAATGGTTCATCAAACTCGCGATGCAATTGATGCAATGACGCAAGCTGGTGGGGTCACTCTTGCCGAACTACGTGTCGATGGTGGTGCATCCGTAATGGACTCAATGCTGCAACGTCAATCAGACGCATTAGGCGTACCAGTGCTTCGCCCGACAGATCATGAGACCACGGCATTAGGTGCCGCATATTTGGCTGGCTTGGCAGAAGGTGTGTGGGCAAACCTAGATGAAATTGCCTCGATGTGGCAACTCGACAAACGATTCGAACCACATGAAGAAGATCATTCTCACACTCAATGGCTGCGCGCCGTAGAACGCTCGCGGAGTTGGGCTAGCCCTGAGTCATAAATAGAGCGCATCCGATTGCCCCAGCGCGTTCACCCAACGCCGCAACATGCAAGGCAGGATGAGGCCGCGATTCAGAAGAATACAACGCTGCAGAAAAACTCTTTGACACAGACTCAAGAACGAATTCGAAAGATTGAACGACTCCTCCACCAATAACAATCACTTCCGGGTCACAAATATTCGTAAGGCTCGCAAGACCAACTGCCACCCAATCTGCAAACGTGGCAACAACAGACTGCGCGTGACTATCGCCTGAACTTGCTGCCGCAAATACTTCTTCACCGCTCATACCGCCACTCAACATTCGTAACGCTGAACCCGATGCGTATCGCTCCCAACAGCCGCGCCTACCGCACACGCATTGTTCGCCATTGTGCTCCACAACCATGTGCCCAATTTCGCCAGCAAATCCGTTTGTGCCGCGTTGCAATACGCCGCCCATCACAATGCCTCCACCAATGCCTGTGCCAAGAGTAACGATGACCGCGTTCATCGCGCCTTTCGCCGCGCCAGCTTTCCATTCGCCATATGCGGCCATCGTGGCGTCATTTTCTACATGCACACTGATGCCCAGGCGCGCACGAAGTTCAGGACCAACCGCAATGTTGTGCGCTCCCTCCATATTCGGAGACGCACGCACGATTCCATCAGGCGTGATTAGTCCGGGGACGCCTACACCGAGATTTTGTGTTCCGGCGAGTTCATGGAACATCGCTTCAAGAAGATCAACCAATTCCGAAGCATGTGGAGTCGGATATCTAATCTCTTCTAGAACTACGCCGTGTTCGTCAACGCGCACGCCATGGCACTTTGTGCCACCAACATCTATTCCAACGAAACTCACGACTCGGCGCGAGCCTTCAGTTCTTTGACTGCTTCGATGAGAATTCGAGCCTCTGCGCGACGCTTCACAAAACCGGGCAATGGAACAACAAGTTCCAATTCCAGTTCATAAAAGACTTGAGTGCCACCATCAACTTCAACAAATGAATACGCACCATTAAGCGCACGCATAATGTCACCTTCCACCAGATGCCACGACAGGCGCGACGGCTGTTGTGAATAGTCATATTCAAGTGTGTAACGAGTGCTGCGACCAAGAGCTGATGCGCGATATTCAACGCGTAGACCACGACCTTCACTGTCACGTGTCAACACATTTGCTTCCTTGACATCTTTGGCCCAATCGGGGTAATTCTCGAATCCGAGAACAACATCCCAACATGCATTGAGAGGGGCCGAGATGAGGGTGGTCTGTGCAGCGCGGTCAGTCATGGTTCTAATCTTGACCGCTCGCGGGCTCCTGAAGTGGCACCTCATCGGATTCACCGAATTGACGCGGGGCAAAAGTGCCATGCGAGGCTCCCCATAGACCATTAAGCCCAAGGCCCATCATGGGAGCTAAGACCCCAAATGCCAGGGTGCTCCCCGTGCGACCATCTGTGGTTGTGCGGCTGATCGCCGTGGCAACTGCGACCACCACCTGAACTCCAAGAGCACCGTTCATCAGTCGTGCAACTGATTGTGGCGCACAATTATCAACCAAGAAATACAGAGCTGCTACCGAAATATTGTCGGTACGACTGCGTTGAACAGCTGTCCAGTAGCCCCACAAGAACGCAACGATGCCGACTGTAAAACAACCAAGACTCACGACCACGCCGATGGTCTTCCACGGAGACGTAAAAGCAATTGCAGCAATAACTGACGACGCCACAAAGAGACCAGTTAACGCAAGATTGCATTTGATAAGTAATGAACCGGGCATGTCATCCATCATTGCCCAACCTTCAGCACTTGTCCCAAACGTGACGCAAGAACTGAATATTCGAATTCAGATTCAGCACGGGCACGTGAGGCGACGGCCATTGATGCACGCAAAGCATCATCGTCAAGAATTGTGGCGATGCGAGCAGCTAAACCAGATGCATCGGCTGGATTTGACATCACGTAGCCAGTGACACCATCAAGAACTGCCTCTGCTGCTCCCCCGCTGTCTCCGGCAATTTGCGGCACTCCACATGCGGCAGCTTCGACAAACACGATGCCGAAGCCTTCTTGCTCGAGACCTGCCCATCGATTGCGACACATCATGGAAAAAATATCTGCACAGCCATACAACGCTGGCACTTCATCATGTTCAACTCGACCCAAAAATGTCACCGGAGCATCCAATTCATCAGCCAGCTTTCGTAATCGATCTTCATCACGACCCGTGCTCGCGATTGCTAAGCGTAAACGTGGCCGGTGTGGAGCAAGTTGAGCAACGGCTCGAATAACGGTATCGAAACCTTTGCGCGGCACAAGCCTGCTGAATCCGAGAATCAGTTCGTCTTCCGAATCAAAACCAAATCGCGCACGAGCCGCCTTCTTGCTTGCGGCATCCAACGGAACAAATCTCTGCGTGTCGACACCAGGCGGAACAATGGTGGAAGGCAACGCACGCCCTGCAGCATGATCGCCTTCTGTTGCGGGATAACCACCAGCAGCAATGATGTGTTCTGCGCCACGCAAAACATGGCCTAAGACTTGACGAGACAATGGCAACCTGCCTGGCACCGTAACTTCCGCGCCGTGCAACACCACCATGTATGGAACAGAGAGTCGCGGCCCTACAAGACCTAATGGCAATGCTGGGTCAAGCACGACAAAGTCCGCGCCGAATTCTTTAACCATTGCGTTGATGCGTTGCACCATCCATGGGTGTGGCAACAACACAGGTTCGCGAGTTCGTTCAATGCGATACGGCTCGCCAGCATCGAATGCCGCGGCATCCGCATGGGGACTTGTCAGCACTGCAAATGAGTCGGAAGGCAATCGACGCCACCATTCCCACAACAACGACTGAATGCCACCAATCTTGGGAGGGAAATCATTTGTGACGAGAAGATGTTTCATAGGCCTTCCCGCAAGGTTGGCAGATGAAGCAACTCGTCGCACACCATGGGGTCTGAATCTTCGAAATTTATGAGCTCACTGAGACCTAACCTGGCGGCCGCCCACACCGCATGAGCACGTAGTTCACTTTTGACATGCGACAGGTATTCCCGAATGGCATTAACCACCTCGGGGTTCTTCGGGTCAGCGATATTGCCAAGAACAATCAGCAAGTTTCGTCGAATCCATGTCATGTCGCGTTTGTGCACATACCAACGTTGACACGATGCGTTGAGTGATTCGTCATCCATTGACAACCATGTCAAGACTTCGACAACTGACTGAAGTTGTTCTGTCGACTCATTCAACTCTTTTCGTCGAGTCGGAGGACACACGGTTTGGCAATCGTCACACCCGTAGATGCGATCATGCAAGGCAATGCGATACTCGCGATCAAATATTCCGGGTTTCTGAAGTAGCCAGGACAAACACTTGTTGGCATCAATGACGCCTTCTTTTACAATCGCCCCCGTTGGGCACGCAGGAATACAACGAGAACACGCACCGCACCCGTCATCAATGGGTGTAGCCACTGGAAGAATTGCAGTTGTAATCACGCACCCGATAACAAAGAAACTTCCATGGCCTGGCAACAAGATGTTTGCGTTCTTGCCGAACCAACCAACACCTGCGAGCCACGCTGCTTCACGGTCAACCATTGCGTTGTCATCTGCGAACACAACTGCGCGATGACCATCCTGTCGTAAACGCTCAGCGACAACAGAGAGTGAATCTTTGAGGTGACCGTAATGATCAAGCCATGCATAACGAGCAACTCTTGCTAGAGGAGACGATGCAACATCATCTGGATGATCACTGATTGCGTATGAACGAACACCGACAATGATTGATTGCGCTCCGTCAAGATGCTGTGTAGGCGTTGTGGAACGTTCGGGGCGCAAGAACGTAAATTTCATGTCGTTGACTAGATCATGATCAATTCGATCTTGAATCTGCTGGCGTGCACGAAGCATCTGGCCTGCAGGAGCTACTCCGAGTGAATGAAGACCAGCGGCTTGGCCGATGGCATGTAGTTGCGCCCAATACTCAGGTCCCTGAGGGGCGTCTAGAGCGACGACTGTGGGATTACGGGAGGAAGGTTTAGCCAACGGCACGGTGCCGAAGCGTAGGCACCAAACCGGCCTGAGCGAGCAACCTAATTTCCCGAAGCTCCTGAAGGTCAAGTACTACAGCGCCTTCAGAGGGGGCATCGCAGAGGAAACTCATGATGCAATCACCACATGCGTCTGACTCTGCCATGACGCAGGTGGCACACGAAATCATGAGAACTGGTTCGTACTGTGGGGCTTCTGAGAGGGTGAGAGGCGTGATGTCCATGTCACAAGAGTGACGAATGGGTGTGACACGGTTCCGTTTGTTACACCTGCATGCGCTCGGCTTCAGCCGAACTGACGGCTACAACTGTGGCCAACATGCTTGCTGCAGCACCCGAATCAATGGTGGCGCGAGCTAGGTCTATGCCGTCAGCGACAGACTCAACATGCTTGGCGACAAAGAGAGCGCACCCTGCATTGAACGAGACGATGTCGCGAACAGCGCCCGTTTGACCACTGAACAACGCATTCATAATTGCCAAGTTGTCCGCGGCGTCTCCCCCACGAATATCGGCAAGCGTGGAGTGGGCAATACCAAATTCAGCAGCATCGATCTCGAATCGAGAAATGTTCCCATCTCGCAATTCGTACACAATGTTTGGACCGCTAACCGCAAGTTCATCAAGTCCACCATGGCCATGCACAACCCAAGCACTGGTGACGTTACGTGAAGCCAAAGCACCCACCATTGCCTCCATCATGTTTGGCATAGCAACTCCGACCAACATGTTTGAGATTGGCGCAGGGTTCGCCATTGGCCCCAGCAAGTTGAACACTGTTGGAATTCCGATTTCACGACGCGACGGGCCGGTGTACCGAAACGCCGGATGGAAATGAGCTGCTAAACAAAAACCGAATCCGGTGGCCGCAATTGATGCCTCTACCCCTTGTGGATCAAGCTCGATTGCAACACCCGCGGCTTCTAACAAATCAGCTGCACCACACTTTGAAGACGCTGCCCTATTGCCGTGCTTGCACACCGGCACTCCGGATGCAGCAACGACCAATGCAGACATGGTGGACACATTGACTGTGTTGCTCTTGTCTCCGCCTGTGCCAACAATGTCGATAGCGCGTGATGCAAAGTCCGCGTTCAATTGAACTTTCATGCCAGCAGAACGAACAGCATGCAACATGCCCTCAAGTTCTTCAACTGTTTCACCCTTAGCTCGCATCGCGACGACAAAAGCAGTCATCTGTGACGGCGTGGCATCGCCATTTAAAATTTGTGTAATGGCAGATTCAGCTTGCGACGAATCAAGATCACGCCTGTCAAGAATCTGGGCCAGCAACGTGGGCCAGCCGATGAATTCGTGGGAATGTGCCATGCACCAAGTATCTACGCTGTGCGACGTCTTTGACGAATGATTCTGCGACGCTCGCGTTCTGTGGCGCCGCCCCAGACTCCGTCTTTCTCACGGACAACGATTGCGTGTTCAAGACATGCCGCTCTCACAATGCAAATCTCACAAATTGACTTGGCTTCATCAGCAGCTGCATCAGAATCTGGAAAAAAGACAGCGGGGTCTAAGCCGTTACAGGCTCCTTGGTGCCGCCACGACAGATTTGCTCCGGACATCGAAATCCCCCTCGACCACGGGGAGAGTCCCCGCACGGGGCAGTGTATGTGTCAAGCGTCACACCTGCAAGTCCAGCCAAACACGAGAGCTTGGGGCTCCTGCGTATGGCTTAGGGACGAAGATCCGTCAGAAGTTCTTCTCGAGTTTCATCAGAGAATGAAGCCACTTCAAGATAATTCGGCTGATCACACAACACCGAAACCGGCCCAAATGCAAACTGCTCAATCTGCTTTTCGGTGAAATCAAACGTGAGGTAATGAACCGCAGCGGTGACGTCAGGACGGGTTAATCCGGCTGCGTGCTGGGCATCAATTGAGCCACGCACCTTCGAACCGTCAGAAAGCTGAATACAAATACCGTCTTCAAGGCCGGCCAATTTTGGTAACCACTCGCGAACTTGATCTTCGGATGTCAGTTCAAGAAACAATGTGGCACATAGTTGGCCAGGCATCGGAATCATTGGGTTGTACACCTTCAACTCTTCCATGACGCCTTCGTCGGTCACAAGCTTTTCAGCGCGAATCATTTCCTGAATCTGCAAACGCATGGTGTCGCGATTCTCGAACATGATTGTCAACATCTCACCAATCGCGACACGACGGCGACGCTTCACTTCAATCACATGTGCGCGGAAATCTGGGCGCTCGCGCTCGTAGGCCCGAAGGTCTGCGATGTCATCGAGGGTGAGTTTGCGTGAGGAAGGGGTATTTGTATTCACTTTTGTCTCTTTTTACTTTGTTGGTTCTTCTGCAATGCCATAGGCGCGCGCAACAACTTGCAACGGATGTTGGGCGACAATTCCTGTTTGCTCAATAATTGCTGTGTTTGCCAAGTGACAGTCTCCAGCAACTATTTGGTTGTTGGCTGCTTCTAACTTGTTCGCCAACTTCTTTGCAATTGGCACAGAAAACTCTTCGTTGCCTGCTTTAAATCCCCACATGCCATCAATTCCTGAGCATTGATCAATCAATGTGATCTTTGCACCGGTCAGTTTCATGATGTCGCGACTACGCAACCCAATGTTCTGAGCACGGAGGTGACACGGAATGTGATACGAGATGCTCTCAGGAATCTCACCAGTGAAATTGGTATCGAGTTCAGTTCCCTCAGCTTTATGCAAGTTCATCAAATACTCAGACGAGTCGTATGTGTGCGCCGCCACTAATTCAGCGTCTGGCCCACCGACATAATCGACATAATCCTTCTTCAAGATGTAGCCACATGTCGGTTGTGGAACAACAATGTCTTTTCCGCTACGAATTGCAGCAGCCAAAGCTTTGACTTGCTTTGCAGCAACTTTGATGAAGCCGTCCATGTCGCCACTGTGAAGGTACGGAGCTCCACAGCAACCAGCACCATCCACCAATGAGCAGTCAACGCCATTGCGTTCGAATACCTTGACTAAATCCTGACCAATGCCAGGCTGCTGGTATTCCACCAAACATGTAGGAAACACCGCAACAGAACCCTGCTTCTTTGACAACACCGGAGCAGTGCGCTTTTTGAACCAGGTACTGAAGCGCTGTTTTGCATACGGAGGCAGAAGACGTACAGAAGAAACACCTGCTGTCTTTTCAACAAGTTTTCGCACCAATGACCCTGGTTTTGCACCCAGCACAACATTGGTGATGGTTGGGATGGTGGTGGCCAACTTGCCAAGTGCGTCGGTATGCCCCATGGTTTCAGTTGTTGCGCGTTTGCGAAGACTTACTTGACCATTAGCCATACGCATTGAGTCATGGCGCAACATGAGTCGGGGGAAATCAAGTGCCCATTCGTGAAGTTCGGGAATGTAAGGGCAGTTGACATAACAAAGTTTGCATTGGAAGCATTCGTCTGCAACTTGATCTTGTTGAGCAGGTGTCATACGACCGGCATCTTGATCGTCATGTGCGTCGACGTAATCAAACAGAGTGGGGAAAGAAGAGCAGAACTTGAAGCAGAGCCTGCAGCCATGACAGATGTCGTACACGCGCGTTAGTTCTTCGCGGACATCTGCTTCATCAAGATAGACAGGATTCTTTGGGTCGTACGTAATAGTCATCGGATTCGATTCTCGTCAAAGGGTTTACAAAGATGAGGTGGTTGTTGATTTCTCAACAACCACCCACCTCTTCGTTCATCGTGACCAATGGGCCACGGAAAAATTAGAGGGCTGCAAGGCCTTCTGCGAAACGACCTGCGTGGCTCTTCTCTGCGCGAGCAAGAGTTTCGAACCAGTCAGCAATTTCATCGAATCCTTCTTCGCGAGCTGTCTTTGCGAATCCTGGGTACATCTGTGTGTACTCATAGGTCTCGCCGGCAACTGATGCTTTGAAGTTTGCTTCGGTCTCGCCAATTGGCTCACCACTTGCTGGGTCGCCTACTTCTGCGATGTACTCAAGATGTCCGTGCGCATGGCCGGTCTCACCTTCAGCAACAGAGCGGAACAGTGCAGCTGCATCTGGATAACCCTCGATGTCTGCTTTCTGTGCGAACCAGATGTAACGACGATTTGCTTGGCTTTCGCCTGCAAATGCCTCCAACAGGTTTTCGTGTGTTTTAGTTCCCTTCAAGGCTGGCATGAATGGATCCTTTCTATTTTTGGTTATTTTGTTGCGACTAGCGCAGAACACGCGCCGCATTGTCCTCGGTACACGATGTGAGCATCGCTTACCGAGAAATCGTCGAGGCCGCGCAATACAGGCGCCTTCGTTATGTACACATCGTGGACATCACCACAGCCGTCACACACCGCATGGTGATGGTCTGACACGTTCGGATCAAACCGCAGTGAACCAGAACCGACTTCGATTGATTGCAATTCGCCCATTTGAGTGAGATCAGTCAGCGTTTGGTACACGGTGCGCAGCGAGATGCCAGGCATGACCTCTGTTGCAGCACTATGCAAGGAGTCAGCAGTGGGGTGAGAACCGTTGTCATGAAGGAGTCGAAACAACAGTTGGCGTTGCGGGGTGACTTTTAGCCCTGCAGTACGAAATGCAATGGTGAGTTCCTCGGGTGACCGCATGGCCGAAACCTTATCTGCATCAATTGCTAACTAGCAATGATTGTTAATTGTTAACAAAGTCACAGTCCGAGGCTCAGAATTCCTTCAATAGCCCAGACCACATAGGCTCTGACCCGTGTCAACCCCTCACAATTTCTCCCGGCCCGTATCCCTTTCCCGCCTTTCCAGCGAAGAATTCGATGTTGTCGTTATCGGCGGCGGAATCACCGGAGCCGGTGTCGTACTCGACGCAGCCTCTCGCGGCCTGCGTGCTTGCCTTCTTGAACGTGATGACTTTGCATCGGGCACATCATCGAAGTCTTCAAAGCTGATCCACGGCGGGTTGCGCTACCTCCAACAAGGTGATGTGCGTCTTGTCTATCAAGCACTACGTGAACGCAAGCGCTTGCGTCGCAATGCTCCTCACCTTGTCCATGTACTTCCGTTCATGATTCCGATTCTCACAAAGAACAGCGTTGTCTCAAAGAAGATTGCTCGTGCACTCGGATCTGCAATGTGGATGTATGACCTCACTGGTGGATGGCGCATTGGTCGCCTTCATCGTCGTCTTTCTGCCGACACCGCTTTTGCGCATTTGCCAACAATGGCTCGTGAAAAATTGTCATCTGCATACATGTATTACGACGCTGAAGCCGATGATGCTCGTCTCACACTTGCGGTACTTCGCAGTGCAGCAGACAACGGCGCAGCCATCGCTAACCAATGCCGCGTCGAAGGAATTGATTCAGCCAATCGCACGCAACACACCGTTCGCGTACACGATCTAGTCGGCGACACACATTTCACTATCCGCACCAAGGCAGTAGTCAACGCAACGGGCGTATGGGCAGATGACGTTCGCGCCCTTGACGAGGCATCTCACCCAGACACCATTCGTCCGGCCAAAGGTGTTCACCTCACCGTGCCCTGGGAAAAAGTACGTAACGACATTGCTGTAGTTATCCCAGTACCGAGCGACAAGCGCAGTTTGTTCGTAGTCCCCTGGATCTCTCGCGGTGACGGCACATACCAATTCACATACATCGGCACTACCGACACTGACTACAAGGGCCCTGTGAATGATCCTCAGTGCACACGCGACGATATTGAGTATGTTCTTGCTGCCTTGAACGCAACCGTCAACACTGATGTCACCTTTGAAGACGTAACAGGCGTATGGTCTGGCCTTCGTCCTCTCGTAAAGATGGATGACTCTTCTGCAAAAGCTGGCCGTACTGCGGATCTCAGTCGTCGCCATCGTGTGTTTACGTCTGACAACGGAGTTGTAACAGTTACGGGTGGCAAACTCACCACGTATCGCGAGATGGCGCAAGATGCCGTCGATGCCGTTTCTGAAGTCTTGGGCACCAAGACGCGTTGTCGCACAAAGTCAATGTCACTTCATGGCGCAAAAGGTCGCAGTATCCGCGCGTCGCAACGCGATCATCACCTTGATGGTCGTTACGGAAGTGATTCTGCAGAAATAGCAGTCCTTATTGCCAGCGACCCATCACTCTCTGGGCCATTGGTAGACGGACTTCCCTATTTACGCGCTGAAGCGGTGTACGCAGTCACACACGAAATGGCAACATCGATTGACGACGTGCTCAGTCGCCGCACTCGGGCACGATTGCTCAACCGACGTGCAAGCGTTTCAGCAGCTCGAGCCACAGCAGATCTCATTTCTCCACTTCTTGGGTGGGACGATGCACAGAGCTCAGCAAGTATCGCTGAGTTCGTTGACGCATGCGCACGTGAAGACGCTGCAGCAATGGTCACAGAACAAGAATTCATCGACTCACACAAGGGATAGCAATGAGCATTCACACATTTTCAACACAGGCCACCAATCCAATCGAATTTGGTGGCGACCCAGCTCTTGCAACGTCACACCTTCCAAGCCCTGGTAGCGCATTAACCACAACTGAAGCGAAAGAACTCGGTGCAATCTGCGACACCTCATCTGATGCAATAGAACGCGCCCAACACGGTCGTGACTGGTGGCCATTGTCGCTTCGGTGGTCATTGCGTAATGAAGTTCCACAAATTCCTGCAGTCGTATGTCGTCCAAAGAACACGCAAGAAGTGTCCATCTTGTTGGCATATTGCAATGACCACAAAATTCCTGTCACTCCATCTGGTGGACGAAGCGGAGTATGTGGTGCGGCGATCCCTCTCTTTGGTGGCGTTGCTCTTGATATGACACAAATGCAAGGCATCGAATCAATTGATGAAGTGTCTGGCATTGTCGAAACGTTGGCTGGCACCTTTGGCCCCGACTTAGAAGAAGCAGTTCGTACCCACGGTCTTACCATTGGTCATTACCCACAATCATTTGCCATCGCCACTGTTGGTGGATGGGTGGCATGTCGTGGCGCAGGTCAGTATTCAACGCGGTACGGAAAAATCGAAGACATGGTGCACGCTCTTGAAGCAGTACTTGCTGACGGCACAATCATTCGCACAGGTGGTGCACCAGCTGGCGCAGTAGGGCCAGACATATCTCAACTACTCCTTGGTAGCGAAGGAACACTTGCAGTAATCACACGTGTGTGGTTGCGTGCTCACCCACTTCCTGAAGTTGAACGTCGTGCAGCATTTGTGTTTGCGTCATTTTCTGAAGGCATCGAAGCATGTCGTCGCATTATTCGTGCAGGAGCAACACCCGCAGTCTTGCGCCTGTACGACGGTGCCGAGAGCAAGCGGTCTCATGGCGGCGATGGCACACAATGCACACTGCTCGTCCTTGACGAAGGAACTGAATCCATCGTCGACGGAACAATGAACGTCGTGTTTGAAACCTGCAAGGAAATGGGAGCGTCCGATGGTGACGTCGCACTCATCGAAGCGTGGATGCACCACCGAAATGACACAAGCGGATTACAAGCACTGACACGTAAGGGCTTTGTTGTGGACACCATGGAAGTTGCAGCCAATTGGGGCCACCTTGATGCGGTTGTCGACGCAGTCGAATCTGCAATGCTCGCTGTTCCTCATGCGCGCTCTGCCACATGCCACTTGTCGCACAGCTACATCGAAGGGGCATGTGTGTATTTCACATTTGCAGCAACTCCTGAAGAAGCTGATTTTGAAAGCACATACCTAGCAATGTGGAAAGCAGGCCAAGAAGCCGGTCTTAAGTCCGGAGCTAACTTGTCACACCACCACGGCATCGGATACAGCAGATCGCAATTCATGGAACAAGCGCTTGGTTCAAGCTTGAGTGTCTTGCGTGCAGTGAAAAACGCACTTGATCAGAACGGCATCTTGAACCCAGGCAAACTCGGACTATGAGAACGCTTGTCATCGATGTAGGAACAAGCGGACTTCGTGCCGCGATCGTGCACGATGACGCAACCGTCACCGACCTTTATTACGAAGAGTTCGCTCCTGATAGCCCCTTTGCAGGACTGGTCGAATTTGATGCAACAGCGATGTATTCAGCAGTTCATCGCGTTGCGGTAGCAGCGTTAGCTTCTGGCCCCGTCACTGCTGTCGGCATCACTACACAACGTGCATCAACAATCATTTGGCGCGCATCAACAGGTAAGCCCATCGGTCCATCACTCGGATGGCAAGACTTGCGAACTGTTGGCGAATGCATGACTGCTCGCACCGAACATGGTTTTACATTTGCACCAAACCAAACTGCTACAAAGGCTGTGTGGATGCTTCAGAATTACATCTCTGATGCCAACGAACGCAACAGTGATGATCTTCGGATTGGCACAGTCGAGTCATGGATTGTGTACAACCTCACACAAGGTGCACAACACGTCACTGACCACACGAATGCTGCCGTTACTGGTCTCACCATTCCTGACGGAACATCGTGGAACAGCACAATGCTCGCGACTCTGGGCATCGCAGAACACCAATTGCCGCGCATCGTCGATTCCATGGGCTTCACTGGCGACGCCACTGACCTTCCAGGTGCACCACCGATCCTGGCTATTGCGGGTGATCAACAAGCATCGCTAGTCGGTCAAGGTTGCATTGTGCCCGGAATGGCAAAGATCACGTTTGGTACTGGCGGCATGTTGGACATGTTTGTCGGAGACAAACCGCCGAGTTCTGCACAACGAAATCAAGGTGGAACATTTCCCATCGTTGCGTTTAGTCGCGGCGGAAAAATCTCCTACGGAACAGAAGCAATCATGTTGTCGGCCGGCACCAATATCGATTGGTTGCGCGAAGATATGGGACTCATTGCAAACGCCGCTGAATCTCACACGATTGCATCATCAGTTCCGACAACAGACGGGGTGGCATACGTGCCAGCACTTCTTGGACTCGGAACACCATTTTGGGATTACGGCGCACGAGGTGCGCTGTTCGGAATTACGCGCGGTACCACTCGTGCACACATTGTTCGGGCCGTTCTCGAAGGGGTCGCCCATCGCGGTGCGGATCTGGTGGACTCTGCAGAGAAAGACTCAGGGCTCTCGATCGGCGAAATTCGAATTGACGGCGGCATGAGCCGTAACCCAACTTTTGTTCAAGCCCTTGCTGATGCCACCGGTCGCCCAGTCCGCGTCTCACCTATCTCAGAGGCCACCACGTTAGGTGCCGGATTCATGGCAGGCACAGAATCGGGACAATGGCACAATCTTGCCGACGCAGCTGACGCCCTCTCAGGGGCACCTGTCACCTCACCATTAGGTGCGCCGGGGATATCCCGACAACAATGGTCACAAGCGGTTTCTCGATCCCGCTCCTGGATACCCGAACTCTCATCACTGGACTTCTAGTGTTGTGATGCGGAATTTCGCCAACACGACAAAGGATGCCCTACGTGGACACTCACCAAGTTGAATCTCCCGACATGTCAATGACTACGCGTCGTCGACTCATCGCCTCACTTCTCGCAGGAGGAGCAGTCGTTGCTGCAGCTCCACTGTTCGCCGGCCATGCTTCTGCAGCAGAAGCTGGTGCACCGCCTCACCGCGATGCTGCAGATAACGCGGCATTGAATGCATGCCTCGATCGCGAATCACGAATGGTCGCAACGTATCGCAAGGCTGTTGTAGGTCTCACTGAAAATGACCTAATTGCCATGACTCTCATTCTTGACCATCACATTGCATATGCCCACGCTCTGAAGGGTTACTTGGCAGTGGAAGCAATCACTCCAAGTAGTGCACCACTTGCGTCCCCTACTGGGTCACTCGCCGGCATCGCTCGTCAGTTAGCCATGCTCGAAGATCAAACCGCAACAATTCATACCAACGCCATTGGCACAATCAAGGGTCTCGATTCGGCAACACTTCTTGCTTCCATCGTCACTGTTGAAGCCCGCCATGCTGCTGCTCTCGAACTATTAGCTGGCGCATCACCTATCGCTGCTGTCGGCAACTGAACGAAGGACTCATCATGAAAAAAACAAGCACTTCCACACCAATCAGCCGCCGCACAATGTTGCGTTCATCTGGCGCATTTGCTGCCACTACTGCAGTCCTCGCTGCTTGCAGTTCCACCAAACCTCCTGTTGCTCGCATCGGCGAGTCACCCACCACAGTGAAACTTGAAGATCTTGCAGTCACAGACCTTGTATTGCTTCGTACAGCAATGTCGATGGAAACCATGGCCTCTGCAATGTTGTCTGACTCTGGTGTCACAGCTCTTGCAACCAAAGACTCAGCATCGGTTATTGCAGCATTCGCCACAGATCACACATCACACCTTGAAGATCTTCGCGTTCTCATCTCCGCTCGCAATGGCGAGGCGTACTCAGAGACCAATGCAAAGTTGATGCAGGCCTATGGCCAGACTGCACTTGATTTAGTTGACAGCGGAAAACTTCCTGCAGACGTGCTTGCACTCACCCTTGCAGTCGAAACTTTGGTTGCCGGCACCTACCAGTACTTCGTGTCGCTCGCAGCAGAGCCTGCACTTCGTGCTGACATGGTGCGACTTGGCGCACGTTCCTCGCGTCGTGCTGCAGTTGCTGCACAACTCATCAACGGCGGCACTGTGGGCTTTGCTCCCGCAGTCGACAAAGATGGCGTTGCTCTTGTCGCCACATTGCCTGGCGCATTCGGATCACTCAGTGCGGTTCAAGTGCAACTTGGCCCTGTGAACGAGGTCGGCACACGCACCACTGTCCTTATGGACACGCCAAGCCTTAACAGCCTCATTTACTAAGCCTCTTTGCCCATACACTCATCTCGACGGTGAGTCGTTCGGATGATCGCGGCACAGGAATGTGCTGAGGAAAGTCGGGACTTCTCAGGGCAACATGCTGGCGAGAGCCAGGTAGGGGTGACCTTACGGACGTGCAACAGAGAACAGACCGCCGATGGCTGCGCAAGCAGATCAGGTAAGGGTGAAACGGTGCGGTAAGAGCGCACCAGCATATGAAGCGATTCATATGGCTTGGTAAACCCCATGTGAAGCAAGATCAAGCAGAAGGCTGGGCTGCCCGCCTGCCGCAAGGCAACCTTCGGGTAGATCGCATAGAGGGATGATCATCCAGTGCGAAAGCACGGACAAAATTCCGCTTACAGAGTGGCTCACCGTCACCCATCGGGTTTACAGATGTGATGTTTCGTTAAACCCGAGAAGTGCTGGCCCGCGCGGACCAATTGCTATTCGACAAATCGATGCGCGATCTAATTGCATCCGCCACGTTGTGTCTGGTCCCGTGCCAAGCGCCCACGTGACTCCGCTTTTAATGGGCGACACATGACTTACAACAATCACGTCACCTGTACGTGCTCGTTCACTGATCTCGTCAAATGCTGGCTGCACGCGGCTATCTAATTCGACAAGAGTCTCCCCGCCTGGAGGACGAAACGATGGATCATTGCGCCACTGGGCCCACAGTGTTTGATCGACATCGGTAAGCGCAACACCATCCCAATCTCCATAATCAAGTTCAATGAATCGCTCGTCAATAGTGACATTGCCAGTAATTGCACTTGCCGTTTGATGTGCTCGCGTTAATGGGCTGCATACCACTAATGCATCTGGATACTTCTCACGCAGAAACTCTCCACTGCGCTGTGCTTGCCGTTCGCCTTCAGGGTCAAGCGGCAAATTCATTCGTCCTTGCAGTAGGGCTTTAGCGTTGGCTGCTGTTTGACCGTGACGTAACAAAATCAACATGTGATTACTTCTTTTCCAGTACGAGTCGACCTGTGCGAACGAATTCTTGGCGCGCAGAGGAATCAGACAAATTGTTCGTGCGCCAGACCCACATCAACATGGCAGCGCCGGCAATTTCTAGAAGTACGTCGAGAGCAATGCGATCAAAGCTTGGGATTGATGCTCCACCAAAATTGAAGCCGGCAAATGGCCACCAGAAAACTTTTGTGTTGTTAAAGGCCCCGTCGAATACCAAATGCATGAACATTCCAATGGGGATAGCAAGCGACATACGTCGAGCGGCTGTACCCCGTCGCGCAAATGCCATCACCAACGCGAGCGCAAGAACACTGCCAAGCACTGAATGGAATACCCACGCCCCGCCAGAGAGCACATCAATCAGATCTGGCAATACAGCGCCAAGAGCAAGCACCCTGTAGTCAAACCTCTCGTCACGAAAAACGAATAAGACAGAAATCATTGCGGTGCCGATAAACCAAAGAAACATCAACACCACATTAGGTACTGGCTACCCCTATGGGACGGTCTTAACAGACGCTGGAATACCTTTTGCACAGTTGTAGACGTAATAGCGCGCAGGATCGACTCCAATTATTGGTGTCAACGGATTCATATCAGTCGGTGCAATTGTTGTTCCCGGATCAACAATCTTTACGACGGCACCTCGGTACACCGTGGTCGGGGGCGCCACGGGAACACCGACAACGCCTGGCGCCGTTGTGGTTGTGGTAGTCACAACAGGAAGAGTCGACGTAGTGACTGTCGGTACAACTGTGGTGATTGTGCCCGTCGATGCTTTCGGAAGTTTTCCAGATACCAATTCAGCAATGCAATCAACGCCGGGCAGATAGAGCCGCAGCGGATTTCGAGTCGGTGCTGGTGGTGCGTCCCAGTTCAGAACGGGCAAATCTGTGTGTGCCGCATCCATGTACGCCTTCCAGATCTTCACGGGGTAGGCATTTCCTGTCACGCGAGCGACTCCATCAGCTTTGAACTCAGGAATATTGACCATTGGCGTATACCCCCTCGGGTCACCCACCCACACCGCAGTTGTCAGTTGCTTCGTAAAGCCAACAAACCACGCGTTCGTATTTTCATCTTGCGTACCGGTCTTACCACCAGCTGGACGGTTGCCTTCTAATGGGTCACGTCGCGCCGTTCCCTTAATAAGTGTTTGCTTCAAGATGTCTACTTCGGCGTCTGCGATCTCTTTCGTAACCACCTGAGACGGTGCCATTGTGTGCTGGTACAGCAACCCGCTCGGGCCTTCAATTTTTTCAATGAAGTAGGGCTCGTTGTGAATTCCGCCATTAGCAATTGTCTGGGCCCCCGATGCCATATCAAGCGCACTCAACTCGTTGGCACCGGTTGAGAAACTCGCGTACGGCTGAATTGTGTACTGGTCTCGTGAGAGATAACTCGACGATGCGAGCCTGTAGGTCATATTGACGACACGGTTGAGACCAACTATTTGTGCCAGTCGTGCATAAGCACAGTTAATTGACAACCACGTTTGTTCTGCCAAAGGTGACACGGGATGACTAACGCCCTTTGTAATAACAAAAGGTTCCGATGGAAGACCTGGATTAGGAAAAGTGCAGGGCAAAGTCCCATCTATTAGATCGCTCGCCTGAGCACCCGCTTCTAATGCTGCAGTAAGAATGAACATCTTGATACTTGAACCCGTTTGGCGTCGACGTAGCGCAAGATTCACTTCATTGCGTCCAGGTGAGAAACCGGGTCCACCCACAATTGCTCGCATCGCACCAGTGGCCGTATCTAACGACATCATCGAGGATTGAATTCCGGTCTTGTTTGCTGGGAGTTTTTCTTTTGCCGCTTTCTCGGCTTTCGCTTGCATCACAGGGTCAATCGTCGTGTGAACCGTAATTCCGCCGCGGAACAAGGCGTTGTATCTCTCGGGATACGTCGCACCGAGAATCGTTGACTTGTTCAGTAGGTAATCGCGCACCATCTCTGTGAAATATGTACGACTAGTTGGCCTCTCTGGAGCACTAGTCACAGACTCTGGTGGTTGCCATGTTTCCAAGGTCGTGTCACGTTGTTCAGTTGTCATCAGACCGACATCAATGAAGCGCTCGAGAACTTGCTCGAACCGACGTCGCGACTGTTCTGGCCGACGAATGGGGTCAAATGTGGATGGAGCACGAACAAGACCAGCCAAGAAGCCAGCCTCTGTCAATGTGAGCTCAGAAACCTTCTTTTGAAAGTACACATCTGCGGCAGCTTGTATGCCATAGGCATTATTTCCAAAGAACACTGTGTTGAGATAGCGCTCCACTATTTGCGCCTTAGAAACATTCTTTTCCAAGATGACTGCGTAACGTGCTTGCAGAATCTTGTATCGGCCATCACGCGGAAGACCAGCAAGGAATTCATTCTTCACAACCTGTTGCGTAATGGTGGAAGCACCTTGTCTTCCACTTGAGTACTGAAAGTTGGCCAGAGTTGCGCGCACAAGTGCACGAAGATTCACGCCCTTATGTCGATAGAAACCGGAATCCTCCACTGCCAACACGGCCGCAACAACAATGTCTGGCACAGAGCCAATATCAAGCGGCTGGCTGTTCTCTAATTCAAAGACGCCAATTTGCTTGTCAGCAATTCCCATGATGCGCGTGCGAGTTGATAGCCCACTAAAGATTGGCAATGCCACAGGAGTCTCTTGGTGCGCGTTGAGCGCCCGCCACACTTGTGGTGCTGCTCCAACTACCGCGCCCGTCAACAACATCGATGACGCCACGAGAGCAACGCCAAAGCGCATGGACCAATTCAGAGGGGACTTCACAACACAAAACACCGTACTTGTCTGTGGTTGATGCATCGTGTCACCCATTTCGGTAGCGTTGTTCTATGTCACAATTCCCCGATCGCGGTTTCAGATTTGGTGTTCAAGTCTCAAAAGAGACAACAGCAAAAGGATGGGCTGAACTAGCTCGCCGCACAGAGGCTGCAGGGTATGAAGTCCTCACCATGCCTGACCACTTCACAGACCAGTTGGCACCTGTGCCTGCACTAATGGCAGCTGCAAACGCCACAACCTCCTTGCGTGTTGGTGCATTGGTATTTGATAACGACTACAAACACCCTGTTGTCCTTGCAAAAGAACTCGCCACAATCGACCTTCTTTCAGACGGGCGTCTCGACATTGGACTTGGTGCTGGCTGGATGGCCAGCGATTACGAAGAAGCCGGAATTCCCTACGACTCCCCCAAAGTTCGCATTGATCGCTTCATCGAAGGCGTTGCAGTCATTCGTGGAGCCATGGCAGAAGGTCCGTTTTCATTCTCTGGTGATCACTACACCATCACCAATTACAACGGTCAGCCAAAGCCTGTGCAGGCTCGTCCGCCTCTTCTCATCGGTGGCGGCGGAAAGCGTGTTTTGTCATATGCGGCTCGCGAGGCAGACATCATTGGAATCAACGGAACATTGACTGCCGGCGTAGTCGGACCAGAAGCACTATCAACGATGACTGCAGAATCAGTGGACGAGAAAGTCGCAATTGTTGCCGCAGCCGGCGCGCATCGAATCAATGACATTGAGATGAACATCCGTACGTTCTTCGTGAAAGTTACGAATGACCGCGCAAAAACTGTCGAAGGCATCTCTTCAATGTTTGGTGTTCCATTAGACATGATCAACAATTCACCGTTTGCCCTCATTGGTTCAGTCGAAGAGTGCATCGAGCAACTGCTCGAGCGTCGCGAACGTTGGGGACTCAGTTACACCATCGTTGGTGCAGAAAATATTGACGAGTGTGCACCAATCGTTGCTGCACTTCGCGGCAAATAGTTCAGAACAAACCGACAATGCGCCCATCTGGGCCAATGTCAATATGCAAAGCAGCGGGGTCAGCCCCTAAGCCAGGCATGGTTCGCATGTTGCCCACTATTGGGTAAATGAAACCGGCCCCCACTGATGCACGAACTTCACGCACCACCAAAGTGTGCCCAGTTGGTGCACCCTTCAACGTGGGGTCACCACTAATACTGAGGTGCGTCTTGGCAATGCACACGGGCAAGTTACTGAAACCATTTGCGTCGTACCGTGCAAGCTGTTCATTCGCCAGATCTGAATACTCAACATCAGCAGCGCCATAAATCTTGGTGGCAACCGCAGAAATCTTGTCTTTCAATGACGCAGATTCTTCATAGAGAAAATGGAAGTTGTTTGGCTCATCACATGCAGCCACAACCGCATTAGCCAAATCAACTGCACCAGCACCACCGTCAGAGAAGTGAGTACACACAGCAACACGCGCACCCATAGATTCGGCAATCTCGCGAATCACATCATGTTCGCTTGCAAAGTCTGTGGGGAAGGCATTAATCGCAACCACTGGCGAGACTCCGTGTGCAAGAACATTTTCAATCTGCTTGGCCAAGTTGGCTGCACCAGCCCGAACATCTTCAGGATTCTCTTGCAACATTTCTGCCGGTAACGGCTTACCGGCAACAACTTTGAACAACCCAGAATGGGCTTTCAACGCACGAACAGTGGCTACCAATACCGCAGCATCAGGTTTCATTCCTGAATCGCGGCACTTGATATTGAAGAACCTCTCTGCGCCCATGTCGGCCCCGAAGCCAGCCTCAGTAATAAGGTAGTCACAGATGTGAATACCGATCTTGTCTGCAATCACTGACGAGTTGCCCGTCGCGATGTTGCCAAACGGACCTGTATGAATCAGCACCGGAGTGTTCTCAAGCGTTTGCATCAAGTTTGGTTTGATGGCATCAATCAGGATTACGGCCATAGCGCCGGCACATCCAATCTGTTCGGCGGTTACTGCCACATCACTTGCTGTGTACCCAACAACAATGCGACCAAGCCGCGCCCGAAGGTCTTCCATAGAAGTGGCCAATGCCAACAGAGCCATCACTTCAGAAGCCGCAGTGATATCAAAACCGGATGCCCGTTCAATTCCGTCTTCTTTTGAACCCTGACCAATCGTCACGTTGCGTAGTGCACGATCATTCACATCAAGAACGCGCTTCCACGTGATTTTGTCAAGCGATAAACCAAGCGCATTGCCCTGATGAAGATGATTGTCAACCATGGCTGCAAGCAAATTGTGTGCAGCAGTAACTGCGTGGAAATCACCCGTGAGATGCAGATTCAAAATCTCCATCGGAATCACTTGGCTATACCCACCACCAGCGGCTCCACCTTTAATACCGAATGTTGGCCCCATCGATGGTTGACGCAATGCCAGTAACCCAACTTTCCCGATGTGCTTCATTGCCTGGGCGAGACCAACTGATGTAGTTGTCTTGCCTTCACCAAGCGGAGTTGGCGTAATAGCTGTTACCACCACGTACTTTCCAGACGGCCGAGACGACACGTTCTCAAGCACCGACAGGTCTATTTTGGCCACATGGCGCCCATAGGGCTCTAGGAATTCATCGCCAATTCCTAACTGACCCGCAATGTCAGAGAGCGGAGCGATGGTTGCTGCTTGGGCGATATCAAGGTCAGAAGGAAAAAGCACTTCTCAAGTCTCACCGAACAGCCACACTCGCGCCAAAGCGAAGCAACTCGTCGTCGGTGGCTCCATTGGTCGTAGCCTTACATGACCGTCGAAAGGCATACATGGGAATCATTCGAACGCTTCGATCAGTCGCACGTTTCTCAGTGCCCACACTGTCGCGACAGAAGCGTCGCTTTGAACGCGCCGCCAACATTGCAGATCTTCGCCTCATTGCCAAAAACCGGCTCCCTCACGGAATTTTTGACTACATCGATGGTGCGGCCGAAGACGAAGTCACCATGAGACGTAACGCTGAAGCATTTCAGCAATATGAATTCGTACCGAGAATTCTGCGCAATGTTTCTGACATCAATACAAGCACCACATTTCTTGGCCGTACTCTCGAATTTCCTCTTCTTTTCTCCCCCACCGGCTTCACACGAATCGCACATTCACAAGGGGAACTTTTAGTAGCTCGGGTCGCTGCCCGCCATGGCCTGCCCTATTGCTTGTCTACATTGTCAACTCGATCAATTGAAGAAGTTGCAGCTGTCAGCAACGGGCCGAAGTGGTTTCAGGTGTATGTCTGGCGTGACCGCGAGTTAGTCAAAGACATGTTGGCTCGCGCTCAGGCAAGCGGTTACGAAGCAATAATGCTCACCGTTGACACTGCCGTTCTCGGCCGGCGCGAACGCGATGTACGCCGCGGCTTTACACTTCCACCCAAACTTGGCCCCGGCACCATCATCGATGGCATCACACACCCGGCGTGGACATGGGATTTCATTCGAAACGAACCAATTACATTCTCAAACATCGCAGCATCACGAGGAAACACGGGAACCGCCGTCACTTTGTCTGATTTCATCTCTGAACAATTTGAACCTGCGTTGTCATGGGATGATCTTGAATGGTTTCGCGCCAACTGGAACGGCCCAATCATTCTTAAAGGCGTGCAATCGGTCGCAGATGCAGTGCTTGCCCAGCAACACGGCATTGACGCTGTTGCGTTGTCTAATCACGGTGGCCGACAACTTGACTCTGCACCAGCCCCACTTGACTTACTCGCCCCCGTTGCCCAAGCAACTGGTGGCACATTGCCTCTCATTTGTGATGGCGGCATCCGTCGCGGCAGCGACATCGTGAAAGCGATTGCGCTTGGTGCCTCTGCGTGCACATTAGGTCGCAGTTATCTCTACGGTCTCGGGGCTGCTGGCGAGCCAGGAGTCGAACGGGTACTTTCCATGCTCACTGACGACATGACACGCACTATGTCGTTGTGCGGTGTTCGCAGTATTTCTGAAATCACACCAGAACTTTTGTCACTTGTTCCAGTCGGACGTATCTAATGAATCAGTATTCATACATCACCGGTGAAGAACGCCCCGTTGAAGTACTCGTATTTCGCATGGACCCAGCCGTTGTTGATGAATTCATTCGCCTCGACCACGAAGTGTGGACACTTGGCGAAGCACACATGGAAGGACTCACCGATATTCCATTCCTTTCGAAGGAAGTCTGGCTCGACAACAGCAAGCCTGGCGAAGTCACCATTGTGTTTGTGTGGGACACGCAAGATGCATGGGACATAGTGGGAAACACCGAATTTCAGAAGAAGCTCCAAGCTGAGTTTGATTCCCGCTTCCCGCATCCGATCGAACTAATCGCCGCACCGCATGAAGATTCCAGCTTTGGCATTCATCGCGTCACCCGATTTGAAAGAATAGAAAAATGAGTGAACTTCTCGACGTCTCGTCTGCACGCACCATTGGAGAACTTGGAGACGTTGGCCCCCTTTCAATTGGTTGCTGGCGCCTCACCGGGTCTGATGCTGAAAACACAGTGGTCATTTCTGCATCTGTAGATGCCGGCATGACCCTTATTGATAATGCCGATGTGTATGGCCTTGACTGGGGCGGCACTCACTTTGGTGCATGTGAGGAAGCACTCGGAAGAATCTTCTCGGCAATTCCTGGCCTGCGCGACAGAATTGTTCTTGCAACCAAGGGCGGCATCATCCCCGGAGTTCCCTACAACTCATCAGCGCAGTACATCACCAGTGCGTGCGAAGCATCGCTGTCACGTATGGGTGTTGACCATGTCGATCTGTATCAAATACATCGCCCAGACCACTTCACACACCCAGAAGAAATTGCTCAAGCATTCAATTCTTTGAAATCACGTGGTCTTGTTCGTGAATTCGGAGTATCGAACTACACAGTTGCTCAGACTCTTGCACTTAATGCGTTCGTTGATAACGGCCTCGCAACAACTCAGCCACAATTGTCGGCCACCCACCTTGACCCATTGCGCGACGGCACCCTCGACTTGTGCATGGAATCGGGTATCACTCCCCTTGCATGGAGCGCTCTTGCTGGCGGCTCAATTGCAACTGGCCAAGGCGTTTCACCCGCATTGCTTGTAGTTCTCGACGAACTCGCTGCCCGAGAAAACGTCACGCGGTCAGCAATTGCTATCGCTTTCGTGCTCGCTCACCCATCGCGCCCCGTAGCAATCATTGGCACACAGACTCCCTCGCGTATCTCAGAATTAGCACTAGCCACTTCTGTATCGCTTACTCGTACTGATGTGTACGCAATCATCCAAGCCAGTGACGGATCACCTCTGCCATGAGCGAAATCAGTTGGTTCAGCGCGTTATGCGATGACGACTACGAGCAATTAGGAGTTGTCGATACCAACCTGCAAAGCAGCTGGAACCACTGTTCCGACATTGTTCGCACCGTGCATGACGCCGGCTTTGACAACGTTCTACTGCCGTCTGGTTATGACCTCGGTATTGACACACTTGCATTTGCCTCCGCAATGGCGCCAAGTATTACGAACATAAAACTGCTAACCGCAATTCGCTGTGGCGAAGTGTGGGTTCCACAGTTGGCGCGCCAACTTGCGACACTTAATCAAATACTTAACGGCAAACTTTCCATCAACATCATTTCTTCAGAAATGCCAGGCGAATCTCTTGATGGCCCTCACCGATATGCACGCACAATCGAAACAATGAATTCACTGCGCACATTGCTCAATGGTGAACGCCTTGATATCGACGGTGAATTCATTCAGCTTCATCTTGATGCACCTCGCATCTGTCGCGAATCACCCCAAGCCCCACAGTTCTACTTCGGCGGTTTAAGTGACGAGGCACGTGATGTCGCAGCCGCTGCTGCAGACGTATACCTCATGTGGCCAGACACTGAAGATGTAATTGCCGCAACCATCAATGATCTTCGTTCACGTGCTGCCACCTACAACAGAACATTGAAGTTCGGCTACCGAGTGCATGTAATTGTTCGTGAGACAGAAGACGAAGCACGAAACGCTGCTGCGCACTTAATCTCCGCAGTCGATGCTGCAACTGGCGATGCAATTCGTTCACGCTCTCTCGACAGCGCCAGCATCGGTGTTCGTCGTCAAGCCGAACTGCGCGAATCCGCTGGTTCTGATGGCTTTGTTGAACCCAATCTCTGGACCGGAATCGGTAAAGCTCGCAGCGGATGTGGCGCAGCCATTGTGGGCACGCCTCAACAAGTCATCGACAAGATT
Source organism: Ilumatobacteraceae bacterium (assembly GCA_040402055.1). Classification (GTDB taxonomy): domain Bacteria; phylum Actinomycetota; class Acidimicrobiia; order Acidimicrobiales; family Ilumatobacteraceae; genus UBA2093. Next base: position 135,812 of record JBBANJ010000003.1, read on the forward strand.
CGCAGGTACGAAGCCATGGGTATCGAAGCCTTCATTTTCTCGGGCTACCCACACAAGCAAGAGGCACAACGCTTTGCAGAACTTGTTCTGGCGCACCTCAATCACGGACCACTGTAAAAAACCGTCTACAGTCTCACCATGAGCGACATCACATCACTTCCAGCCGAGTTCCTTTTTCACATCAGTGCAACACTGAACCCACCCATCGTGGTTCCGAATGGCCCGAACGGCACACGCGTCATTGTTCGTGTTACCGGCGGAACTGTGACAGGCCCAAAACTTAACGGAACCGTTGTAGACCTTGGCGCCGACTGGCTCACCATGCGCGCCGATGGCACTGCACAACTTGACGTTCGAATTGTCATCAACACAGATGATGGTGCAGCCATTCATGTGTCATACAAGGGCATCATGTCCCCTGATGCAAACGGCAAGCCACGCATCATTACGGCTCCACTTTTCGAAACCGGCGACGAGCGTTACGCCTGGCTAACACAGATTCAGGCCATCGCTATTGGCGCACCTGGCCAAAACGTGGTCGATTACGACATTTACCGCTTGGTGTAAAGAACTACAGAAGCCCGCGCGTCATGCGCGAGATCATGGCGTGCCACTCTTCAAGATCAACTGGTTGATCAGATACATCGTTAACGATGAGACCCAAACTGTATGCCTGGATAAACACAGCAACAGCAGCCGGGTCAAGGTCTTCGCTAACAAACTCTTTTGCTTGCATTTCGCACACTAGGTCAGCTATTGCCCCAGTGAGACGAGATTGAGTCGGCGCAAGTGCGTTCTTCATTTTCTCCGAGTGTCGTGTGCCGGCAAGAATTTCAATTCGATCAGCACGGCGAACCGAACGAGCCGGATCATGTGTTGCTCGTGAAATCAGGTCAAGCCGGCCAAACATGTCTTCACGAGAAGTTGAAGCAAGCAAGACATTTGTCAGCGCCGTAATGTCATCTTCTACATAACGTGCGAAGCGCAAGACTTGGGCCTGCATGATGACATCATGAAAATCCTCAAAATGGTGATACAGGGAACCCTTTGAGATATTCGATGTTTCCAGAAGCTGTTCCACCGTAAAGCCCTGAGACCCGTGCTCGTCAATAAGAGCAGCTGCTGCTTCAGTTAAGTGAACCTTTGTGGGATGAGTGTCGCGCACCCCTCTATTCAATCACCGTATACAGGTCTCAGATGGCATGATAGAGAGATGGCACATCTTGAACGGCACGCATCTCATCGCATCGGACTACTACGAGCAATGGTTCTCGGCGCAAACGACGGCATCATCTCCACCGCATGTTTGGTACTTGGTGTGGCGGCTGCTGATTCAAGTCGCACCGCAATTCTCACTGCAGGAATGGCTGGCCTTGTGGCCGGTGCAGTCTCTATGGCACTTGGTGAATATGTCTCCGTTAGCTCGCAACGCGACTCTGAACAATCAGACATTGCCAAGGAAAAATGGGAACTAGAAACCATGCCAGAACATGAGCTCGACGAACTCACCATGATCTATGCAAACAAAGGCCTCCCCCATGCCATGGCTCGCGAAGTTGCAGAGGAACTCACGAAGAACAATGCTCTCGCCACTCACTTGGCAGAAGAACTCGGAATCACTGGCGCAACTCTTGCCAAGCCACTTGAAGCAGCAGTCGGGTCTGCTGGCGCATTCACGCTGGGAGCAGCCATTCCCCTTATCACTATTGCCATAGGTAGCGCTGCTTCCCGGATGGCCTTGACGCTGACCGTGGTCACCCTTGCCCTAATAGGGCTTGGCTACACCAGTGCTCGATTCGGTAAAGCCAGCACCGCAAAACCGATTCTCCGTGTCGTTGTTGGAGGTTTGCTGGCCATGGGAATCACCATGGCCGTCGGCAATTTATTCGGGGCGGCAGTCGCCTAGCGCCCGCTTTGCACTCCCCCTTCATAAACAGCGAGACTGTATGAATGAGCGCACCCTCCATCACAGACAAAGACATTGCCCGCGTTGACGCGGCACTTGATGCACTACTCGCAGAGTTCGACCCAAAGAAAGTTGACAACATCACATTCCGTGGTGCCCGATTCGATCGCGGACTCGCATGGGTACATTTCCCAACTGGTCACGGCGGTCTTGACATGCGTCCCGACCTCAACCGTCGTGTCGAAGAACGACTTCGTGCAGCTGGTGCCGCACCGCAAGACCCTGCAACATTCTTCATCGCTCTTGCTGGTCCGACCATTGCAACACACGGAAGCGAAGAAGTAAAGAAGCGTTTCCTTCGCCCAATGTTTACTGGTGAAGAAAAATGGTGTCAGTTGTTTTCAGAGCCAGGTGCCGGAAGCGACTTCGCTGGTCTTGGCACAAAAGCAATCCGTGACGGAGATGAATGGATCATCAACGGACAAAAAGTGTGGAACACACTTGCCCACCTTGCTGACTGGGGAATGCTCGTAACTCGCACAGACCCAGACGCTCCAAAGCACAAGGGCATGACCTATTTCGCGCTTGACATGCATGCGCCTGGTGTTGAAGTACGTCCACTTCGTCAGATCACTGGTGAAGCTGAATTCAACGAGGTCTACATGACCGATGCGCGCGTACCTGACGCACATCGCGTTGGCGAAGTAGGCGAAGGATGGCGTGCAGCTCTCACCACCCTTATGAACGAGCGCAGTGCAATCGGTGGCGGCGGTGGCGGCAACGCAAAACGACGTGGCCCAATTGACGAAACCATCAAGATTTGGAAAGAGAAGCCTGCAGACCAGCGCAACAACGCCGACAAAGACAAGATGATGCATTTGTACTGTGCGAGCGAGGCTTTGCGTTTCACAGTGATGCGCGGTGCGCAAGCTGCAAAGGCCGGCAACCCCGGACCAGAAGGCTCGATCTCCAAACTCATGTCAGCAGATTTCAACAAGAAGGTCACCGAGTTCACATTGAACCTCATGGGCGCAGAGGCAATGGTGGATTACGACTTCACGTTCCGTCGCCCAGACACATTGTCAGTAGACGGTTCATTTGGCGGACCTCGCCATTCGTTCTTGCGTGTTCGTGCAAACTCCATTGAAGGCGGCACAAGCGAAATCATGCGCAACATTCTTGGTGAACAAGTGCTTGGCCTTCCTGGCGAGCCACGCGTTGACAAAGACATTTCGTGGAGCAAAGTTCCACGTAGTTAATTCCGAAAACACAAAAGGGCCACTGCCGAAACAGTGACCCTTCTGTGAAGGAAGTAATTAGTGGTGAACTACGCGGCGCGAAGGCCCACGAGTCCTTTGCTGATGAACGACACAATGGCGTCCTTGACAGGAATCATGCCGTAGACAATGCAACCGTCAACACAGATGGTCATCCATGATTCCCGCATACTGCCGGTCATGGTTGTGACAATGCTGAGGTTGAGTGCCCATACAAGTCCGATACTGACAGCCAAGGTGACGTGGTCACTGAGAACTGGGATTCGGTTGATGATGCCGTCGATCTTCAACGTGCGGGTGAGCGAGTGAAACACTGGCATAACCGCTCCGAGAAGGATGGATAAAAGGATAAGTGATCCAAGGGTGTACATGAGTTGCCTCTTTCGAGTCAGACTCCGCCTACCAAGAATGTAACTAATGTCACACCACTAGTGGTGGATATCCACAGGGTGGGGACAACCCTTGATTTCTAGGGGTTGCGGGCGGTCTATGGTTCATTCATGATTCGCCTACGCCAGATAGCCCTCGTTGCCCACAGCCTTGACCAGGCCATCTCAGACATTTCGGGGGCCCTAGATGTCGACGTGATTTACCGCGACCCTGGGGTGGGGTTCTTCGGACTTCACAATGCCCTCTTCTGCATTGGCGACCAATTCCTAGAAGTCGTCTCCCCCATTCAAGAAGACACTACAGCTGGCCGCTTGCTCGACAAGTTGGGCGGCGATGGCGGATACATGGCGTTGTACGAAGTGGACGACTTAGATGCGCGCATAGGCCACGTGAAGTCGCTCGGTATTCGTACGGTGTGGGAAGGCACTGGTGATGCGATTCGCGGACGTCATTTACATCCACGCGACACAGGCGGAACATTGGTGTCATTAGATCAACCAGACATTGCAGGTGATTGGGCATGGGGTGGACCGCAATGGAAATCTCGCCGCGCATCATCAGTTGTGTCAGCAATTGACTCCTTCACGGTGTCAGTACCCGAACCTGAATCTTCACGCGCCCACTGGACAACACTCGGCATCAATGAAGCAGTTCGTTTTGTTCCGTGTGGTGAGCAGCCAGAAGGTCTCACCGAAGTAACTATGAAATGCGTTGACTCATCGCGCAATGGTGATTCTTTTCAGTTGTGCGGCATCACAATCACATTGAAGGCGTAGCAGCTAATTCCCAGAGTTTGAATGCACAACGCCACCAACAACAGTGGCGAATACTGAAATGTCTTTGATCTCCATTGGGTCAACCGCACATGGGTCAGCATCAAGCACTGCGAAGTCTGCAAACTTGCCCACTTCGATGGAACCATATTCATCATCACAATGAAGCAGGTACGCAGATCCGATAGTCATTGCCTTCAATGCATCGAGCGCTGAGATTCTTTCCGCTTCTCCCAGCACATAACCAGTTGAAGTAACTCGGTTCACTGCACACCACATAGTGAACAACGGAGCCAATGGCGTAACCGGTGCGTCGCTATGAATGGAATGTGGAATGCCCATACGCACTGCAGTACCGACAGCGTCAAGATGCCTGGCTTTTGCGGGCCCCATAGTGTCGTGACGATGCGTATCACCCCAAAAATACAGGTGATTTGCAAACAAATTCACACAAATTCCCAGAGTCTTGATTTTGCGAAACATGGCATCTGTTGCCATTTGTACATGCTCTAAACGGTGGCGATGGTCAAAACGAGGGTGAGCTTCAAGCAAGCGGCGGTAGATATCTACACCGACTTCAATGGCTTCGTCTCCATTGGTATGCATTGCTAATTGATAGCCAGCCTTGTGAAACGGAAGCATCAACTTGTACAAGTCTTCTGGGTCACCCAACCACAAACCATTTGGCGAGCCGCAGCAATAGCCAGGCCAATTCATTCGGGCAGTACGGCCCTGAATAGAACCGTCGGCAATGAACTTCAACGGACCCATCGCGAACTTTTCAGAATTGAACTGTTCAAGGTCAACCAAAAGATTCGAAATCTCATCGGGGCTGAGGCGCAACGACATAAACGTCGCAAGTGGGGCATATCGAACTCGAGTTGGAAAACCTGGGTGGTTCACAACATTGGCGAAACCTTCAATGGATTTCTTTGTCGCAATGTTTGCAAGGTCAGTCACCATGGTGCAGCCAGCTTGACGAGCAAGATGACCACCATCCCAAATTGCGCTTTCACCACCCGCATCAAGGTTTACGTGTACCCCAAGAAACATTGCGAGCGCTAGTTCACGAATCTCTCCTGTGATGTTTCCGTTCTCATCGCGATGCACACCTTCGTCGGTAGCCGAGTTGTCCACTCCGGCGCGCGCCAACATCGCCGAGTTTGCATGACCAACATGGCCATTGCTCTGCATCACCCAAATAGGTCGAGTCTCTGAAACAGAATCAAGCATCTCGAGCGTCAGTGTTTGCGAACCAACCATTGACATGTCGAACCCAACAGCAATCAGTGATTCACTGTGGTCCTTCATTTCGCCATGTGCTTTGTGAAGTCGTTCGACGATTGCCTCAACCGTTGGACAGCCCGGTTGTACCGAGCCATCAACCTGACGCCGAGGGTACGAGCCCACCCATGGGTAGCGAGACAATGAACCTTCGCGAACAATGTGGCAGTGCGCCTCGATAAAGCCGGGCACTATTACCGAATCTGCGAACTGATTATCAATTGTGATGTCGTGGCCTTCGAGGTCTGCCAACACCAGGTCAAGCATGCCCGTATGAAGAACTCTGCCGTCTTGAACAGCCACGGCATTCGCCTGTGATACTGCTGAATCTAGGGTGACAACGGATCGCGCCGTGAACACTGTGACGCTCATATGGTTCCCACTTCCCGATTGGTAACAAACTGTACAAGAATGGGCGTATGACTATGCAACTAGACCCACACACCGACATCGCCTCTATTTCAAGCACGGTGGCAAAACTTCGCAATACATACAACTCTCGAATCACACGTCCGTTGGCGTGGCGTCGTCAACAACTTCAGAACATGATCAAGATGCTGGACGACAATGAAGCTGAATTGCTTGAAGCACTCAAAGTGGATCTTGGAAAACCAACAGCTGAAGGATTCATTACCGACCTTGCCTTTGTTACTGGCGAAATCAAGTTGATGCTCAAGAATCTCAACAAATGGAACAGCACCGAGAAAGTTCCGACTCCATTGGTTGCTATGCCAGCAAAATCAGTTCTTATCCCAGAACCACTTGGCGTTGTATGCGTTATTGCGCCATGGAACTACCCAGTTCAATTGCTATTGGTTCCTGCAGCAGGCGCCATTGCAGCTGGCAACACAGTCATCATGAAGCCATCTGAAGTATCACCCACCGTGTCGGGTGTTCTTGCACGTTTGGTGCCTCAGTACCTAGACACCACTGCTGTTTCATTGATCGAAGGCGGAGTACCAGAGACCACCGAGTTATTGGCACAAAAGTTTGACCACATTTTTTACACCGGCAACGGAAAAATTGGTCGCGTCGTTATGGCAGCTGCAGCTGTAAACCTGACACCTGTCACTTTGGAACTGGGTGGCAAGAGTCCTGTCATCATTGACAAGAGCGCCAACATTGAAGTTGCAGCTCGTCGCATTGCGTGGGGCAAGTGGCTGAACGCAGGCCAAACATGTGTAGCCCCTGACTATGTATTGGTCGACTCTTCTGTCGAAGACAAATTTGTTGATGCACTGCGTACATCGATTACTGACTTCTATGGCGAGGATCCTCATACCAGCGATAGTTACGGACGCATTGTTTCCCCACGCCACTTTGAACGACTTGTTTCATTAATGACAGGCGGAACGCCAATTATTGGTGGTGAATCAGCCGCTGCTGATCGGTACGTGGCTCCGACTGTTCTCGGCAACGTAAACCTGAATGCACCAATCATGCAAGAAGAAATCTTCGGGCCACTTCTCCCCATCATCAGCGTGAAGAACACAAACGAAGCAATTGAGTTCATCACTAATCGTGATCACCCGTTGGCGTTGTATGTCTTTGCAGAGAACAGTTCAGTGGTGAATGAAGTCCTCGAACGCACCACTGCGGGCGGAGTTACTGTGAACGGCACTTTGTTGCATCTCACTAGCCCTCACTTGCCATTCGGTGGTGTTGGCGAAAGCGGCATGGGTGGATACCACGGTAAATCCGGAGTACGCATTTTCCAGCACATGAAGCCAGTTTTGAAGCGCGGCACAAAGATTGATCCGAAGATCTCGTACCCGCCGTACACAGAACGCAAGCTGAAGTTGTTCCGCAAGGTACTGTAAGCACTTCCACTACAGAGAAATCACATCATGAAATTCGCCATCGCATTTGCCAACACCGGACCATTCATCAACCCAGACAAAGCGGTTGTCATGGCCCAGGCAGCCGAAGCCGCAGGGTTTGAATCATTGTGGACAGTCGAACACGTTGTGGTCCCTGCTGATTACCAATCTCCGTACCCTTATAGCGATACAGGCAAAATGCCCGGCGGTGATGATTCCCCTATTCCAGATCCGCTGATCTGGCTGACGTATATCGCTGCGGCAACACAAGCAATCAATCTTGCAACAGGAATTCTCATTTTGCCGCAGCGCAACCCAGTGGTGCTTGCAAAGGAACTGGCAACTCTTGACTTCATGTCAAACGGGCGCATGCTTCTTGGTACAGGCGTTGGCTGGATGAAGGAAGAGTTTGATGCAATCGGCGTGCCGTTTAATGAACGTGGAAAGCGCAACGATGAAAACATCGCTGCGATGCGCGCACTATGGACAGAAGAAAAGGCGTCGTACCACGGCGAGTTCGTCAACTTCGACAACTGCATCTTGCGGCCACAACCAGTCAAAGGCTCTATTCCCATTCATATCGGTGGCAGTACAGACATCGCCGCAAAGCGTGCTGGTCGCTTGGGCGATGGTTTCTTTCCGGCTGGCGGCAGCCACGAGGAACTTGCCCGCTTGATTGCCATCACACGCGAATCAGCCATCAAACATGGCCGTAATCCAAAGGACGTTGAGATTACAACTGGTGGCAACGGCGCAATTGGCCCGAATGCACTAGAAGAAATCAGCGCACTTGAGGCTCTTGGCGTCGAACGAGTCATCGTTCCTGCGTTCTTGTTCTACCGCGGAACAGCTGACACACTCGCTCAATACGGCGAAGACATCATCAGCAAAGTCAACTAATTAGTCAACGTCAGTTGCAGCGCCCGAGAACTGCGACTGATACAAACGGAAATATGCACGGCGTGATGCAAGTAACTCTTCATGAGAACCCTGCTCCACTATCCGGCCATCTTCCATTACAAGAATCACGTTTGCGTCACGAATGGTGGAAAGTCTGTGCGCAATAACAAAGCTTGTGCGTTGACTACGCAAGGCAACCATTGCGCGCTGGATCAGTACTTCAGTTCGCGTGTCTACCGAACTTGTTGCTTCATCAAGAATCAGAATCGTCGGGTCAGCTAAGAATGCACGCGCGATAGTGAGCAATTGCTTCTCGCCAGCACTTACGGCTCCACCTTCATTATCCAGAATGGTGTCGTACCCCAGTGGCAATGAATGAACAAAACGATCTACATATGCAGCCTTTGCCGCGGCACGTATTTGCTCTTCAGTTGCAGATGGCTTTCCGTATGCGATGTTTTCGCGAATGGTTCCACCAAAGAGCCAGGTGTCCTGCAACACCATGCCGATGTTTGAACGTAATTCACTGCGGGGCATGAGTGAGATATCTCGGCCATCAAGAGTGATGCGACCACCGTTCAGTTCGTAGAACCGCATGATGAGGTTTACCAAGGTGGTCTTACCAGCACCCGTTGGCCCCACAATGGCCACAGTGGTTCCCGGTTCAGCCACAAGCGACAGGTCTGTAATCAATGGTCGATCAGGGTTGTACGAAAAGCTCACATTTTCAAATGCAACGCGTCCTTGCACTGGCGGAGAAGCAACGAACTCAGCTTCGACACTTTCCTCTTCGGCGTCCAAAACCTCAAAGACACGTTCCGCAGAAGCAACACCCGACTGAAGCACATTCATCATTGACGCGGTCTGTGTGAGTGGTTGCGTGAACTGGCGTGAGTACTGAATGAATGCCTGCACATCACCGAGCCCCATCGAACCAGAGGCAACACGTAAACCTCCGACGACTGCGATCATCAGGTAGTTCAAGTTGCCGACGAACATCATGGCTGGCTGAATAGACCCAGAAATGAATTGAGCACCAAACCCTGCTTCGTAGAGTTTCTCGTTTGTAGTTGCGAAACGATCCTCAACACTGCGTTGACGACCAAATGTCTTCACAATCGCATGACCGGTAAACGTTTCTTCTATCAAGCCATTCAACGCACCGGTGTGTGACCACTGGGCAATGAACTTCTGCTTCGAACGACGCGCCAGGCGATTCATCGTGGTGATTGATAACGGCACAGTGATGATTGCAATGATGGCCAATATTGGAGACAAGGCGAGCATCATGATCAATACGCCCGCAATAGTGAGCAAGGACGTGATGAGTTGACTCAACGACTGCTGCAAACTCTGAGAAATGTTGTCGATGTCATTCGTGACACGACTCAATAAGTCGCCACGTGAGTGACGGTCAATGTAACTCAGTGGCAATCTGTGAATCTTTGCCTCAACATCTGCACGCAATGTGAACATGGTTCGCTGAACTACACCAGCAAGCATGAATGTCTGGCTGTACGCCAGAATGAACGACAAAACGTAAAGACCAAGAGCTAATTCCAACGTGCGATGCAAGGAAGTGAAATTGACGCCAGTTTGTCCGTCGCGCTTTGTGAGCCCATCGAACAAAATGTCTGTTGCATGACCAAGGATTCGCGGGCCAAGAACTACCAGCGCAACGCTGACTACGGCAAGAAACATCACCAATACCACGAGATACTTTTCATCGGCCATCAAACGAATTAAGCGTTGTGCAGTTTCCGAGAAATTCTCTGATTTTTCAACAGGCATTCCCACTGTGCTCATACGTGATGTACGAAGCTCGGAGCCCGGCATGTGCTGGGCTGGTTTTTCTTCTTTTGTTTCGTTCTCAGTGCTCATATCGCACCCTCATTTACTGCAGCTTGTGATTCAACGATTTCTTGGAACGTAGGACACGTAGCCAACAGTTCATCATGTGTTCCGAGCCCAACGCAGGCACCATCTTCCAACACCAAAATCTGGTCCGCATCACGAATGGTTGAGATTCGCTCCTCAACAATCCCAACAACCGCATCGCGAACTTACGGTGCCAAAGCCTCACTCAAACGAGCGTCTGTG